>DFOK01000085.1 GCA_002376715.1 Bacteroidales bacterium UBA3543 | reverse complement strand
GATTTTACTTACCGATTAGAAAAAACATGAATAAATTTCTTCGTTTATTAGTTATACTATTATTGATGTCTGCAAATCATTTATCTGCTCAAAATTCACCGTTAGATTACGTGAATCCCATGGTTGGGACTAAGAGCATGGGACACACTTTTCCGGGAGCGTGTGCCCCTTTCGGCTTGGTTCAATTAAGTCCCGATACGGAAATGATTCCTCACAATATCGAGGGTGTTTATCAGCCCGATGCATATAAATATTGTGCCGGTTATCAATATGATGATAAAACCATTGTAGGGTTTAGTCACACCCATTTTAACGGAACGGGGCATTCCGATTTGGGTGATATTCTGATAATGCCTATGACCGGCGAGGTAAAGTTGGATATGGGAACCGAAGAAAATCCTGAAACCGGCTATCGTTCACGATTCAGTCACGATAATGAGCAGTCTGAAGCCGGTTACTACTCCGTCCTTTTGCAGGATTATGGGATTCTTGCAGAAATGACTGCAACCGAACGCGTAGGGGTACATCGCTACACCTTCCCGCGAGACACAAAAACAGGACATATCATTCTCGATTTGGATTACGGAATTTACAATTATGATGGAAAAGTGCTAATGGCAAACCTGCGCGTAGAAGATGAATATACACTTACAGGTTACCGTATCACCCGCGGATGGTCAAGGATGAATTACACCCATTTTGCCGTGAAGTTTTCAAAACCTATCCAAAACTATGGTTGCCGCAACAAAGAAAAAGTGCTCTATAACGGTTTCTGGCGAAAATTTGATATGACCGAAAATTTCCCTGAAATGTTTGGAAAACACCTGATAGCCTATTTCGATTTCGATTTTTCCAATGGCGAGCCTCTCGTGATTAAGGTTGCACTCTCTCCTGTGGATTGCCTTGGTGCAATGAAGAACCTGGAGGCTGAAACCTGCGGAAAATCGTTTGACGATATTCGCAATGAAACACAGCGAAAATGGGAAAAAGAACTTAGCTGCATCCAATTTGAAGCCGATGAGGAAACAAAATATGTTTTTTATACAGCACTCTATCATACCATGATAAACCCCTCCGTTTATCAAGATTTGGATGGGCGATATCGTGGCATCGACCACAATATTCATCAAGCTGAAAAAGGAGAAACCAACTACACGGTTTTCTCGGTTTGGGATACATTTCGCGCACAACATCCGCTTATGAATCTTATAAAGCCCGCACGAAGCGCCCAATTTGTCAACTCCATGTTAAATCACTACAAACAAAGTGTGCATAAGGTTTTACCGGTATGGTCACATATGGGAAATGAAAATTGGTGCATGATCGGTTATCACTCCGTCTCAGTACTTTCAGACGCAATTGCCAAGGGATTGGATATTGATAAAGAATTGGCATTACAAGCCTGTGTTCATAGTTCCAATGTTGACTATTTTGATGGTACGGGCGATTACAAAAAATATGGATACGTGCCATTGGAAAGAAGTTCATCAGCTGCCTCCATTACTTTGGAATACAGCTATGATGATTGGACCATTCACGAGCTGGCAAATCGTTTAAACAAAAGTGAAATTAGTCAGGAGTACGCTCGTCGGGCCCTGAATTACCGCAATATCTTTGACCCTTCCCTGCATTTTGCCCGTCCGAAACTCAAAGATGGAACATTTAAAGAGGATTTTGATCTGCTGGATACGCATGGACAGGGTTTTATAGAGGGAAATTCGTGGAATTACTCCTTTTTTGTGCCTCACGATGTTAACGGATTGATAAATGAAATGGGTGGCGAGAAACAATTTGTTCGCCGTCTTGATTCGCTTTTCACTATGCATCTTCCTGCCAAATATTTCGAAAAAACCGAAGATATCAACGAAGAGGGCTTGATGGGTAACTATGTACATGGAAATGAGCCAAGTCATCATGTAGCCTATTTGTACAAATGGACGAACGAACCGTGGAAGTCTGAATACCGCCTTCACGAAATTATGCGGCAGATGTACAAAAACAAAATAGACGGACTGTCGGGCAACGACGATTGCGGACAAATGTCGGCTTGGTATATATTTTCGGCACTCGGTTTTTACCCCGTTTGTCCCGGTTCCGACCAATACGTAATCGGCTCGCCCAAGACAAAAGAAACGACCATTCATTTGGAAAACGGAAAAACATTCACCGTTAAAACCGAAAATTTATCCGATAAAAACGTTTATGTAAAATCCATAAAGCTTAACGGCAAAAAACATGAAAGGCATTTCATAACACATTCGGATATCCTCAAAGGTGGTGAAATGCTTTTTGAAATGAACAATAGGCCAAACAGAAAGTCCGCTTCTTATCAAAAACCTTATTCTCTTACGGAATAACAGCTTCGAAACAGAAAGATAGTATTGAATATGACACACTAAATTCAATACTATTTACTTTAAACCAGGAACTTAACTTTATTTCAATATTTTATACTGCCAGCCCTTAGCTTTTAGCTCATTACCTACTATTTCAAGCTGCGAGGTGTCTTGCAAGTTAAAGGTTATTGTGACCTGTACATATCCTACCGGAACGTTGGTAATGGAACGTTCGTGTTCAATATCGTGAATAGAAGCGCGTAATTTTTCCAAAATACTAATAATTTGGCTTAACATACCGGCTTGATCGGGAATGAGAACTGCTATTCTGGCTCTTAATCCCTGTCCTATAACACCTTTTTCGATAATTTGCTCCAAAATACTGGTATTTATATTACCACCGCTAATAACTGCAACTACATTTTTATTTTCAACATCTACTTTTTTGTTCAAAATTGCCGCTAAAGAGGCAGCACCGGAGGGTTCCGACAAGTTCTTGGCACGTTGTAGCAAATTAAAACAAACTTGCGCTATTTCATTGTCATTTACCACAACAACATCATCAACATATTTTTTAACTATTTCGAAGTTGAGATTTCCGGGAGCTTTAACTGCAATTCCGTCTGCTATCGTATTTCCTGACACAAAAGGTGTAAGCACGCCATTGTCAAGTGAAACTCGCATGCTGTGTGCACCTTCAGCTTCTACACCAATAACTTTAATGTTTGGATTCATGCTCTTTAAAGCAATGGCAATTCCCGAAATAAGTCCGCCACCGCCAATAGGCACAAAAACCATATCTATGTCATCCAACTGTTCAAATATTTCCAAACCTATCGTGCCGGCTCCTGCTATAATATCGGGATGATTGTATGGATGAACAAAAACAGCTCCGGACTCTTCAAGATAATCCATGGCGGCTTCATAGGCATCGTTAAAACTGTCTCCTCTTAAAATCACATTGGCTCCATAACCTCTGGTCGCAATAACCTTTATCGGAGGAGCAAATTCGGGCATGAAGACGGTGCTCTTAACTCCCAATTTTGTAGCAGCATAAGCTACACCTTGCGCATGATTTCCTGCCGAAGCACAAAGTACGCCGCGTTCTTTGTCTTCGGGACTTAAATTGCTGATATGGTTGTAAGCTCCACGGATTTTGAATGAACCCGTAGATTGTAAATTTTCAAGCTTCAAATAGACCTGCGCATTCACCATGTTGGAAAATGACTTGCTACGTTCCAAATCAGTACGTTTAACTATTTTTTCTAATAGTTTTTTCGCCTTTATTATGTCTGATAATGCAGGTATAGGCATATCACATATACTTTTACTCATGGCTATTATTTTTATTACAAATGTACATTTATTTATTACAATTTGAAAATGAGAGTGTGTTATAATTCGTTCTAACAGGCAAAATGCACTACCGTATGTATCGGCCTATTTAGTTTAAGAAAATATTGACTGTTCCCACAGCAAATTAATCCCCAAAAATGAGGATATTTTACTACCAAAATACCAACTTTTGGGGATTGCCCCCATCTCTATTTATCGTGAACTTTGCATTTGAAATTACTTTAATTATCACCTCTAAAGATCAGTAATCAATGAGAATTTCAAAAATATTTATTTCCGTTTTAACGAAGAGACATATTTTACTAATTCTATGCCTGTTGTGTGCTTGGACGAACTCTTGGTCAGAAGAGTCTGTGAAACACACTAGTGACGCTCATATTATCGGACACGTACTTGACAAAGCAACAAAAGAACATTTACCATACGTAACCATACATTTGCAAGGCACTACCATAGGCATTTCAACCGATGCCACCGGACACTATTTCCTGCGTAATTTACCGGTTGGAAAATTCACGCTCAAGGTATCAATGATTGGTTTCAAAACTATTTTAAAAGAGGTAGAAATAAAAGAAAAAACCACGCAGGAAATAGACTTTGAAATGGAGGAGGTGAGCGTTTCGCTGAGCGAAGTGGTGGTGTCGGCAAACCGCAGCGCAACTACGCGTCATATGACGCCCTCACTGGTTAATGTAATCGGAATTAAAATGCTCGAAACAACAAACGCATACACACTTTCAGACGGATTGAACTTTCAGCCCGGACTTCGTGTGGAAAACAATTGCCAAAGCTGTGGTACTACACAGGTTCGCATCAATGGATTGGATGGACCTTATTCGCAAATTCTTATTGATTCTCGCCCAATAATCGGCGCATTAGCGGGTGTTTACAATTTGGAGCAAATCCCGACCAATATGATTGAACGTATCGAAGTGGTTCGTGGTGGAGGATCGGCACTTTTTGGCGCCAACGCCATTGGAGGAACCATCAATATAATTACTCGCGAGCCAAATCGCAATTCAGGCGAAATTACACACACTTTATCTAACATAAATGCTTCCGGAGCATTGGAAAGCAACACAACTTTTAATGCTTCGCTCGTAAGCGACGCACAGAAAGCGGGTATCGTGGTTTTTGGGCAACATCGCCAGCGTGACGGTTATGATTTGGATGGTGACGGCTTTTCAGAGTTGCCCCATTTGAAAAATAGGGCTTTCGGTTTTCGTTCATATCTTAAAACCGGCATTTATTCAAAGCTCTCTTTAGATTACCAAAATCTGCACGAATTTCGTCGTGGCGGCGACCGGTTTCATTTGCAGCCCTTTGAAGCATACATAACCGAACAAATAAAACATTACATTAATGGTGGTTCGCTCAAATTCGACCGGTTTTCTGCTAATCAGAAGCACCAATTCTGTATTTATGCAGCGGCTCAACATACCGACAGAAATTCATATTACGGTGCCGGAGATCCTTATATTGACGATGTCCCGGAGATCACTCCTGATATGACTCCCGAAAGAGTTAAAGAGATAAACAACATCGTCGAAAATAATAATTTACGAAAAAACTCCTTCGGACAAACCACCGAGTTAACCTATCAAGTCGGAGGTCACTATATTTATTCATTTGATAAATTGTGGTTTATGCCGGCTGATTTAACAATGGGAATAGAATTTATCGGCAGCAACTTGGAAGATGTAAGCGGTTACCGGAAGAGCCCTATTTCTCAAAAAACAAAAAACCTCGGTTTCTTTTTTCAAAATGAGTGGAAAACCACAAAATGGACTTTTTTATTGGGCGGACGCGTTGATAAACATAATTTAGTAAAAAATGCCATTTTCGTTCCTAGAATCAATGTTCGTTATAACCCGATAGAGAGTATTAATCTCAGAGTCTCTTATAGTGAAGGATTCCGTGCCCCTCAATTTTTTGACGAGGATTTACACGTTGAAATTGCAGGAGGAGAACAAATAATAAGAGTGCTGTCAGAAGAGTTGCATGAAGAGCGTTCACGCAGTATCAGTACATCTGCCGATTTTTACTATAAGTTAGGTAACGTTTCATGCAATACCCTGATCGAAGGGTTCTTTACTCGTTTGATGAATCCTTTCACCAATGTGAAAACGGGAAACGAACTTTTGATTGAAAATGATACGAATGGTGCAAATGTTTACGGTATTAACCTTGAAGGCAGGGTGGCATACAGAAATGTTTTCGACTTGCAGGCAGGAGTCACTCTTCAGAAAAGTGAGTACGACAACGAGCGCAAATGGTGGGAACCCGAAAGCCCCGAAGAGCAAGAGTTGGATAAGGTGGTTCCTACACGAAGATTTATGCGTACACCTAATGTTTATGCATATTTTGTGACGACCTATAACGCCTCAAAGAGAATATCTACAACGCTGTCGGGAAAATATACAGGGAGTATGCTTGTTCCCCACGAAGTGGGAGAAGGGAAAGAAGGTATTCACAGATTTTCAAAAGTGAATATTACTGAAACCACACCTTCATTTTTTGAGTTGAATCTAAGCGCAAGCTATACATTTACTGTTTACAACGATGCTCAATTTCAGTTAAATATAGGGATAAAAAACCTTTTTAACTCCTATCAAAAAGATTTCGACACAGGCCCTGGAAGAGCGTCCGGTTATGTCTATGGACCGGCAATTCCCAGAACCTTTTTCGCAGGGTTTAGGATTAAGTTTTAAACACTAAAACGAGTGCTAAACAATTAACCCCGAAAGTTAGATACAACATTCGGGGTTTGCATATTGTAACGCAATGAAGCGTTCATTGGGAGAAATTAAATAAGTAATAAACAACAAACAATAGTTGCCCTATAAATTAGTTACACAATTACGCTTATATATTTTCAAATGGCTTACAAATGGTGGAGATGCGTAATTGTGTAACCTACAGTAAAACCTTTATAAATAAAAAACTATCCAAACATAACTGTAACTAACTTTACTGTATTCGTTTAAATTACAAGCTGTGTGTAACGTCAGCACTGTATTTTGACACTGCAAAATTATTGCGAATACAAACAGCAATCAATCCCCAAATATTGGGATTTTAGTCGATCAAAAATCATCATTTATTGGGATTGTTTCTTTCTTTCTCTATCGTGAACTTTGCATATAAATGAATATAGAACAATACGATATTGGGAAAATGGCCTGTTCAACATACGTAGCCCACGCAAATAACAATGTGCGAAAGCCGGACGAAGTGTTTTAGGATTGAAAATAGTCGCTTTAAAATAATTGTAAAAAAGGAGAACAGATATGTTAAAACTTAATGAGATAAACGCAGGTCAAAAGGTTGTTATTAAAGAGATAAAAGGTAATTCCAGATTTCTCAGTCGAATAACTTCAATTGGTCTAACATTGGGCAGTGAAATTGTAATGCTTTACAACGAAAAAAAGGTTCCTTTACTTTTCTTTAGTCGCGATACTGTGATCGCTTTGAATCAACAAGAGAGTATGGATATTATGGTGGAGGCATTAGCATGAGTGCCACAGTGCCCAAAACACCCACCATTGCCCTTTTGGGTCAACCTAATTCCGGAAAATCTACCCTTTTTAACGGATTGACGGGGGCAAGGCAACGAGTCGGAAATTGGCCCGGAAAAACGGTTGAGAAAAAAGAAGGACACTATGTCAAAAACGGCATACGCTATAATATTGTCGATTTGCCCGGGACTTACAGCCTTTCCGCTAATTCGGAAGAAGAAATTATCACACGTGATTATATTGCATCGGGGCAAGCGGATATCGTATGCATATTGGCTGACTCATCTCAACTATCCCGAAGTCTTTTTATGTTGGCTGATTATGCAGGCATTCTATGCCCTGCAGTCCTTTTGCTAAACCTTATGGATGTCGCAGAAGAACAAGGAAAAATAATTGAAGCAGAGAAACTTCGGGAGAAATTGGGTATTCCCGTGATCCCTTTTGTCGCTGCTGACCTCAGCAAATATGATCTCTTTTATAATGTTGTTGATACTGCATTAGAGGAAAAAAGATTGCTTAATATAGCCACCTTGACGGAAAAGTACAGCTTGATGGAAAATGGAGTCTATGATAAGATTCTTGCGCTATTGCCCGACAATGGCATCGAAAATTATTCTTCTTTCTGGCTGGCCGCAAAGCTCATTGAAAACGATTCGGAAGTACTGAAAAAAATAAAAAAAATCTTATCTCCGGAGGAGTTTCAAGAGTTGGAGGGCCTGTTGTCCTCTGTGGAAAACGGTGCTCTGGAGACAGCGGGCTATAAATTCCAATGGATAGATGAATTGCTTAGAGATACACTTGTACAAAACGGCCACAAACCGATCCTTACAAAGTTTGACAGAATAGCAACTCATCGAAGATGGGGAAAACCCCTTGCGATATTGATTATTCTATTCGGCCTGGTCGCTTCATTTATTCCCGCTGCTCCTATTATGAAATTGGGAGAGCTCATACCTATGCTGGGAGGGCCGATTACTGATGCTTTGGTTGCCATTAATACACCTATGTTTATCATCCAATTGATTACCCAGGTAGTGCTGAATACTCTCTTTTTTGCCATATCAATAATAGGGTTTGTGTTCGGCGTTAATTTAGTGTTTGGTTTTTTGGAGGAGGTAGGCTACATGGCGCGTGTCTCTTATGTCTTCGACGGTACTATGTCTAGACTGGGACTACAAGGGAAATCGGTTATGCCACTGATTGTTAGTTTTGGTTGCACAATTGGTGGTGCGGCAGGAACGCGAGTGATAGACTCGTGGGGGCAGAAAGTTCTCACAATCGCTTTAGCGTGGGTTGTTCCTTGTGCGGCCACTTGGGCAATCGTACCCGTGATTTCTTCTATGTTTTTTGGTGCGTGGGCACCAATAATTATTGTCGCTATATTTTTGGTGGCAGGTATTCATATGTTGATAACCGCCAAAATATTTGGTCCTAAATTAATAAGGGAAGAGGAGCGAGCAGGCCTTATAATGGAACTTCCACCATATCATAAGCCGAAATGGAAAGCATTGTTGAGGTCAATCTGGGTGAGAACATGGGATATTTTATCTCGGGCGCTTAAAGTCATCTTTGTCGTCTCGTTGATCTTTTGGCTCCTGACTTATAGTGCTTCGGGTAATCCTGAAGGAACGATGCTTTACCGCTTCGGAAGAGTCATAGAACCGGTAACAATGGTATTTGGCCTAACGTGGCAAACCTTTTTAGCGTATATCGCCTCTATGGTAAGTAAAGAGGCAGCTTTAGGAGTTTTAGGTTCTTTATATTTGGGTGGTGGAAGTCTATTCACGACAGCTATTGAAAGCGGAGGTGAGGTGATAACGGGTCTGGATACCGTGTTACTATCTTCTCTTACTCCCCCGGCAGCTCTCGCCTTTATCTTTGCAGTTACTTTTAATGCCCCCTGCCTCATGGCAATTACCTCTACATATCAAGAGACCCGATCCTTGAAGTGGACTTTGTGCATTTTGGGATACTATATTGCGACCTCTCTGATTCTTTCCTTTTTGGTATATCATATTTCCGGTCTATTTTTTTAAAGTAAAAAAGGGATTGTCATGTTTCAACAAATTATCAATCTATTGAGTAACGGCAAGAGTTATTCTCAGCATGAGTTAGCCGAGGAATTGGGTATTTCTACGGAAACACTACAGGAATATCTTCAATATCTTTCTGAAAGAGGATTTCTCACACAGGTGGAATATCAAACGAATATTGGCTCCAATCACAACAAATGCAGCAGTTGCTCAAATTGTAAAGGCTGTTTCGGAGGAAAGTTCCGAGTTAATGAGTGCGAAGTACAGAGTATAGGGCGCGAGTAGGAGTTCCAAGTTTTAAGTGTGTGGAATATGAGTTTTAAGCGAAAGGGACATCGCTATTTATGGATAAAGGGAGAGTTAAACAATAATTAAAGAGATGAATCTATTCAAGAATTTTATAAAAAATACCGAGAACCCATCCAATAGCCTCGCAGGTAGGCTCATGCTTGCCGGCATGAACTATGGACATCAAAAAATGGCATTATGGTGCATTGATACTCATATCAAACTATCCGGAAGTGAAGACGTTTTAGATATTGGTTGTGGTGGCGGACAAAACATAGCTAACTTTTTAAAACGCACTAACGGAAGGGTATATGGCATTGATTATTCACCTGCAAGCGTTACAAAATCTTTGAAAAAGAACAAAAAAGCCGTACTCGAAAAACGCACTGAAATTGTGCAAGCCAATGCTTCTGCTATTCCATTAAAAGACGAAACTTTCGATGTTGTGACTGCCTTTGAAACTATCTACTTTTGGGAAAATATAGTTGACGACTTCAAGGAGGTTAAACGAGTATTAAAACCTAATGGGAAGTTTGTCGTATGTAACGAATCCTCAAGAATGGAAGGAAATGAACGCTGGATAAATATATTAGATAATATGCATATTTACACAGCGAAAGAAATTTCTGACGCTATGCTGAAAGCCGGTTTTACCGACATAAGCATATACAAAAGGGAGAACACACAACACATATGCGTAATAGGATGGAGGGCGGAAGATAGAAGGTCAACAACGGGGGTATAAAAATTATGATAGAATTACATTATTCAGGTATTATCGTGGGTATATGCTCGTTTATCATTATTGGGCTGTTTCACCCACTTGTAATTAAGGCTGAATACTATTTTGGTGTGAAATTTTGGTGGGTTTTCCTTATAATGGGACTACTAGGTTTGGCTGGGTCATTATTTGTAGCTCATCAAGTGTTATCTACACTACTGGGAGTATTTGCCTTTGCCTCATTTTGGGGCATTCGTGAGATGTTCGAACAACGAAAGCGGGTGCGTAAGGGATGGTACCCTAAGCGCAAGGCGAACAAATGGGGAAATGAATGTAAATCCAAATAAAGGGGTAAAACTGAATTTAGCGAAGTAAAGAATCATCGTTTCACTTTTTATATTTGCAAATGCAACTTCTTTGTTTTGCTATTTGTGCGATAACTAGATAGATTGTTTTAACACGACTTGATAACGTAATAAGTTTTATAATTATGTCGATTGTACTAGAACCGATAGGAATAATATATACTCCTTTTAATACGAAGGAAGGAATGCCAATTCAATCAATTGGAGCAAAAGGTGTAAAGGGGCGAATAGAATTAAACGAAGAATTTATACCGGGATTAGCTGACCTCGATGGATTTTCACATATTATTTTGGTTTATTATTTTCATAAATCTAAGGAATATAAATTATTAACAAAACCTTTTCTCGACACTGTGCCACGAGGAGTTTTTGCGACGAGGGCCCCTAAGAGACCTAATGCAATAGGATTATCTGTTGTTAGAAATTTAAAAATCGAAAAGAATATTATCTATGTTGAGAATGTGGATATGCTAGATGGAACGCCTCTTTTAGATATAAAACCCTATATTCCGGACTTTGATATTCATAGGACTGAAAAGCACGGATGGATTGAAAGAAAAACCGACAACTTAGATGAAATCAAATCAGATGAAAGATTCAAATAAATGTACTTATAATGTAAATGTTCCTTTTTTAGGAAGGCTTGCGGATAGGCATTCAATGAAAACGGTAGCCTTATAGTGCTGAAAAATAAACAATGATGATGCCTGGTTTCAACAATTATTGTCCCACACCACTGTAATACAACGGTGCCTCAGGTCCCAATGGTATTCCAAGTATAATCCAAACTATAAGCAACAACGTCCATACTACAAAAAAGGCGAGGGAGTAAGGCATCATAGTTGCCATGATGGTGCCAATACCCGACTTTTTATCGTACTTCTGATAATACACGATGATAAGGGCAAAAAAGCTCATCATCGGAGAGATAATATTTGTTATACTGTCTCCCACACGGTACACAGCTTGCGAAAGTTCGGGCGAATACCCCAACAACATAAAAATTGGCACGAAAACGGGACCCAATATAGCCCACTTTGCCGAAGCGCTTCCCATAAAAAGGTTCATAAACCCGGTAAAAACAACAAAGATAATTACCAGCGGGATAAGCCCTATTTCGGCATTTCGAAGCAGCTCTGCCCCATTTATCGCTATAAGCAATCCCAGATTGCTCCAACGAAACCATGCCACAAACTGGGCTGCAAAAAACACCAGTACCAGAAACGACACTAAACTTTTAAAACTGGTGTTCATCCCTTTTATCAAATCATTTTGTGTTTTAAATGTTCCTACCGTAAAGCCATACACAGCTCCCACGCTTGCTACTACTAAAAACAACACCGAGATAAATCCACGTAGCAGTGGCGAGTGTAGCACCGTGCCGTCTGCTCCTCTCAAAATGCCGTTTTCGGGAATTAGTCCTACAGCAAAAATCACCCCCCAAGCAATCATCAACCATCCTGCGCGACGCAACCCTTTTCGCTCCAAAGCGGTAGGTTGCACAATTTCCTCGCGTTCCACATTACCCGTATATTTCCCCAGATGCGGTTCAATCCACTTAGATGTTACAAATGTAGCCGTTATCGTTATCACAAGCGTAGATACAGCCATAAAATAATAATTTGCCGTCGGCATTACGTAGTAACTCATATCTAATATGTGGGCGGCTTCGGTAGATAACCCTGCAAGCAACGGATCGATTGTGCCTATAAGAATGTTGGCACTAAATCCCCCACTAACTCCGGCAAAAGCTGCTGACATACCTGCAATGGGATGTCTGCCCAATGAGTGGAATATGACACCTGCCAATGGAATAATGAGCAAGTATCCCAAATCGGAAGCGATATTGGATAAAATGCCGGTAAAGACCACCATAAAGGTAATTGATCTGGGAGGAGCCTTCACCAATAATGCATTAATAGCGGCCCGGATAAGTCCGCTGCTTTCTGCCACCCCGATCCCCAACAATGCCACCATCACAATGCCCAAAGGAGCGAACCCCGTGTAGTTGTCCACCATATCAAGCAAAATGCGGTGTAGCCCTTCGCGTGAGAGTAGATTAACTACCTCTACCTGCGCTCCTGTGGCGGGATGTACTCCGCTCCATCCTAACCATCCACCAATACAGGATATTATTAGGGTAATCAATGCAAACAATCCAAACAGCAATGCCGGATGTGGCAAGGCATTTCCTGCCCGCTCTACGAAACCAAAAAAACCTTTTTTAGGCTTCTTTACAACGGTATCCATAGGAGTATATCTTTGTTATTATCATCTTTAAATTTACAATCTACAGCGTTGCTCATAGAGCAACCTAACTAATAGCAGCCCTCTAAGGTTTGCGTCAACAAAAAAAGGAAATAAATACTTTGTAAGCAAAAAAAGATTATTCGTTTTCGATGATAATGCGTTGTTAAATTAGAAATGTCTTTTTTAATAAAGATAAAACAGAAAAATGAGATTTTTTAAACAATTATTATAAAATATCCGCAGAAATCCTTAAATTGGAAATTGATTTTAGGACAGATAAACCACAATCACTATGATGTCAAAAAACGATATTCATCCGGATAGCAAATTGTCTGAGATTCTTATTAATTATCCATACGTTATTCTACTATTGGAACATTTTGATATTTCGCTTCCGGTACAGGATCTAAGTATCGCCCAAATCTGCAAGCAGCACAACATTAACGAAGCACTTTTTGTCGCTTTTACAAATCTCTATTGCAATAAACAATCGATACCATCTCTAAACCTTACATCCGATGATGCTATAACCATAACCCGTTTTCTAGCCGCCTCACATCGTTACTATTCGGAGCAAATATATCCGGAAATCATGCAGTTGATTGAGCAAATGAGCCAACAGAACAACCATCGTGAGATGAAATTGGTTTCGGTCTTCTTTGCCGATTACTTCAAGGAAGTTACTGCTCATTTGGATTATGAAAATCAGATTTTCCACCCTTATGTGGAATGTTTGGTGGAAAGAGATAAAGGCATTATCAGCCAAGAGATACATATAAATTATTCAGTATCTCAATATAAAGACCATCACGACGATATTGAGATAAAATTAACGGACCTCAAAAATCTGCTTATAAAATATCTGCCCTCGCGCGACGACCGGCTAATCCGCAGGAAATTGCTCTTTTTGCTTTCTGAGGTGGAATTTGATCTGAATATTCACTCTAAAATAGAAGAACTCATTCTTATCCCGCTCGCTATACAATTAGAGAATAAATTCAAAGCCGCCCGCACATGAAACAAACCCACATATTGATACTGGAAGATGCACCCATTGTACGAGAAGGGCTAAAATCTCTTTTAGATAGTATGAGAAATGTCCATAGTGTATCAATTGCAGGCACATTTGAAGAGTTGATGCACATGCTGGAATGCAAATCTTTTCAAATGGTGTTGATAGGTCCCCATTATTTGCTTATTTATCAAAGTCAAATTCAGCAGCTGCGCAGTCAGCACAATAGTATTAAATGGATTGGTGTGCAATATAGCCTCTTTTCGGAAGATCTTCTGAATAAATTTGATGGTGTGGTGGATGTGTTTGACGATCAAGAGATATTGTCTGCAAAACTTAACAAATGGTTGGAAGCTGCTTCCGATGAAGATTCGCAAAACAGAGAGAGTCTCAGCAAACGCGAAGAGGATGTGTTGCGACTGCTCGCTTTGGGAAAATCCAATAAAGAGATCGCAGATGAACTGACTATCAGCATCAACACCGTAATTACACACCGCAAAAATATTTCACAAAAGACCGGCATCAAATCTGTCTCAGGACTCACTATTTATGCTGTAGTGCAAAATTTAATTTCGCTGGATAATTATTAAAGGCAGCTTTTATAACAATCACTTACTTCAACTTGTCATCTATTATAGCACCTATTACGCACGCCAATGCAAAGCCGGCTGAAAAGACAATAGCCCACCAAATTTCCGCATCCGGCTTAAACACCAGATAGAGTGTAATGGCTATACTATAACAGCAAAAGAAATGGGCAAGCCTCTTCTTGACTGACTCCGGAATTTTCATTCTAAAGGTTATTTCTTGGTACGAAAAAAAATGACCAAGTCGCACTAAATGTTCTATTGTAGTGATTGAACCAACTTTGTAATACGCTCCATTTCGTCAGCAATCTTCAGGCGCTGAGGACAACTGCGTTCGCATTTACCACAGAGTCTGCATTTGTCGGCCCGCGCTTCCTCGGGGATAGAATAATAGCCCTCAAGGAAAATCTTTTTCCTGCGCTCAAACTCCTCAGGACTCTGGCTGTCACGCTCGGGGATGTTGCTCTCGTTCACGCACTTGTTGTAGTGCATGAAATTGGCGGGAATATCCACTCCGAATTTACAAGGCATACAATACTTGCAAGCCGTACACCTGATAGGACGTGTCTTTAGGAAAATGTTCAGAGCCTTGTCCAGAGCCACACGCTCCTCATCGTTAAGTGGTTGAAATTCGGTGGAGAGAGTATTGACATTGTCCACCACATGTTCCATCGCGCTCATACCACTAAGTATGGTGAGCACTCCGGGCAACGAGGCAACATATCTCAAAGCCCAGGATGCAATACTCTTGTCGGGATGCACCCCTTTCAGCACCGCTTCGGCATCAGGATTGAGTTTGGCAAGCATGCCACCGCGAATGGGCTCCATTACTATACAGGGGATATCTTTTTCCTCAAGCCTTTTATAGAGATATTTGGCATCAATCTGATCCCAATCGTGGTAGTTTAACTGAATCTGCACAAAATCCCAATCATATTTTTCGAGCATCTTGTCAAACAACTCATTTGACCCATGAAAGGAGAATCCGAGATTGCGAATGCGACCGGCTTTCTTCTCTTCAATAAGATAGTCGAGGGTACCTATTTCTTCATATACACGTACATAGTCCGCTTCGCGGCTTATGGAGTGGAGCAAATAATAATCAAAATAATCCACCTGGCAACGTTCCAGCTGGGTTGCAAAAATTTCCTTGGCCTTATCAAGGGAAGTGACCATCCAGCCGGGCATCTTGGTCGCAAGATAGAAACTCTCGCGCGGATAGCGTTTGAGTGCCTTACCGGTAAATATCTCCGAGGTGCCGCCATGATAATTGAAGGCTGTATCAAAATAATTGACTCCGTGCTTGTAGGCATAGTCAATCATTTTGAGTGACAATTCTTCATCGATGGACTTGTCGGAAAGGGTCGGGAAGCGCATCATCCCGAATCCCAAAAGAGGAGCCATGTTGGAAGTCCCTTTGTGTTTGCGTCTGGCCACCATTGGCTCTTTAGGCTCTACTTCACGAGCTGAAATGGAACTGATGCCGGTTGTGGCCATAGCCATGCCAATAATACCGGTACCGAAAAGTTTCAATGCTTCGCGCCGGGAAAGCTGGTTCTTCTTTTTTTCCATATGTATAAATGTTTGAAAATGGTTTGAAACAATTGTATCCGTTTACAAGCGGATTACATCATACAAAAATAGATTTTTCATCTGACAAGTGCAATAGTGTGCAAAACTTTTGATTTCACGTAGAGATTAATGTCACTTTTTCGAAATTCTACAAATATTAACATTTAAATATGTATAAACGGCTCTGGGTTGCAGAGAGCCGTATCGCAACCTATTTTTGCTATAAAAAATGTTGTGCAAGACTTATTGTGCCACCTGCATAGGGATAACGGCAGTTACGGTGACAGTGGAGGTGGATCTTTCCAATGGTATCGGCATACATCTGGTTGGGCTACCGGACAATGCAGTCAAAGAGAGTCTGCTGCGCGTAACTACAGCCCTCTCCACTTACGGATACAGGATTCCCGGACGCAAATTGGTCTTCAATCTCGCGCCCGCCGATATACGTAAAGAGGGCTCATCCTACGATCTGGCCATAGCCATAGGGCTGTTGGCGGTATCGGAGCAGGCATATTTGCCCGGATGCAGCCAATATATTATGCTCGGAGAACTTTCACTGGACGGTAGCATCCGTAATGTGACCGGCGCACTTCCAATCGCCGAACACGCCAAAGAAATGGGATTCACAGGGTGCATTTTTCCAAAGGAATCGGCTTTAGAGGCTGCCGATGTAGAGGGAATCGACATCTATGGAGTCAGTACGCTAAATGAGGTGTTGGATATACTGCGCAATGATAATTGCTCCCATTTGCTGGTAGTACGCGACCCACGACAGCCCGACCGACCAGACTATTCGGAGGATTTTAAGGATGTAAAGGGTCAAAGATTAGCTAAGCGAGGACTTGAAATTGCTGCAGCCGGCGGTCACAATCTCCTTTTAGTGGGCACACCGGGCAGCGGGAAGACCTTTATGGCCTCCTGTTTACCCTCGATACTTCCACAAATGAGCAGAGACGAATCTATCGAGACCAGTAAAATATACTCTATAACCGGCAACCGCACCGGCAAAAGGGGATTAATGCTGGAGCGTCCTTTCAGAAGCCCACACCATAGCGCTAGTCTTGTATCGTTGATAGGAGGCGGACAAAATGCCTCTCCCGGAGAGGTTTCTTTGGCCCACAACGGCATATTGTACCTCGACGAAATGGCCCAATTCAGCAAAGTCATACTGGATGCACTGCGCCAACCCTTGGAAGATGGAAAAGTAACCATTTCCAGAGCACGCTACAAAGTAGAATATCCCGCATCCTTCATGCTGATTGCCTCGATGAATCCCTGTCCCTGCGGCTACTATGGAGACGATTCCCATAAGTGCACCTGCACACAATCGGCCGTAATACGCTATATGTCCCGCATTTCGGGACCTATGTTGGATCGCCTGGACATGCACATTTTTGTCAAAGCAGTGAGCGGCGACGACCTGATCGCCGATGGTGAAGAAGAGTCAAGCGAAGCCATTACTAAGAGAGTATTGGCGGCCCGACAGATTCAATATGAACGTTTCAGGGGAGAAGGGATATTCACCAATTCCCAGATGAATGTGAGGCAACTCAACACCTATTGCAAGGTCAGCAAAGAGCAGAAACGCTTCCTTAGGGATGTCATTCACCGGCTCAATCTGTCGGCCCGTTCCTATAGCCGTATCCTCAAATTGTCCCGTACCATTGCAGATATTGATGGCGATATTTTTATATCTTTGCAGCATATCAGCGAAGCCATACAATTTCGCAATCTGGACAGAGGCAATTTTTATGATTGAGATTATCATCAACGGTACCGGCGACCTTCAGAGAGCTGCACGCGTTTTTCTCGAAAAGGCGGGTGAAAGCAGGATAATCGCATTCTACGGACAAATGGGAGCCGGGAAGACTACATTTATCACCGCATTATGCCGTCAATTGGGGGTGCGGGACATAGTCAACAGTCCTACTTTCACCATTGTCAATGAATATGCCGATTCGAAAGGAAAGCGATTCTATCATTTCGACTTTTACCGCATCAATCGCCTCTCCGAAGCGATGGACATAGGCCTTTATGAATATTTTGATTCGAGTGAATACTGCTTCATAGAGTGGCCGGAGATGATAGAGGAACTGCTGCCGGAGGAAACTCTGAAGGTCAACATTCTTGTGGATGACGCCGATACCAGAAGACTATTATTCTAAAATTCTAATACCATTAATTATGAGAAAAATCATATTCTCCATTGCAGCAATTATGCTTGCAGTTTCATTTTGCCAATGCTCCCCAAAAAGTCAGAATGATGAAACTTCCACGAATGTGCTTCAGGAGCAAATCCTGGTAGGTGCCGAATCGCTTGACGAATATTTGCCTTTGCTTGAAGGCAAGAAGGTAGGTCTGCTTTCCAACCAGACTGGCATCCTTTCCAACGGCACTCACCTGCTCGACACCCTCCTTTCTCGTGAAATAAATGTAGTCTTCATTCTCTCGCCCGAACACGGTTTCAGAGGCAATGCCGATGCCGGAGAACTGGTGAGCAGCTCCGTTGACGAAAAGACCGGAATACCCATCCGTTCGCTCTATGACGGCAAAGGGGGCTATCCCACACAAGAGACAATGGATGAAATTGACATAATGGTCTTTGACCTTCAGGATGTGGGCTGTCGTTTCTATACCTACATCACCACCATGACCAAAACAATGGAGGTCTGCGCCAAAAATTGCAAGAAAATGATCATAATGGACCGCCCCAATCCGATTGGATTCTATGTTGACGGTCCCATTCTCGACATGAAATATAAATCTACGGTAGGCTATCTGCCCATACCTGTAGCACACGGTATGACTTTTGGCGAATTGGGTATGATGATAAACGGTGAAAAATGGCTACCTGACGGCATCCAGTGCGATATTACCGTTATAAAATGCACCAATTACACACACCAATCACGCTATACTCTTCCGGTTAAGCCTTCGCCCAATCTTCCCGATATGCGTTCGATATATCTCTATCCTTCAATGTGTTATTTTGAAGCTACTCCCGTAAGTCTCGGACGCGGTACTGACAAGGCATTCCAGATGTATGGCCACCCCAATATGAAGGGATACAAATATTCATTTACACCGCGCAGCGTGGATGGAGCAAAAAATCCCCCCCAGCTTGACAGAGAATGCTTCGGAGTGGACCTTCGTACTGAGCCACCTATAGAGCAGATCAATGCCGCAGGCATCAATCTCGAATATGTTATCGATGCATACCGCAACCTCAACCTCGACTCCCATTTCTTCCGTTCATTCTTTGAACTGCTCATAGGCCAAGACTACGTCAGAAAAATGATAATGTCCGGAGCTTCTGCCGAAGAAATTAAAGCAATGTGGGCCGAAGATGTCGCCTCATTCAAAGAACAAAGACGACCATATCTACTGTATGAAGAATAAAGTTGTGTTGCGGGGTGCGAGGTATTTGGTTCTCTGTTTTCAATGTGTGATATGGAGTATTGAGCCACACCGAGTACCACGAAACTCGCAACACGCACTCGAAACCAGAAGCTGACAACTAACAACTTACTCAGAACTCGGAACTCAGAACTCATAAAATAGAAAAACAGCCCAAAAGGGTTGTTTTTCTATTTTATGTATGGAATATTACGCTACATCCTAAATCTCAAGCCCAATTCGAGATTAAACTGAATCGGCTGGTTTGTACGAATGCTGAGTGGCTGGTCATTGTCGAAATAATAGGCTACCGAAGGTTTGAAGGCAATACCTACATGTTGTACAAACCAATATTCCACCCCCAAACCCAAGTTTACCGACCACTGTACACCATCAACTTTTTCACGTCTGTCCGTACTACCATAGACATAACGCCTCATTATACATTTATCGACCATACCGCCCGCTGATACAAATGCGTCAAACTTTGGACGGTCAACAAAATTATAAGAAAGATGAAGCGGAATGCCGAGGTAATGAAGCTGGCTGGAGACATTGGGGTGTCTCTCCAAATCTATCATGGCGCTGTACTGCGTATGAAGATAGGTATAGACAAGACCTGTACCTATATATAATCTCGGCACTATGGCTTGTTTGAACTGGAGACTGAACGACAGCGGTATGTCAAACTGCGGCTCATCATCAAAGGGGATAATGCTACGGGACTCAAAAGCGGTGCCTAATTCCGACGGGGCATATTTCGGCCCAAGATCAGCTATTAAGCCATCCTTTGATGCAACTTGTGATATATTGGAAGATATAGCGAGTAATGATGTGTTCTTTTTGAAGTTACGGCGTGTGGGCTTTTCTGTACCGAGAATCCCTTCAAGATCCTTTTCGTCCCATTCTTGGAGTACAGGATCCGTAGCAGGCCTATCCTCTTGTACAACTACCTGCTCTTCTGCTACATCATCGCCTGATACAACCATATCGGCAACGACTTTCTCCTCAACAACCTTATCGGCTGTGGTTGACGGACTCTCTGTAAGTTTATCTAAAGTAAGTGTTACAGGACGAGAAACGGGCTTTGCCTGCTGAGCCGTTACACCTGAAGAGGTAAGACCGGCAATTTGTTCTGCCATGGGCATGACCTCCTGATCAACCGGAGTCTCCGTTTTAGGAAGAATACTCTCCGCCATGATTGATGGAACAGAAGGTAATGTGGAAATCTCATCTCCCCTAAATATAAACAATCCGGCTGCAAGTACTGCTGCGGCTGCAACCGAAATGAACGAAACACGACGCACCACCATCATTCTGTGACGGCGTGCCATCTTGCTGCGGATACCATCCCAAAGAGATGCATCAGGCATCTCAACGCTGGAATCAAGCTTTTCCTGCAAGAGTTTGTATAGATCTTTTTCGTTCATTCAATATAATTCTTCAATTCTTTTCTTCAGCCATTCCCTGGCTCTCGAGAGTTGCGACCTGGACGATGCTGAAGATATGCCCAGCATCCGGGCGATCTCATCGTGTTGAAACCCGTCAATGGTAAGGTTGAAGACCGCACGGTAGCCCGGAGGCATACTTTCAATGAGTGCGGTGAGCTCTTTTACTCCCATCCTGGAAACGGCATCGTCATTGCTTTGCATCATAAATGCCGCAGGAATGTTGTCAATCTTGTCTGCATAACGAAGGGCGTCGTTTTTGCGAAGTACCATCAATGCTTCATTGACAAAGATTTTCCTCATCCAACCTTCAAAAGAGCCTTCACCCTTGTAGGTACGGAGTTTCATGAAAACTGTCACAAATCCGTCCTGCAAGACATCCATCCCCGCTTCGCGATCGCCCATATATCTGATACACAAAGCCAGCATCTTTGGCGCATAAATGTCGTACAAGCGCTTCTGAGCCACGACATCTCTTTTCAAACACCTCCGGATGAGATCATTTAAATCAGTATCAGTTAAAGCCGACTGCTTTTTCATTGACTGTTTCATTATATAGATGCAAAAATAGCACAAAATGTTGCATCGGGTGCAAAATATTTTTGGAGTGATTTTTGTTTGAACATTTATACTTAATTTTGCATATTGCGTACAATATAAAGAATTGTAGAGAAAGATGAGAAAATTTCTGTTGATATTTGCGATAATAGTCGCTCCGCTGCTGTGCACAGCACAGTCACATACCTATCTTGATGCATTACAAGCCTATCAGATGGGGGAAATACCCGAGGCTCATTCCCTATTCATCAAAGAGATAAAGGCAAACCCCGATAATGATGCCGCCCACTTCTATCTGGCGATGATATATTCGGCAAACGAGAATAGTCACGCCAAAGCTGAAGATGAATTCAAGAAGGCTCTCGCCATTGACCCGAATAACTATTGGTACAAATATTCCCTGGCTCTCTTCTACGCTGAGACGGATAGAATTGAACTGACCACCCTATTGCTTGAAGAACTTATTGAGGCTTTTCCCAGAAAGAGCGAGCTCTATTTTACGGCAATCAATGCATATCTCAACCAAAACGATCTCACAAAGGCTCTTGCCACACTCGATAAAATAGAGGGCAAAATTGGCAAAAACGAGATGATAGGTCTGACAAGAATGGACCTGATGAGCAAACAGGGCACTTACACTGACAAACAACTATACGACTATCTTGAGAGTTATTACCAGGATTGCCAGAGTCCGAGAATGGCCACAATGCTCGGTGACCGTTACGCTTCGCTTTACAACGACTCTCTTTCGCTCTTCTATTACAACCAGGCAATTGATATAGACCAGGACTATTCCCCTGCATATTATGGTCGCGCACATGTTTATCAGGCACTCAGGCAGTATGAACGGTATTTTGCGGATATGAGCATATTCATGAAAGATCCTGCCATATCTCCCCTCCTAAAATCCGAATACCTCAACAAGCTGACCGAATCATCACAATTTGTCATGGCATTTCCGGAGGAGACGGAGCAAATGGTGCTCGATGCATATACCACACATCCGAAAGATGAGGGCATCACTACAATGGCAGGAGTGTTTTTCTACAGAATGGATAAACCCCACTATGCAATAGAGCTGATGAGGCAGAATTACGAAAATCATTCTGACAATCCGGAGGCCGCCATACAGTACCTGATGATGCTCTATTATCAGAAAATGTGGGACGCACTGATACCTGCCTGTGATGAAGTCATTGAGCGTTTCGGCTATAATTTTGACATAGTCCAGCTACGTGGCTTTGCCTACAGCCTGAAGGAGGATTACGACTCGGCCATCAGGGATTTCAAACTCATAGCAGCATCTGCACCAAAAGACAGTGCAATAATCGTCTTCTCCAACTCCATGTTGGGCGATCTTTATCACCAAAAGGGAGATAGCAAAAATGCCTACAGACACTACAAAAAAGTGCTAAAGACCAATCCGAATTATGCGCCAACCCTCAACAATTACGCATACTATCTCGCTCTGGAGGGCAAAAACCTCAAAAAAGCGAAGACGATGAGCGAAATTACCATCAAACAGGAGCCGGACAACCCCACCTATCTAGATACCTACGCCTGGATTCTGCACCTGCTCGGACAGAACATCGAAGCAAAGGCAATATTCAAACATGCAATGCTCTATGGAGGTAAAGAGAATGCGGTGATTATGGACCATTATGGTGATGTACTCTTTGCACTCAAAGAATATGACCTCGCCTTTGTTTACTGGAATCAAGCCAAAGCACTCGACGACACACTTGGCATCGAGGAGAAAATTAAGGCTAAAAAGGCCGAAATCGGCAGATAACCATGAAAAGGCTCCTGCTAATACTCGTACTCTTACTCCCCTTTTTGAGCCTATCGGCGCAGGATACCTCACGCCAGTCGGAACAGAAAAAGCGGCTCGAGGAGGAGATCGAGTTTATCAACAAGCAGCTCAAGGAGATTCTCTCTAAAGAGAAAGCCAGCACTCTGCAACTGACTCTCATCAGCAGAAAAATATCCAACCGCAAAGCCATAATCGAAGGCATTGACAAGGAAATAGCAGAGATCGGTCGCAATATAAACGCAAAAAACCACTCAATACGAACCCTTCAGCGCGAAATCGACACTCTTGAAAGTTATTATGCGCGCCTGGTTCGCAATACCTATAAAAATCGCGATACGAAGGTATGGTTTATGTACCTCTTTGCCAGCGAAAGCCTCGGACAGGGCTACCGCAGGTTTTCTTACCTGAAAAATCTTGCCGACGTAGTCAATGCTCAGGGTGTCAAGATTAAAGAAAAAAAGGCACAGCTCGAACTCGAAAAGAGGGAGCTCGAGAATATGAAAAAGAAAGCTGAGGCTACCCGTGCCGAACGTGAGCAGGAGTACAAAGAATTACTGCGTGAAGAGACCATGAGCCGTCAGGTGGCAGAAAACCTTGCCAAAAGCCGCAAACAACAAATGCGCGAACTGGAGAGAAAACGGCAACAGGTGGAAAAACTCAATCGCGAGATAGA
This sequence comes from Bacteroidales bacterium UBA3543, assembly GCA_002376715.1. Classification (GTDB taxonomy): domain Bacteria; phylum Bacteroidota; class Bacteroidia; order Bacteroidales; family UBA932; genus Cacconaster. The sequence goes on along the minus strand of DFOK01000085.1, from coordinate 14,965 downwards.
GAGTATTCTCAGCAAAGCCGTCAAGACTCAGCAAAAAGAGAAAATCCCAATTGATTACACTCTTTCAGGAATGTTTGAGCAAAACAAGGGTAAACTCCCCTGGCCTGTGGCCAAAGGAGTCGTAATTGGAAAATATGGTGTCCATTACCACCCTGTCTACAAGAATCTCAAACTACCGGAAAATAACGGTATAGACATATCCACTTCAAAAAATGCAGAAGTGCTCTGCGTGTTTGACGGAGTTGTAAAACAGATTATAATGATGCCCGGCTACAATCAATGTGTCCTTATCCAGCACGGCACCTATTTTACATTCTACTGCAAACTGAAAAAGGTGAATGTCAAAACCGGCGACAAGGTAGCTACAGGGCAGCCTATCGGCATCCTCAACGAAGAGGGCAACACCTCTGAACTCCATTTCCAGATATGGAAGGGAACTACAAAGCAGAATCCGGCAGTCTGGCTGAGACCACGCTGATAAGGAGTCATTTCACTCCGAGTATACCACGAAGATAACCACCCGTATAGGAGGCATCACAGGCAGCCACCTGCTCGGGAGTGCCTTCTGCAATGATCCGACCGCCTCCTTTTCCCCCTTCCGGACCGAGGTCTATCAGATAATCGACTGATTTGAGCACATCCAGATTATGCTCGATTATGACCACGGTATTACCCTGATCCACCAGACGGCGAAGTACCCGAAGAAGCACTTTTATGTCCTCGAAATGAAGTCCTGTGGTGGGTTCGTCCAGAATATAAAGTGTATTGCCGGTATCTCTGCGTGCAAGTTCGGCAGAGAGTTTGAGACGCTGGCTCTCACCGCCGCTGAGAGTGGTGCTCTGCTGTCCAAGTTTGAGATACCCGAGCCCCACATCTTTGAGTGTACGGAGCCTCTGCGATATGGCAGGTATCGCTTCGAAAAAGTCACAAGCCTGGGAAACGGTCATATTGAGGACATCGTTGATACTTTTCCCCTTATATTTAACCGCAAGGGTATCCGGCTTATAACGAAGTCCGTTGCACTCCTTGCAGGTGACGTAGGCAGGGGGCAGAAAATTCATCTCTATTACCTGTACTCCGGCTCCTTTGCAAACTTCACAGCGACCACCCTTGACATTGAAAGAGAATCTGTTGGCCTTGAATCCCCTGATTTTTGCATCAGGAGTCTCCCCGAAAAGCCTTCTTATGTCAGTAAAAACATTTGTATAGGTGGCAGGATTGCTGCGTGGTGAGCGTCCTATCGGGGCCTGATCTATCTCTATAATTTTATCAATATTTTCGATTCCGCTGATAGATTTATAAGGCAATACTTTGTATTTGGATCTGTAGAAATGGCGACTTAGAATCGGCATCAGAGTCTCGTTGATTAGTGAGGATTTGCCGCTGCCGCTGACTCCGCTGATACCCACAAAGAGGCCCAAAGGGAGATTCAGGGTAACATCCTTGAGATTATTGCCGCCGGCTCCCTCGAGAGTTATCTGTTTTCCGTTGCCCTTGTGGCGGATGGAGGGAATTTCTATGATTTTGCGCCCGAGGAGATAATCGATTGTAAGGCTTTGACGGCCAGCGGAGGCTATACCTTCGGGAGGGCCGTTGTATAGCAATTCGCCACCTTTCTCTCCTGCACCCGGACCAAGGTCTATCAGCCAATCTGCATTTTCCATCATCTGTTGGTCGTGTTCCACTACCATTACCGAGTTGCCTTCATCGCGGAGAGCCTTCAGGGAGTTGATGAGCTTGAGATTGTCCCTCTGATGGAGACCGATGCTGGGCTCATCGAGGATATAGAGCACATTGACCAGTTTAGAACCTATCTGAGTAGCCAGCCGGATACGCTGACTTTCACCGCCGCTAAGAGAACGCGTGGTGCGATCAAGGGAAAGGTAATCAAGTCCTACTTCCTTAAGAAAGCCTATTCTGTCTTTTAACTCCTTGAGAATGTCTTCCGCTATTATAAATTGCCTGGGAGAGAGTTTCAGGTGAAGTCCGCAAACCCATTCATAGAGGGCGTCAATCTCCATTGCGGTCACTTCGGCTATATTTTTGTCATCGATGCGGAAGCAGAGTGACTCGCTCTTGAGCCGTGTTCCGTTACATACGGGACACACCATTTCATCTACGAAAAGTTCTTTCTTATCCCAAACCCGGTCGCTCTCCTCATCATTGTGATAAATCAGCGCAATCACTCCCTGAAACGAAGCCATCTCCATATTTGAGCCTTTGCCTATTCTCAGGAGCTCATCCGAACCGTAGAGAATGAGATTCAGCACATCTTCCGGGATAGTGCTGATGGGATCGTGCAGCGAGAAACCATATTTTGAAGCAATTGCCTCCAGAAATCTGAAAGTTGTGTTGTCCCTCAGCGCTCCCACACTCTCGATGCCTCCACCGGCGATGGATTTGGAGAAATTCGGAATTATCTTGCTGATATCCACGGTAGCGATGGTACCCAATCCCTTACAGTGAGGACAAGCTCCCTGCGGGGAATTGAACGAAAAGGTATGTGGTGCCGGAGTTGCAAAAGAGAGTCCGCTCTCAGGACATATAAGGTGGCGGCTTAAATGCTCTATGGAGTCATCCTCCAATCTTAAAATTGCCAGAGATCCCTTGCCCTGATGCAGTGCAGTAAGTACCGATTCCCTGATGCGCTTGCGCTCTTCTTCGCAAGGAATGAGTTTATCCACCACCAGTTCCACAAAATGCACCTTATAGCGATCGAGCGGCTTAACATCGGAGAGCCATTTGATCTCTCCATCAATGCGCACCTGGCTGTATCCTTTGCGGATAAGTTGCTCGAAGAGTTCCTTGTAGTGACCTTTGCGACCCTTTACAAGGGGTGCCAATAGCAGGATTCGCTCTTCCTTGTGGTTTTCGATGATAAGATCGGTAATCTGTTCATCTGTATACCGGATCATCTTTTTTCCGCTCTCCGGCGAAAATGCATCCGCTGCGCGGGCATAAAGGAGGCGAAAGAAATCATATATTTCGGTTATGGTGCCGACTGTCGAACGCGGATTGCGGCCGGTAGTCTTCTGCTCGATGGCAATAATTGGACTCAGTCCTTTGATATCCTCCACGTCAGGTCTCTCTAGAATACCGATAAATTGCCTGGCATAAGCGGAAAGGGTCTCCATATAGCGGCGCTGCCCCTCTGCATAGATGGTATCAAATGCAAGGGAGGATTTGCCACTGCCGGAGAGTCCTGTCACCACGACAAGCCGGTCGCGCGGAATTGACAGATCAATGTTCTTGAGGTTGTGGACCCTCGCACCGGTAATTTCGATATGGTCGGTGCCTCCGCCCATAATGTCAACCTAGGAAAGGGTTTGTGGAATATTCGTATCCTATGGTAGTCTCGGGACCGTGGCCGGGCATGACCCTGGTGGCACTATCCAGAGAGAGCAGCTTCTGAGTGATGCTCTCTATCAACTGGTCAAAATTGCCTCCTGGAAGATCTGTGCGACCGATACTTCCCGCAAAAAGGGTATCACCGCAGAAGAGGAGTTTCTGTCTTTTATAATGAAAACAGACGGAACCCTGTGTATGACCGGGTGTATGAATCACTTTGAATTTGGTTGCACCGAATTCTATAGTGGAATTGTCAGATATATTGAGCACCTCACAAGTTATGGGTTCCATATAAAATCCGAAATAGCTGCAAGACTCGTGGGCAGAAAGAGCAAAATTGCGGTCATTGGGATGAATATAAGCTTTGATATCCCATCTGTCGGCAACACCCTGCACTCCCATAACGTGATCAAAATGGCCATGGGTAAGAAGAATTTTGACGGGAATAAGGGAGTTTTCCTCCACAAACTTCTCCAAACGCCCCAATTCATTGTTATCCTTACATCCGGGGTCTACAATCATACACTCACGGGTATCATCCCAAATCAGATAGCATCCTACCCTCAATTCATTAAAATAGAAACATTTATAATTGACCATAATAAGAGATTTGTACGAATAATTGCAAAAATACGAAAAAGAGTTTGTATTTTTGTCAATAACGCAATTTTATCAGGAGCTATGCACATTGCTATCGCAGGAAATATCGGAAGCGGCAAGACCACACTCACCAGGATGCTTGCCGAACACTACGGCTGGATCCCCAGATACGAGTCAGTAGACTACAATCCCTACCTGGTGGATTTCTATAACGATATGGAACGCTGGTCGTTCAACATCCAGATCTATTTTCTCAACAAAAGGTTTCTCGATGTTGTAGAGATCAGTAAGTCTGACGATGTGATCGTGCAGGACCGCAGTATCTATGAGGATGCCTGCATATTTGCCCCTAATCTTCATGCGATGGGACTGATGGCTACCCGTGACTACGAAAACTACGCATCTCTGTTTTCGCTTATGGTCTCGCTTGTCAAAGCTCCCGATCTATTGATTTATCTCCGTTCAAGCATTCCCAATCTGGTAAACAATATCCAGAAACGCGGACGCGAATATGAAAGCAGTATTCGCCTTGACTATCTCAAAGGTCTAAACGAACGCTATGAGAAGTGGATTACGGGATACAACGATGGAAATCTCCTGATAATCGACGTTGACAACCTCAATTTTCAGGAGAATCCTCTTCATTTCCGCACCATTACCGATAAGATCGATGCGCAGTTACACGGTCTATTCTAAATCGTAAGTTCTTCGCCTTCGCTCTTGGCAATTATTACAGCACCGCAGGTATCGCCGTAGGTGTTAATCATTGTACGGGGCATATCACAGAGCTGCTCTACAGCCAACACAAGTCCGATGCCTTCAAGCGGCAGACCTACCACGTTGAGCACAATGGTGAGCATCACCATTCCCGCCATAGGTATGCCGGCCGCGCCGATAGCGGCAAAGAGTGATGTGAAAACTAAAATGACCTGCTGAAGTATGGTCAGCTCTATGCCGTATGCCTGTGCTATAAATATGGCCGCTACGCACTCGTATAGTGCAGTGCCATTCATATTGATAGTCGCTCCTAGAGGAAGTGTGAAGCTGGCAATTTTGTTTGAAACTCCACATTTCTCATGTGTATCGCGAATATTGATAGGAAGGGCTGCACCGGAAGAACAAGTGGAAAATGCCGTCAAAAGTGCTGTTGAGACTTTAGAAATATGTCTCCAGGGATTAGCCTTGCCGAGCACTCTAACGAGTGTAGGAAGCACTATTCCTCCATGAATAAGCAGACCTACCCAAACTATGAGAACGAATATTCCCAGACTACCCGCAATGTCTAGCAAAGCCTTCGTATCCCCCGCTTGTTGACCCACTACATTGGCCACAATAGCAAACACTCCGTAAGGAGCAAGTTTGATGATAAAGAATGTAATCTTCATGATTACATCGTAGATGGCTTGCAAAATATCCTTAAGCGTAGTCTGCTGCTTCTCATCCACCATATTGATGAAAAAGCCGAAAATAATGGCAAAAAAGATAATCGCAAGAAGATTTCCCGTACTCAATGCCTCGAATATGTTTGCCGGTATAATGTTTACAATCTGGTCTATGAATGAGACTTTGGCTCCTGCCAATTCGGTAACGTTCTCAGTGAGTTTGAGGTCAGCTCCGACTCCGGGTTTGACGATATTGACAAGTGTCAGTCCGATAGCGGCGGCAATTAAAGTAGTGATTATATAGAATGCGAATGTCTTGCCTGCAATACGTCCCAGGGACTTGGAAGTACCCATTCCGGCCACGCCAAGTGCAATGGATGAGAAAATAAGAGGGATTACAATCATCCTCAGACCTCTGAGGAACATATCCCCTGCCCATTTTATATAGGGAGACCATTTTTCGTAAGGAACAAATCCGGTCATCACGATACCGAAGATGATACCGAGACCGATACCTATGAGAATCTGCCAGTGGATGGCTAGTTTCTTACGGGTTTTCTTTTCAGTAGAAGTGCTTTTTGTCATAGTTGTGTGATGGATTATCTTTCTGAGCGACCACTAAGGATCACTTTATGTGCGATGTGTGAGTTGAATTGCGATTTGGCGAAAAGTTCCTCTAGGGTGAGGTGCATCCTGTACCTCCAGTAATGTTTGGGGTTTGAGGGGATATTGATGCGCTCACTTTCCGGATCCTCTACACGTAGAGAATCATCCAGAGAGAACCAATCCTGAAGCGGCAATATGGTAAGCATAGCCGGGGAATTGAGATGGCTGTCCACTATATCTTCGCAATGATGACTGGGGCAATCTTCGCCAAACCTTTCAAGCCACCAGCCGCGGAGAGTGCTGGTATCGTGTGTGCCGGTGGCACAAACCGAGAGATAGGGATAATATGCCGGATTACCCAGATTGACCCCCACCTCCTTAGGCATCCTCTGTATTTCGAGCGTGAGTATCTTGAGTTGTTCGAGTACCGGCGGCACGCAAGCAGGTATCATACCCAGATCCTCAGCGCAAGTGAGCATGTTGGTGGCTGTAATCAGTTGAGGCAGTCGACGCATGGCCGCCTCCTGCCAGAATGAATTGTGCCTTGTATAGAAAAACTCATCGTAGAGGTAGTTGAATGCCGACTTTTCCTCTTCGGAAAGTGCCTGATAGCTGTAAGTATACTGAGCGGAAATTCGCGGATGGAAGCATCCGAATTTGTGAGGATCCTCCACAAAGAGTACCTCTCCGGCAAGTGCCATTATGCCATCCTTCAGCTCATTATCCTCTTTGCCCTCAAACCATGCCTCAATGAGTTTCTGGTTGGAAAATTCAGGCTTAAGAGTAAATACATCCAGCTCATTTGAGTCGAGAAATGTCTCCTGCACCATCTGACACCTGTCACCGAACATTTCGCGAAGCATATAGTAGCGGATAAAGGGAGTAGCGTGACGATCATGCTTGAAATCAAAACCGCGCGAAAGCATATCCTCATAGGAATAAGGCATTGCGGGATTGAAATGTCCCATAAGGCCGAGCACCTGATCGGAAGGCACCTGCCAGATCCTGAAAAATCCCAGAACATGGTCGATGCGGTATGCGTCGAAATATTCCGCCATCTTGGTGAACCTTTTCTTCCACCAGCTGTAGCCATCTTCAGCCATCCTTGCCCAATTATAGGTCGGGAAGCCCCAGTTCTGGCCTTTTACTGAAAAATCATCAGGTGGTGCACCCGCCTGTGCATCCATATTGAAATAATGTGGCTCACTCCATGCCTCCACACTTTGAGGAGTGATGCCTATCGGAATGTCACCTTTTATGGCTATGCCTCTGGAGTGGGCATAGTCACGGGCATCCAGCATCTGGAGATGGAGATGATACTGCAGATACACATAATATCTCATTTTCTTTCCTGAGCGCACATTTTTCCAAAGAGTATCCACCTTTTTGCGATCATAAATGGAATATTTTCCCCACTGGGAAAAGTCGGCAGTATCATATTTGTCCCTCAAAACGCAAAAGGCCGCATAAGGAAGAAGCCATTCGCGATTGCCCTCAAAAAACTCCTGAAATCCGGAATCCTCCATAAATGTATCGCCGTTTTGCCCGAATAGCGTTCTACACCAGGCATCCTTGAGATGCAAAACCCTCTCATAATCGAGACTTTCAAGGGCATTAAGAGCACGTCGCTCTGACTCAAACTTCTTTAACTTAGCGATATCATCCACCTTTCCGATAAGAGAAGGATTGATATAGATCGGATGTAAAGCCATAATAGAAATGCCCGAATAAGGGTACGAGTCAGTCCAAGTACCTGTTGACCAGGTATCGTTAATCGGTAATAGCTGGATAATGCTCTGCTGTGTGATGGTAGCCCAATCTACCAATTTTCGGATATCGCTAAAATCACCTATGCCATAACCCTCTTCACTGCGTAGCGAGAAAACAGGAACCGCCACTCCTGCAAAACGGGGAGTACGCGGCGGAAAAGTTGTTACACCACACTCATAACGTATAGAGCCTCCCTTTGCCAAAACAGGGATCTCAAGTATCCTATTATCGCAACCCTCCCAGATACAGGCAGACTCTCCTATAAGCTTGATAAACTTAAACCTCACAATTGCAGGCAGGCGTGACGCATCCAGAGCCACCTCCCACCTGCATCCTGAAACAGGACGCATAGGCAGGGCCTTAAGCGGATTCCAGTTTCCAAGAGCATCGGACTCACCGCAGATGGAGATGGAGTCTTCGGATTGAACCAGAGGTGCGGTCACCCTGATAACGAGTTCCTTTGCAAAGTTTGACTCCACCGGAGACTTCAAGCTCTTCCTCCTGTAAAAGACATTTGCAAAGGGAGCTGAAAGAAAAGCCGAATGGTCACTACTCCCCTGCCACATATCGTACAGTACAATGTTGCCGGAGCGGCCGACGGTTGAAATGGTTCTGGGTTCGCCTACTTCAACCAGGATACCCGAAGGACTCTTGAGTATATATTTGTATGAAAAGGTACCCGGAAGAGTTTTGATGTTTGCTTTCCAATTTCCCCCTTCAGAATATTTCATAGGAAGTGCACGGGAATAATCCCACTCTCCCAGTTCAGGGATTGACCCCGCAACATACAATTGCTGGCCGAAATAGGTCTTGTATTCAATGTTGAAACTGATCACTGCTTTTGAGGTTTTTGGTTTGTTCGCAAAAATAGGAAAAATAAAGCTTATTCATCAGATAATTTTTGTCTATGTCTAAGTTTTTTTGGTGATTTATTATCTTTGCATCATGGCAAAGAGAAAATCAGCTTGGTTCTGCAGCTCCTGCGGTAATGAAAGCCCAAAATGGATGGGACGCTGCCCCGCTTGCGGCGAATGGAATAGTATGGTGGAGGAGCCAAAATCCTCTGCCGGCACCGGGGGTGGAGCCTCCGGACGCAACCGTAACTTAATACAGACACAAGATGCACGTCCCCAACTTCTGACAGGTATTACTTTTGACGAAGAACAGAGATTTTCCATAGGAAATGCGGAACTGGACAGAATACTCGGAGGTGGAATGGTGCAGGGTTCAATGATACTGATTGGAGGGGAACCGGGCATCGGCAAGTCTACTCTCTCCCTGCAGATTCCGCTCCATGCTTCAGGACTCAGGACTCTCTATGTCTCAGGAGAGGAGAGTGCGGTCCAGATAAAACTTCGCGCACAACGCCTGCAGGGAGATGACTCGCAATGCTACGTGCTGGGCGAAACTCTACTGGAGAATATCCTGGTGCAGGCCAAGGAGGTGAAGCCTTCCTTGCTCATAATCGACTCCATACAGACCATCTACAGCGAGAACATCGAGTCCTCCGCCGGCAGTGTATCGCAGGTTAGAGAATGTGCCTCCGTGCTGCTGCGCTACGCAAAGGAGAGTAATGTACCTGTAATTCTGATCGGACACATCACCAAAGACGGGTCCATTGCCGGTCCGAAGATTCTGGAGCACATAGTGGATGTAGTATTGCTCTTCGAAGGCGACACAAAGGGTGCTTATCGCATTCTTCGCAGCATCAAAAACCGTTTCGGATCCACAGACGAACTTGCGGTTTTCGAGATGACCGGCAATGGTCTTCGGGAAGTTTCCAATCCCTCCGAGATCTTTATGCCGATGCATAAGGATGATTTAAGCGGAGTGGCAGTAAGTGCCATGATGGATGGCACAAGACCCTTTTTGATTGAAATACAATCATTGGTGAGCACGGCGACTTACGGCACTCCTCAACGCTCCACTACCGGATTTGATGTTCGACGGCTCAATATGCTGCTTGCCGTGCTGGAAAAGCGCGCCGGATTCAGACTTGCAGCCAAAGATGTCTTCCTCAACATTGCCGGAGGATTGAGAGTAAATGATCCCGCATGCGATCTGGCAATTGTTGCTGCAATTCTCTCCTCCAATTTTGATCTATTTATCAGTCCGAAGATCTGCTTTGCGGCAGAAGTGGGACTAAGCGGAGAAATTCGTCCGGTCAGTCAGGTGGAGAGACGCATTGCCGAGGCCGAGAAGCTTGGATTTGAACAGATTTACATCTCTTTATACAACAAGGAAAGTTCTTTTGCAAAACGTCCCGAAGGCGGCATCACCGTCACCCCCATTTCCGACATCCCCACCCTCTGCAAGAAGTTGTTCAAATAAGATATTAGTTGAATTGTAAAAACCAAACCCCTCAAAATCGAAAGATTAAGAGGGGTTTTTGTGCTCGGGACGGGAATCGAACCCGTACGGGCATTTCTGCCCACAGGATTTTAAGTCCTGCGTGTCTACCTATTCCACCACCTGAGCCGGTTGTGGGGCTTTCGCCCTGGAGATGCAAATGTACGAAATAATTGCAGTTTGGCAATATCGTATCAAAAAAATGCTGCCCGACCAATCGCGGGCAGCATAATTCACTTTAAATTGAGAATTGGAACTGTTACTTAAAGTACTTGTTGTTCAAAACTACTTTTCTCAATTCGTTCCGGTTGCCTTCATAAACATCCAGACCCTTGGTTTTCTCAAGATACTTCTCAGCATTCTTTGAGTCACCCTTGAGGAGGTAGCAGCAAGCAATGTTGTTCATCACTTCCTGCGAATCTCCTGCCTTCTCATAGTAGGCTATAGCCTGATCGTAATTACCGGCATTAGCTTCAGCCTTTGCAGCAATTGCATAGAGACTCTCATTGTCATAGATCTCTACTGCCTTTTCGAGTACTACGGGATCGGGATCAACTGCGAGAAGTTGGATGTAATCGTTCTCTGTGAGCTGGTAGGGATCGGTTCTGAATACTATCAAAGCATGTTCCCTGTTAAAGCCCTTGAGCTGGTATGAAACCGTGCAGTCGGCAAAACGCGATCTGGGATATACCTGATCAAAAATCACCCTATAGGGTCTGCCTCTGTCAATTCTCCTGATGGCAGCTTCTCTGGAGTCAAGGTTAGCATTGTTTGCTATTGCAGCCTCGAGCTCTTCCTTAGAAGCCTTTACAACAGGATCATCAGTAGTTGCGATGAAATCGATCACATCATCCCAATACTCACCATTACCGGATACCGAGTAAATGCTCTCGGGGAAGTTGTACTTACCGGCGATGATGCCCTTGAGGGTAGCTGCACGTCTTTCAGAAAGTCTCTGGTTGTATGCTACTGTAGCCTCAGGAGATGCCCAACCGCCGATCTTGATGCTTGCAACTGTAAAGTTAGGTTGATTGAGCGTACCCAGAAGTGCGAGGGCATCCTGGTTCTCGAGATAAGACTCAACGGACCTGGAAACATTTACAGGATAGTAAAGTTTGGTCTTGAGTGCCCTGATGGGGTCGATATCAACCAAAACGGGAGTAACTGAAGTCCAGAGAGGATCAACTGTGAGCGGACTGCTGAGATAGGGAACATCGCAAACCTCTTCGGTCCCACACAGTTTTTCAATACAATCGGGATTATAAGTGGCTTTCTGTGTGGTTACCGTAAACTTGCCGTCATCCATCCATGCCTCATAGGGAACGAGACTGTTTGTCTCGATGGTGAGGTATTCGCCCTTCTTGACAGTGTAGAATTTCACTCGGTTGGGGTCGCATGTCTTATAGAGTTGCTCTTCAACCCACATACTACGATACCTTTCTCCGGGAGCACTGATGACCAGAATCTCGACAACTCTCTTGGCTTTGGAATCGGCGTCCCTTACAACCGGGGTAAGAATCAGCGCGGTGCACTGTTCGATAACATCGGGAGCTACTGTGATAGTGTAGTTGGTAACCAGGCCTGTAAGATCCGCATTGGGAGCAAGATCCTTTACAGCCACTGCGATTTTGCCGTCACAGAGTTCAACCTTGTCAGCCTTGGCATTAGCGGAGAATGTTGCAACGAGCAGCACAGCCGCCATTAGCAACAATTTACCCATTTTTTTCATCATGTTTTGTTTTAAGTTACTTATTATTAATTTTCTTGTTAATCGTTAATGCTCTTTTTTCGATACAATTGGCAATGCCAAAGATAGGAAATAATTTGTAAACAATAATAATATTTTTTAAATATTTTTCTTCCGCACCCCACACCACATATTCCTCACCCAATACCAACCTCAACTTACTCCTGACTCGAAACTTAGAACTCGGGACTTATCTACACCCCGTACCACTCAAGACTACATACCCAGAACTCAGTACTACACACTACACACTCATAACTCAAACTTGGCGTTTGATAGAAGCTACATGGATAAGTTTGAAAAGTTCCTCTACAAACACGGGATCGAGACCGCGGGATAATGCTCCGCTACGTGTCTTCTCGAGAATCTCTTCCCAGCGCTGCTGCTGCAGAATAGTTACATTACTACGCCGCTTCTGTACACCTATCTGATCAACCACTCCCATTCTGAGTTCCAAAATTTCCAGAATATTCTCGTCAAGCGAGTCAATTCGTGCTCTTAGTTCCTGCAGCCTCCTGCTGAGTTCTTCATCTTCAGGAATGCTGCTGCGTATCCGGATAGCGTCAAGCATCCGACCCAGAGAGTGCGGCTCTATCTGTTGTTCCGGGTCGCTGAGTGCAGAGTCGGGAGCTATGTGACTTTCGATAAAGAGCCCGTCAAAGCCCAGGTCCATTGCCATCTGAGATACTTCGAGAAGATATTCCCTCTTACCGGTAATATGGCTGGGGTCACAGAGTATCCTCAGATCGGGACGTCTGCGCATAAGGTCAATGGGAACCTGCCACTTCGGTTCGTTACGATAGCGCCCTTTTTCATAGAATGAAAAGCCCCGGTGAATAACGGAGATGTCCCGAACACCCGCCATTTCAATCCTTTCTACAGCTCCGAGCCACAAGTCAAGGTCAGGATTGAGTGGATTTTTGACAAAAACAGGGATATCCACTCCCTGAAGGGCATCTGCCAGATCTTGTACTGCAAAAGGATTGGCCGTAGTGCGTGCTCCAACCCATACCATGTCGATTCCGGCTTTCAACACCGCTTCCAGATGAGCCGGTGTAGCCACTTCCACAACGACTTTCAAGCCGGTTTCGCGACGCACTCTCTGCAACCAGGGAATACCTGCCTCTCCCACCCCTTCAAAGGTACCGGGACGGGTACGGGGCTTCCACAGTCCTGCTCTATAAGCTATATGGCAGTACTCTTTCCTGCCTGCAAAAATATCAACAAGAGCAGATGCTGTAGCCAGCACCTGCTCTTCAGACTCGGCACTGCAGGGTCCGCAGATGATTTGTATCATTATACTGTCATTATCTCCTTCTCTTTGTCGGCGAGCAATTCGTCAACATTTTTGGTGAAGGTGTCGGTCTCTTTCTGAATATCTCCCTCGGAAACTTTTACCACATCTTCGGGCATACCCTCTTTTTGCAACTTCCTAAGTGTCTCAATACCTTCGCGACGTGCATTGCGAATGCTGATCTTGGCATTTTCGCCGGCAGTTCTGGCTTTTTTTACCAAATCGCGGCGGCGCTCCTCCGTCAAAGCAGGCACATTGATGCGGATTTGTTCTCCATTGTTCTGTGGAGTAAAACCTATATTGGCATCCATTATGGCCTTTTCAATGGCGGGAATCATCTTTTTGTCCCAGGGCTGGATGATAATTGTTTTTGCATCGGGGGTATTGATGCTGGCTACCTGGGGAACGGGGGTCATCGATCCGTAATAATTGACCATGACTGCGTTGAAGACAGCCGGATTGGCCTTGCCTGCCCGGTAGGTTTTGAGATCTTCGTCCAGAAACTCCACGGCCTCAGCCATCTTTTGACTGGTCGAAGCAATGATTTCTTTTGCTTTCGCTACATCTTCAGCTGTAATCCAACCTTTAGCCATATTGCTTTCCATGTGATCTTCGCTGTCTACATGAGCCGGGTTGATGTTAGCCTTCTTCAGAGCAGCTTCTACAGCCTTCTGTACCTGTTCAGCCTTTGTCTTTTCGATAGCTACTTCGATTTCTTTTTGCTTCACTTCTTCAGAAACACCATCCTCATCAATAGCGATCGGATTCATAGCAGCAATCTGCATAGCTACTTGCTTAGCCAACTGCTCGTCAACGTTCTTGTTAAAAGCAACAATCGTACAAAGACCATTTCTGTTCATGTGGTTGTAAACAGCAGTGCTTGCGCCTTCTACAGTCATGTAACCATCAAGTTCCATTTTCTCACCTGTGATACCGCTACGGTCAGTCACTGCATCCTGTACAGTACCGTTACCCATCGGCAATGCTTTTACTTCGTCCAATGTCTTGCATTTGTTAGCCACAGCAAGATCAAGAATATCCTGAGTCAGTTTCACAAAGTCAGCATTCTGAGCTACGAAGTCAGTTTCGCACTTCAAAGCAATGACAACGGCATAGTCACCAGTAGTCTTAGCCAAAACGCAACCTTCAGAAGCCTCACGTTCAGAACGCTTAGCAGCAACAGCTTGTCCTTTCTTACGGATAATCTCCATTGCCTTGTCGTAATCGCCATCAGCCTCTGTTAATGCATTCTTGCAATCCATCATACCAGCTCCGGTCATTTTGCGCAGCTTGGTAATATCAGCCATAGTTACAGCCATAATAATTTCCTTTATTTAAATGAATAATAATTTTCGAAACAAAAAATGTGCCAATCTGCCAATCAAGATGCAAGTGTATAACAATACCCTTGCACATTAGCAAATTGGCACATTTTATATATTAAGCCTCTTCGTCTTCCTTGATGAAAGCAGCAGCTTTAGCTGCGTTGATAGCTTCTTCGTCAGACTTGTCGAGTCTAGCTTTTACTGATTTCTTCTTGCCTTTGTTAGCAGGAGCTTCACCAGCTGCTTCCATATCGATCTTTTCAGCTTTTCTTTCTTCCAAACCTTCCTGCATAGCAGCGCAGCAAGCATCCAGAATTACTTCTATTGATTTAGTAGCATCGTCATTAGCCGGAATTACGAAGTCGATATTAGAAGGATCAGAGTTCGTATCAACGATACCGAATACAGGTATACCCAAACGGTTAGCTTCGCGAACTGCAATATTTTCTTTCATAACATCAATAACGAACAGTGCAGACGGCAGACGAGTCAGGTCAGCAATAGAACCCAAAGTCTTGTCCAACTTAGCACGTTGACGTGAAAT
>DFOK01000088.1 GCA_002376715.1 Bacteroidales bacterium UBA3543 | reverse complement strand
CATCAAACCGGAAGTATTGAGTAGATTATTATACTTTACAGAGATTTACAATACCGAAATGCGAAAACCGCATGGAAGCATTGAAGTCTTAAAAAAGTATTATAACGACAGATTGGATGAATTGACTTCCTATTTTGAAAGTAATTTGGATTTTTACCAATATTACCGTTCTAAAGCGACCCACTTAGATAGTCATTATTTTGTACGGGGGCATATTGATTTTAAGCTGTGTCCGAATTGTGTACCTTATGACCGTGACCCGGAATTTTCCACTTGTTACGACCACAAAGCAGCACAAATATTAGCGAATGATATGCTTTGTATTGTAAGGAATATCCAACAGGGGAATAGTACGGGGAAAACGGGTCATAGGAACATATATTCGCAAATAGTGGCTACCACTGGGTAACGTCATAAGTTGCTCTGCACGTAGCTTTTTTAAATCTTCATAAACCAGCCCGGTGAAGCAGGAGAATACAAAAACATCACGGACTTTTTCAAGACGTTCGGAAGAAAGTTTAGCCTTTAAAAAGGCGGTTAGTTCTTCACGGGTCAGATACTCTTTATGATACTGTCTTTTCATGTGCTTATTTGTTTTAAAGTGAGTAATAATAAGGTAGAGAACCTGCCGTTTTAACGGCAAGTTCCTTGTTTGAATGGTTACAGGGCTTCTTTATAAATCTTCTCGATACCGACAAATTTCTTATCAAGTCCCTGCATATCGTTACCTATCTTATTATTGGTAATGCGGGCGTAAATTTGCGTGGTTTCTATATTGGTGTGTCCCAGCATTTTGCTGACCGTTTCGATGGGAACGCCCTTTGCAAGCGTGGTTGTGGTCGCAAATGTATGGCGGGCAAGGTGAAATGTCAAGTTCTTTTTAATCCCGCAAACGTCCGCTATTTCTTTCAAGTAGGCGTTAAGTTTTTGATTACTGATTACCGGAAGTATCTTACCGTTCGGCAGCTTGCCCTTATACTTCTTCAATATCATTTTGGGAATATCCAGCAAGGGAACATTTACGTCCGTATTGGTCTTTTGGCGTTTGGTGATTATCCATAACTTACCGTCAAAGGATTTGCGAACATTCTCTTGGGTAAGGTTGGCGACATCAATATAAGCCAAACCTGTGAAACAGGAAAAGACAAACAAGTCCCTGACGTTTTCCAACCGTTCGGAAACCATCTTCTTTTTAAGGATGATTTTTATTTCGTCCTCTGTCAAATACCCTCTATCCACTTTCTCCAAACGGATTTTATAATTGGCGAACGGGTCGCCAATCAAGATGCCGTTATTACGGGCTATCAGGATAATGCGTTTGAAGAACTGCATAAACTTGGCAGTTGTATTATAACTGCATTTGCAGGTAGTACGCAAATACAACTCGAAGTCTGTTATAAACATCGGAGTGATTTCATTGATGGCAATATCCGATATATTGTATTTGCTTTGGATAAACTCGGCAAGGTGGCGGCGGGTCACTTCGTATTTACGATAGGTGGCAATCGTCTTGGATATGCCGACCAACTGTTTCACATCGTCATTGTGCTTTTTGAAAAGGTCTAAAATGGTTTCGTGTTTTTCACTGTGTCCCAAAAATTCATTCTTCACCTTTTCGGCTGTCACATAGTTATCACGCCGTTGCTGTTCGTGGTAGATATTATTCAAGGATGCTTTTATATCCTCCAATAAGGCATTTATTCTGCCTGCATCCTTACCTTTGGCTTTACCTGCTACTATATTCCAGTTTTCGGGCAGGATGCTTTGTTTTGTACTGAATTGGCACAACTTACCGTCAATGGTAATTCTTGCCATAATCATAACCTCACCGTTCTTCTTTTCAGAACCTTTCTTTAAATAGAAAAGGACTTTAAATGTACTCTTCATAATCTCATTTTTTTAATTGCAAAGTTAATACTAATGCGTTGTTTATGTGATATATACAGGGTGGACAAATTGGGACTTTGAGAGGTCAAATTTGGACAAATCGTTACCTGTTTTCAGAAAAGTGGAATAGGTAACGATTTAGGCACAAAACTATGTCTTTTGGCGTCCAATTCCTGTCCTTTAGTGTGGACTTATTAGAAACAAAAAATCCCACAAACTGTTGGTTTGTAGGATTTTGTCTGATGTTTGTCTGGTTTTGTCCAGACCTTTCAGCGGAGAGAGAGGGATTCGAACCCCCGGAAGCTTTCACTTCAACAGTTTTCAAGACTGCCGGTTTAAACCACTCACCCATCTCTCCTTTTGTTTGGGAGTGCAAAGATATATTAAAAAAACATTTACTCAAAAAAAAGCTTATTTTGCTGATTCGGATTCTTCGGTCTTAGGCTGCTTGGAGAAGAATTTCCACTTAAAAAACAGGAGATAGAAGGCTCCGCAGGTGATGCAGGCGTCGGCGAAGTTGAAGATGGGACGGAAGAAGATAAAATGGCGTCCCCCCCAAATGGGTAGCCATTCGGGAAGTGTGGTGTCTATGATGGGAAAATAGAACATGTCCACCACTTTGCCGTAAAGGAATCCGGAATAACCGCCGCCTGCGGGGAAGAGCTCTGCCACTTGTATGGGTGTGCTTTCGCTGAATATCATACCATAGAAGAGGGAATCGATGATATTGCCGAGCGCACCGCATAGGATGGCGGCGAGGCCTATGAGAACACCTGTGGGGGTGTCTCCGCGCTTGAGGAGTTTTCTGATATATATGATGATGGCTATGACAAGTACCACCCTGAATATTGAGAGGATGAATTTGCCAACGTTGCCTCCGAACTGCATTCCGAAGGCCATGCCGTTATTTTCAATAAAGAGTATTTGGAACCAACTGCCGAACACGTGGATGCTCTGGCCTATAGTCATGTTGGTCTTAACCAGGATTTTGATAATCTGGTCGATAATCAAAAGAAGGATTACAAAGAGGGATATCTTGAAACCTCTGGAAATCTTCATTTCCTCTATTTGTTCATTTCATTCTTACCCTCAACGCTGAGTGTGGCGTGGGGTACAAGCCTAAGTCTCTCCTTGGGTATCAGTTTGCCGGTAGCACGGCAGATACCGTAAGTTTTATTTTCGATGCGTATGAGGGCATTCTCGAGGTTCTGTATGAACTTATACTGACGTGCAGCGAGCTGGCCCGACTCTTCCTTGGAAAGGGAAGATGCACCTTCCTCCAGCACCTTGAAGGTGGGAGATGTGTCTTCTGTGTCGTTACTTGTGCTATGGTTCACAGCGCCCCTGAGCATTTCATATTCCTCTCTGGCTTGAGCAAGCTTTTCAAGGATGAGTTCTTTGAACTCCTGAAGCTCTTCATCAGAGTAACGTACCTTTTCATTTATTTCTACTGGTTTACCCATGACTTTATATGTTGGTTAAAATGTAAAAATAGCAACATTATTTCAATTTAACAACAGATATCCTCAATTCTCCTTCATCCCACTCTACCGGAATACCATCTTCACAATTTTCGGTAAGTGTAATGGATTTTGAGAGAGTCTGTTCGCATACATAGGATTTAAAATCGCTGAGTGCATCCTCAATTTCCGGATTGTTCTGGATGAACACATTGATACGATCTGTTACCTCAAAGCCGCTCTCCTTGCGCAGATTCTGGATACGGTTGATCAGTTCACGTGCAACTCCTTCCCTTCTGAGTGTATCTGTTACCGTGACATCAAGTGCAACAGTGAGTTTGCCTTCAGTGGCAACGAGCCAGCCGGGCATATCCTCTGATGTGATCTCATAATCATCTGCAGAGAGCGTTACTTCACCCGACGGAAGTACAAGTGTGTAATCTCCCGCCTTCTCGATCTCCGAAATAGTCTGCTGCGAGAGGGTCGCAAAGGATGCTGCAATCTCCTTCATCTGTTTACCGTATCTCTTGCCAAGAGTCTTGAAATTGGGTTTTATCTTTTTTGTAATAATTCCCGTAGTATCGTGAATAAACTCCATTTCCTTAACATTCACCTCATTGAGAATGAGCTCTTTAACCAACTCAAGCTGCTCTTCGATACCGCGGTCAAGCACGGGAATTATGAGTTTGGCCAACGGCTGACGCACTTTGATATTGACCTTTCTGCGGAGCGCAAGTACCATTGAAGAACTCTTTTGAGCCAGATCCATCCGCTCCTCAAGAGCGGGATCGATATACTTTTCACATTGGACAGGTATCTGTTCAAAGTGCACTGATTCCGCCTCCGGTACTAGATCACACCAGAGCAAATCCATATAGAACGGAGCTATCGGAGCCGAGAGCAGAGCTACTGTCTTAAGCGCCTCATAGAGGGTCTGATATGCGGCAATCTTGTCAGGAGTGAGACCTCCACCCCAGAAGCGCTTGCGATTGAGACGCACATACCAGTTGCTGAGGTTGTCGCAGACGAAATCCTGGATAAGGCGGCCTGCAGTAGT
Source organism: Bacteroidales bacterium UBA3543 (assembly GCA_002376715.1). Lineage (GTDB taxonomy): Bacteria > Bacteroidota > Bacteroidia > Bacteroidales > UBA932 > Cacconaster. Next base: position 18,869 of record DFOK01000088.1, on the reverse strand, counting down.
AAAATCGTAATCCTCGTATGCTTCAACCGACTTCTTGACGAGAGTGTTGAGCAACGAAATGAGCCATCTGTCGATTTCCTGGCGCTCTTCCACAGGAACTTCCGGCTCAGAACCGTCGAAACCGTCCACGTTGGCATAAAGGGCAAAGAATGAATAGGTATTGTAGAGGGTACCGAAGAACTTTCTGCGCACCTCATCCACTCCGCCCACATCAAACTTGAGGTTGTCCCAGGGTTGTGCATTGGTGAGCATATACCATCTGAGAGGGTCAGCTCCGTATTCATCGAGGGTCTCGAATGGATCCACCGCATTACCCAGGCGCTTACTCATCTTATTGCCCTCTTTGTCGAGAACAAGTCCGTTTGAAATTACTCTCTTGAATGCGCATTTGTCGCTAACCATAGTAGCAATTGCATGGAGGGTAAAAAACCATCCTCTGGTCTGGTCAACACCTTCGGCTATGAAATCGGCAGTTTGACCGAACTCGGGAGTACCTAGCTTAGCCAGAGTTTCCTGCGCATAGGGCATCGCACCGGAATCAAACCAAACATCAATCAAATCGCTCTCCCTCACCATCTTGCGTCCATCATCCGAGACGAGGAAAAAGTCATCTACGAAGGGACGGTGTATATTTATCTTGCCATAATTCTCATCCGAATAGTCACCGGGCACAAATCCTTTATCCTTGAAGGGGTTTGAAGGCATAATACCGGCTGCCGTCGCCTTTTCGAGCTCTTCGTAAAGCTCTGCAACGGAGCCGATGCATTTCTCCACGGTGCCGTCCTCGGTACGCCATATAGGGAGCGGAGTCCCCCAGTAGCGACTTCTGGAGAGATTCCAGTCCTGGAGATTCTCCAACCATTTGCCAAAACGTCCGGTACCTGTGGAGGCGGGTTTCCAGTCGATGGTATCGTTGAGTTCCATCATCCTCTGCTGCACTGCGGTAGTTTTGATAAACCAGGAGTCGAGCGGATAATAGAGTACCGGCTTGTCCGTTCTCCAGCAGTGGGGGTAGTTGTGTGTTTGTCTCTCTATTTTGAAGGCCTTGCCCTGCTGTTTGAGATCGACGGCAAGGTCTACATCCAAAGTATCATCATCGGGGCCGAGTGTAGGGTCGTATTCGTTCTTTACATACCTACCGGCGTACTTGCCATACTCTTTTACATTCACCCTCTCAGCAACGAATCGGGAATCCAAATCCTCGATAGCATAGAACTTGCCCGTAGGGTCCACCATCGCCTGGTTGAGACCTGCGGTATCTACCATTATAAGCGGGGGTACACCATTGGCCTTAGCTACCTTGTCGTCATCCGCACCGAAAGTAGGGGCGATATGCACTATACCGGTTCCATCTTCAGTAGTAACAAAATCTCCTAATATCACCTTATGCGCGCCTTCCGGGCATTTTACCCAGGGGAACAGCTGCTCGTAACGGATTCCTGCCAATTCTTTTCCCTTAATTGACTCTCCAAGTACACGGAAGGGAATTTTCTCATTGAAATGAGCCTCCAATAGTGCCTTTGCCACAATATATATGGCGGGCTCTTTTGTATAGGGATTAACGCTCTCGACTTTCAAATATTCGATGTTGGGACCAACGCAGAGTGCGGTATTGGAGGGTAAAGTCCAGGGAGTTGTGGTCCAGGCAAGGAAGAATAGAGGCAGTGGGCTATCCCCAAAGAGGAACTGCGACTTGCCATCCTTAATCACCTTAAACTGTACTACGGCAGTGGTATCCTTGACATCGCGGTAACATCCGGGCTGATTGAGTTCATGCGAACTCAGGCCGGTACCCGCTGCGGGAGAATAGGGCTGAATGGAGTATCCTTTATAAAGCAGGCCCTTGTCATAAATTATTTTGAGAAGGTACCATAATGTCTCGATGTAGCGGTTGTCATAGGTGATATAAGGATTGTCCATATCTACCCAATAACCTATGAGCTCGGTCAACGAGACCCATTCCTTCGTATATTTCATAACCTCCTTGCGGCAGGCTTCGTTGTATTCCTCTACGGAAATCTTTTTCCCGATATCCTCTTTTGTGATGCCGAGCTTCTTTTCCACGCTAAGTTCCACCGGAAGACCATGAGTGTCCCATCCCGCCTTACGCTCCACCCTATAGCCGCTCTGCGTCTTATATCTGCAGATAACGTCCTTAATAGCACGAGCCATCACATGATGGATACCGGGCATTCCGTTAGCTGAAGGGGGGCCTTCAAAAAAGATGAAATTCGGCGCATTTTCTCCTGCAGCAAGCACTTTGCGAAAAGTATCCTGCTTATTCCATTTCTCTAATACTGTGCGATTGATCTCGACCAAATCGAGTTTTTTGTACTCGTTAAAACTCATATTTCATTTGTTTGAATTTGCAAAGATACGATAATTCACTAATTTTGACCAATCATTAAAAAATTAAGTTTATGGGAGTTATAGACATTATCCTCCTCGTCTGCTTTCTACCCGCATTTTACTTTGGTATCAAGAACGGTCTCGTCAAACAGATAATATCGGTAGCGGTCATATATTTCGGTATCACACTCTCTCTTAGATTTGCCGATATGGTTTCTTCCTGGCTTCTTAAACTTTTCACACTTTCCGACTTCTGGATAAAGGCCATTTCATTTGTTCTGATATTTCTGGTTGTAGCAATCTTGCTCAATCTCATCGGTAAACTTATAGAAAAAATATTAAAAATAGCCCTGCTCGGATGGCTCAACAGACTCCTCGGTGTAGTTGTCACCCTGGCAATTTTCGTACTGATACTCTCGACCATCATCCATTTTGTCGATGCTGCAAACGAAACATTCCATTTCATTGCAGAAGATAAAATAGCTGAATCTAAGCTTTACCCCGCCTTGCTTGACCTCTCATACAAGCTATTCCCCTATTTTGAATCCTTTTTTTAAAATTTTGAATCTTTTTTAAAAAAAGCAAAAACCTGTCGCTTGAAGCAACAACTATTATAATTGCTTTTTCAAGCACATTTTTTCTCTTTTTTATCCACTACTTTGCCTATGGAATTATTGGCAGAGCCACGGATTATGAAAAGAGAAAAAGAGATATTGCCCGCATCTGAACTGGACCGAACAGTGTCCGGGATGGTGCCTGCCGCCGGAAAAGGTTTTTTACTTCTCTACACGGTGGTGTCATTTCTTTGTCTCCTACTCTCTGTTTTCGCGGCTACCGCTTTTATCTAGAGGGAGTATGTGTGGAAGATAGTCCTGATGGCGGACGGGACACTGAAGGGTCAGGATGACTCCCTCTTTTTAATGAATCCAAGAGGAGTATGGGAATGAGAAGGAGAATGAACATAAAGCAACATGACAGGACGGACTGTGCGGCAGCTTGTATCGCCTCCATAGCCGGCTGGTATGGATACAGCATACCACTGACCATCATCAGAGAGGCATCGGGAACAAGTGTGTACGGGACAACAGTCAAAGGCATTCTGGATGCTTGCCGGGAGATTGGATTTATGGCGAAAGGCTACAAGTCGGAAACGGGCGACACCACTCCCCTGCTCGGATTGGGTTGCCCGGCCATCCTCCACATTCTAAAGGAAAACGGAGACCTTCATTTCTATGTTCTCTACAAAATAAACGGTAAAAAAGCCATTGTGATGGACCCTGCAGAGGGTCGTCGCATAAAGAAAGATATCGACACGTTGCAAAAAGAGTGGAGCGGATACCTGGTCATAATGAGACCGGACCCCGATCTCACACAATTCCGCGGCAAACGCGGACATTTCTCAAAATACGCTTCACTACTCTTACTGACAAAACGGGACTACTCCCTTTCTCTTGCCGGGGCTGCAGCCTACATTGTGGCAGGCATCTGCACCGCTCTTTTCTTGCAACATATCATAGATGACATACTCCCTGCCGGAGATATGACGGCCCTGGGTTTTACGGGTGCACTTATGATCCTAGTGATGGCAGCTGCACTTTTTGTCGGATACGGCCAGATGATATTCACCCTGCGGGCCGGAATCAGTATGGACAGCCATATCATTCTAAAATATATAAGCCACCTTTTCACTCTGCCGGTAGGATTTTTCAAAGGCAGGGGCGCGGGCGAACTCAACTCCAGAATAGGAGATTCGATGCGTATCCGCTCTTTCCTGATCGAAGGTGTCACTACCATACTCACAAGCGTTCTCACGCTTCTTGTCTCATTTGTACTGATGTTTTCGTTTTACTGGAAACTGGCATTGATGACACTGGCCTTCATACCGCTTTTCTGCACTGTTTATATAATTGCCGGAAAAGTCAACAGAAAGACAAACAGGGCGATTATCGAAAGTGCTGCCGAATTTGAGGAGAAGAGCGTAGAGGGCATTTCCTCCATAAAAGTAATCAAGTATTTCGGCAACGGGGAACACTATTACCGCAATATCGAGCGCCAATATGTCACATTTGCGGACAAACTCTACCGTGGAGGGCGTTATACGGGCATATTTGCGACATCTGCGGATGCTGTCTCCAGAGCGCTGACCGTCTGCCTGATACTGGTAGGCTCGCTGTTTATCTTCAAAGGAGAACTCAGCGTCGGAGAACTGGTCTCCTTCTATTCTCTCTCCTCATTTTTTTCGGGGCCATTGAGCCAACTTGTAAGACTGACGGATGATTTGGCAGAATTTAATACTGCATCCGAAAGAATTTTCGAAATTCTCGACCTCAAAAGCGAAGGCGGAGAGTTCATCCCCTACACGCTCGACAAATGTGAAGAGATTCGTTTCCACAACGTTGAGTTTGCCTATCCCGGACACGAACCGTTGTTGAGTGATTTCAACATGACAATCCCCAAAGGGCAAATAACTGCCATACGAGGGGCCAGTGGCTGCGGAAAAAGCTCTCTCGCATCGCTTCTGATGAGAGACTACAAGGTGCAAAAAGGCAAAATAACCCTCGGAGATATCGACATAAGTCAGATTGATATAAGCCGATGGCGTGACTATATATCGATTGTACCCCAGGATGCCGACCTTATAAGCGGCACCATTCTGGAAAACATCACCTGCTATGATCCTGAGCCGGACGTGGAAAGAGTCATCGGCATCCTTGAAGAGTTGGGTATGCGAGAATTCATTTCAGGCCTTCAGATGGGACTTCTGACACGCACCGGCGAACACGGATGTCGTATTTCCGGTGGTCAGAGACAGCGTATAGCGTTTGCCAGGGTGCTCTATCGCAATCCATTCATATACATACTGGATGAGGCAACCTCATCCCTGGACAACGAATCACAATCCTTTATCCTGCGTAAACTGAAAGACCTCAGGGAGAAGGGCAAAACAATCATATTGATTACACACAACAAAGAAAATGCATTGATTGCAGACAATACTATCACGATGAGTGCGCACTCATAGAGGTCATTTCCGGGCACCTGACCAAAGAACGGAGTAACACAAAAAATTTAGCTTTATGGAAGAAAAACGATTGAAAGCACTGGGATTGAGGGAAATGACTTCCATTGAACTCCAGTCGGCAGGCGGGGCAACTGTGAGTGCTGCCTCATTATTTGACAAAGTAAGGGCCATCATCAATTTTATTGGTGACTATCTGCCAAAACTCCTCAGAGGAATTATTGACGGATGGAACAGTCTGAAAGGAAAAAAATGATGGAGGGAACTAACAATGACGGAAAATTTTACGATACCGGGACTCAGACCTATTGAGGTACGCGAGTCGGTCTGCATCGTTGGAGGCTTGGATAAAAAGGCCCAGGATGCGCTCTACTACATCGGTTATATCATAGGACTTGTAGCGCAGTACGTCTGCTCTATTTTTAAGAAAATTAAAAGTCTTATAGGAGGGAAGCAGGCATAACCGTCCAATAGCGGGAATTCCGGGTGCTCGCGACACCCGGGAATCCCATTTATTGCAACTAAAAAATGAAAAAAAATAAAAAAATAAAGTGCACTAAGTTGATAATCGCACTATTGATTGCAGGTGCATTACCCTCTTCGGCTCAGAACTGGACTCTGGAACAATGCATCAGTCAGGCAATGGAGCACAATCACGATATCAAAAGTGCCCGGGCCTCACTTAAAGAGAGTGAAAGCGCGCTGAAAGAGCTCTCCTGGAGCCTGATTCCGCAGATAGGAGGAGAAATGGGGCATGATTTCAACTGGGAACGGCTCTCACCCTACAAACTCAAGGGGTCACAGAGCACCAATGCTTCTATCGGAGGCAGTATGACGCTATTCAATGGACTAAGGGGCTATTTCAGCATCAGAGAAGCCGGCTACTCGCTCAAACAGGCGACCAATTCTCTTGAAGGGGTGTGTGATGCAGTAACCATCAGCGTCATCCGAAGTTATCTCCGGATGGTGCTGTCAAGGGAACTGCACTCCATAGCGAAATATAACTGTGAAAGTATTATCAGACAGATGGAGAAATGTCGCAAAATGGTATTGGCCGGCTTACGTCCTTTGAGCAGCCTGATGGAACTCGAGGCACAGGTGGCACAAGAGCAGTACACCATTACCGCATCTGCCGCAGAGATAGAGAACAGCCGCATTGCACTGATGCAGCTGCTTAACCTCCCCTATGACAGTCGATTCAATATAGAAATACCGGCAATAGATACGTTGTCGCCGGAAAACCTGCCGGAGATATCAGCTTACAGCATAGCTGATGCGCATCCCGCCACGAGAGCCGCAAGGGCAGCAATGGAAGCGGATAAAGCCGCTGTAGGAGTGGCTGCAAGTGCACTTTCTCCAATCATAACACTCTCCGCAGGTTACGGCACCTATTACAACAACGCCTCCAATAAAAAATTCAATGAGCAATTTAAGGAACACTGGAGACCTTTCGTGGGTTTCACACTCAAACTGCCGATAACAGGGTCAATAGCCACAGCTCACAGGATTAAAAGAGCAAAGAGCGCACTCTCCAGGAGCAGCATCACTCTCGAAAAGACTCGCCGAAAACTCGCAGATGAGATAGAACTTGCGGTAGCCGAGTGCCATAGCTGTCGAAGTCGTTGCATCGCTGCGGAAAAGAGCCGCAAGGCCTCCGAAGAACTTTTGCGAATGAACGAATTTAAACTCGAAGTGGGGGAAATCTCCGCCACCGACTACATCATTTCCAAGAATCTTTGCCTCAAGGCCACTTCAGAGCATGTTCAGGCCTATTTTCAGTATCTGTTCCAGCTAATGATCGTGGACCATTACTTAGGCAGATAGAGAACCATTGAGATATTTAAAATATGAAATTGAAGAAAATCAGATTGAAAAAATGGCATATCATAATGCTCATTGCCCTGGCGGTGCTGCTTGTGATATTGCTGGCTTCAGGAGGCGGAAACGTAACGGAAGTACGTCTGTTTACCATAGAAAAACAGGATCTGGTAGAGAGCATTCCTGCCAACGGAAAAGTAAGGCCGGTGATAGAGGTTTCAATCACTCCTGATGTATCGGGTGAAATAGTGGAGCTCAATTGCCGTGAAGGAGATAACGTCAGCAAGGGAGATGTCCTGGTGAAAATCCGTCAGGATGTTTATATCTCCATGGTTGAAAGGGCTGAAGCCGTCCTCAACGCCGCCAGGAGCGACTATCTGCAACAGAAAGCTCAATTCAAACAGGCTGAAATCAATTTTAAGCGCAACAAAATACTTTATGAAGAAAATGTAATTTCTGCAGCCGAATATGAGACATCGCAACTGAACTTTGAAATAGCTAAAGAACAACTTACAGCTGCACAATATGGTGTAAGTAGCGGCCGGGCCGCCCTGAAAGAGGCGACGGAAAATCTCACCAAGACCGTAATCTGTGCTCCAATGGATGGGACAGTCTCAATGATTGCCGTCAAAATCGGAGAGAGGGTCGTTGGTACAAGTCAGATGGCAGGTACTGAAATCATGCGGATTGCCGACCTGAGTGATATGGAGGTAGTGGTGGATGTCAACGAAAACGACATTCTCAAACTCAGCCCCGGTAATAGCGCAAAAATAGATATCGATGCCTGTCCGGGACAATTATTTGAGGGAATTGTGACACAAATTGCAAATTCTGCCACAAATTTGTACTCAAACTTTGAACAAGTTACTACCTTTGAGGTCAGAATCGGCATCAAATGCGATACGACAGCCGGAGTAAAGTCCCCAAGCATGCTTCCCTTCAGGCCGGGAATGTCTGCCAGAGTTACGATAGTGACAGGGCAAAGAACAGATATAGTGACGGTTCCCATTGAGGCGGTTTTCATCCGAAACTCTTTTGAGTGCGTATGGAAAGTGGATGAGAGAAACACCGTGCATGCGACGCCTGTGATGTCGGGCATACAGGATTTCAGTTCCATTGAGATAATATCGGGGCTCGAACCCGGTAATAGAATAGTTGCCGGCCCCTACGCGGCCGTAAGCAAAGAGTTGGAAGAGGGAATGAAGGTGCGTGGAACCAAATATTGAAGAATAATTATATGATATGAAAGATACCGTCTTGCTACTTCTGGAAACCAGCACTGAAATTTGTTCCACGGTTCTCACTAAAGGTGGTGAAGTGATTGCCTCCCGATGTTGCAATCGGCCCAAGAGTCACGCATCAAAACTTGCGGTCCAAATCAGTGAAGTATTTGCTGAAAGCGGTATAACCATCGCAGAGTGTGATGCAGTAGCTGTAAGCGAAGGTCCCGGCTCCTACACCGGTCTGAGAGTCGGAGTCTCTACTGCCAAAGGTCTCTGTTTTGGCTCCGGTAAACCCCTTATAGCCATTTCCACTCCGCAAATTCTGACTATGGCGGCTATCGGCAGAGCAGAGAAGATTGTAGCTCTGATCGATGCCCGTAGAATGGAGGCGTATTGTGCTATTTTTGACAGCAACGGAGTCCCTATGAGCAGAGTAAATTCTATTATTTTTGAGAAGGAGAGCTTTAGGGATCTTCTCGATGAGGGTAGCGTAATTTTTATCGGAAATGCCGCCACCAAACTACATGGTGTAATAAGCCATCCCAATGCGATTTTCGAACAGTGCAATCCTTTGGCTAAACATATGATTGTTCCCGCTACAGAGGCATTCATAAAAAAAGAGTTCAAAGATGTGGCCTACTTTGAACCCTTCTATTTAAAAGATTTCGTTGCCGGTATCAGCAAGAAAAAGCTGTTTTAAAGTTGAGCTTTTATTACTTTTTCCAATTCATCCTTTTCAAACAGATCCTTTCCGGCAATCGTGCCGTCGCGTCCTATTACGAAAAATGTGGGTATCCGTGTAATGTTGTAGGCGGTCATCGAAGGTGAATTGATGCCGTTACCATCATTTACACAGGTCCAGGGAAGTTGTTGTGACCTTACAATTGAGGCCCATGAAGCTTTGTCAATATCGAGGGAAATCTGGTAGACCTCAAGTCCCTTGGAATGATATTTTTGATATAGTTCTGCAAGGTCGTTGTTGAACATTTTGTGGGCATCCTGTGCGACGCTCCAGAATGAGAGAATGATTACCTTGCCGGTAAAATCCGAAAGACGCTTCATCTCCCCATTGTTATCGGGCATTTCGAGATCCGGAAAGAGGGCTTCCTGAACATTGGAGAGTTTGTGGCTCAAATCAAACGCCCTTTCTCTGGCCACTATCTCGTCCTTGAGAGCCAGCACATATTCAGACTGAGGATAGACAGTTTTAAGAGAGTCATACACCTGCCTGAATATAAACAGGTCGCTGATCTCACCGAATACAGGAAGATTTTCATTAAAACGCTGAAAAAGCGTAGTGGCTGCCGTGATTGAGCGGGGATTGCCGAAAATGTGTCTAAGGGCGGTTTTGCGATACTCGATATAGGTCTTGCCCATATCCAGACCTACGTCCTCGCCTTCAAAACTCTTATCTGCGAGTTCAGAGAGCTGGGCGGAGGTCTTGAGGAACTCCTTGTCAATGGCCTGCAACAGGAGTGATTCTTCGCTGCCCTCTATTGTAAAATTGCCATTGAGATCGGCATTTATGGTAACCTTATCTTTGGGAAGGAGTACCATCGATGCGAGTTTGGTGCCTTCATAATAGAGATAGTAAAACCCCGGCGATGTGCTGAGAAGCTTTACCTTATACTTGAAGCTACCGTCAGGTGCAGTCTTAATGGTGTCAACAACCTGTATTTTGCTAAAATTAAGCTTCTGGAGCACAATCTGCGCCTCGTCGGCACCCTCAATAGAGGCCTCAATCACTGCCGTTTGCCGCTGAGAGCAGGCTGCAAAGAGGAGGAGTGCAAAGGCAAATGAAAATAATCTCTTCATTATCTAGATCTTGTTGAATGCATTTGAAAGCAAGCCGGCAATCTCTTTAAAACGTTCCGGTGTAAGGGAGATTTTTTCCTTACGGAAATCGAGGTCACCCTCACTATGGAGCGGCACCAGGTGGATATGCGTATGAGGAACCTCCATTCCGAGCACGGCTATACCGATCCTTTTGCAGGGAATTACACTCTTTTGGGCAGTAGCCACTTTCCGAGCGAATGCAAAAAGCCCCTGGTAGGTCTCCTCGTCCAGATCAAAAATGTAGTCAACCTCAACTTTGGGAATAACGAGAGTGTGACCCTCTGCCAGAGGGTTTATGTCCAGAAATGCGTAGAACCTGTCGTCCTCCGCCACTTTGTAAGATGGTATCTCACCATTTACAATCCTTGTAAAAATTGATGCCATATCTATGACTATATTGAAATATCAAGAATTTCAAACTTTAGGATACCGGAAGGCACTTGAGCCTCGACAATATCGCCCTTGCGGTGGCCGATAAGGGCCTTCCCGATAGGTGTGGCTGCAGCAAGCTTGCCCTCTTTGAAATTGGCCTCACTCTCACCCACGAGTGTGTATTCCGCTATGGAATTATCTCGGAGGTTCCTGATCTTAACCGTGTTGAGCATCTGCACTTCATCGGTATTGATCTTCGACTCGTCGATAACTCGTGCATTTGCAATGAGGCTTTCCATTTTGGATATCTTAAGCTCAAGAAGGCCTTGTGCCTCTTTGGCTGCATCATATTCGGCATTTTCGGAAAGATCACCTTTGTCCCTGGCATCTGCAATCTGTCTTGAAATGACAGGCCTCTGGGCAAATAATTGCGACAGCTCTTCACGGAGTTTTTGAAGACCTTCTTGTGTAACGTAATTTATCTCTGTTGACATCTCTAAATATTATAAAAATCAAAAGGAATCCCTATTGGGATCCTTTCATTTGTAAATCACACCGCAAAAATAGTCAAAAAAATCAATATTCCTCCCATTTGGGGCGCATAATCTCGGAATAAATGATGAGATTGCGCGGGTCTATTTCAACTTTTATCCCCTTTGCGGCCTCATTTTGTTTTTTTGCTAAAGAATATTTCTCGTCCTTAACAGCTATGGTGCTCCTGACACCTTCGCCGGCACCAACTTTAACCGGTTCTACCCCTGCAGGCTCATGCTCCACATATTCCTCAATCCCAAGTTCCGGTTGTGAGGAGTGTCTCTCAGCTTCAGCAAGAGCCCTCTTTATATCTTCCAGAGCATCAGCAGGGGAGCCGCCTCTTTCAGGGTACGAAGAAGTTGGAGCAGGAATTGGTCCGGCAGGATGCCTGGTTTTGCGATCCCTCTGTTTCTTGTTTTTAGAAACAGTTATGACAATCATAGCAAAAAATGCCAGCACCATTATGAAAATATCAAAGCCTTCCATAACTCAGGGATTTGCACAAATTTACAATATTTTTTCTATACAGCACTTTTTGTCGAGCAAAAGTTGTTTACGCAACTCTTCCAACGAACCGAAACGACGTTCGTCGCGGAGTCTCTCAATAAATGATATCCTTATATCCAATCCGTAGATCTCTTCATCGAAATCGAGGATATGGGTCTCTATCTTACGACTGCTGTCGTTGGATACAGTCGGTCGCGTACCTATATTGCAGATTCCCTTGTAGGTGCCACCTGTCACCTCAACACTTACAAAATAGACTCCGTTGGCGGGAACCAGCTTGAGAGGTTCATATAGCTGCATATTGGCAGTCGGGAAACCGATAGTGCGCCCAAGACGGTTGCCGGCCACAACCACTCCATGAAGTGTGTAACGGTAACCTAGCCATTCATTGGCACGGGCTATATCCCCCTCGACCAAACGATTGCGAATAGCAGTGGAGCTGATCACCCTCTCCCCCACCTGCAATTTACCGACACGTACGGTACGAATGCCGCAGGATGCAGCAATCTCCTCAATATCCCTCTCGTCTTTACCGTGGCCAAGACGATGATCATACCCTACGACAAGCGTGGAAACATTATACTTACCTATAAGATAGCGCTTGAAAAACTCCTCCGTGGAGAGTTGGCTGAATTCTTTATCAAAACAGATAACCTCAAAGCTGTCAATCCCCAAGGAGAAGCACAATTCGCGCTTCTCTTCGAGAGTTGTCAGTAATCTTAGTTTATAAGCATCCTGTTGAAGGACAGTCCTAGGATGGGGCCAGAAGGAGATAATCATGCTCTCTCCCCCTTGCGCTTCGGCAATGGAAGTGAGTTCCTCTATGACCTTTTTGTGGCCCAGATGAAGTCCGTCAAAAAAACCGGTAGCTGCTACAACCATTTTACAAGTTCAAAATCCTGCCTGTGAGGCATCTTCTCATTTTTAGCGTAAAGGCGCATTGCAATATGGAACGAACCTGCCATACCGGGAACTATGTTGGCTTTGTAAGTAGCCACGCCATTTTCGAATGAGGTGGTCTTCAATTCAAAACTATTGCGGATCTTCAATTCGCCCTTTTTGTTCTGAGTCGCCACGATAAGTTCTACTCCCAAATCCCCGGGGTTGAGTTCTCCAATGGCAATAACGAGTTCTGCGTTAAATTTCTTGCCCAGAGTGAGAGAACCCTTTGCGTCATCAGGTTTGGAAATTGAAATCACCTCGAGATGAGGCCATTCCCTGCGGAGACGCTTCTTCCAGAATGCCATTTCTCTCGCCTTTGCGAAATCCGAAGCAACCATTTCTTTCTGGCGTTTAGCCAGAGGGAGATAATATTTCTCCAGATAGTCGCTCATCATTCTGTTGGTGGTAAAGTTACTGGCTACCCGAGATACCGTATTCTTGATGATTTCAATCCACCCCGAGGAGATGCCATTCTCGTCCTTATCATAGAACAGAGGTGCTATTTCGTTCTCTATTATATTGTATATGGTAGCAGAGTCAAGGTCATCCTGAAAGTTCTGATCGTCATAAGTACGCTCCATCGGAAGAGCCCAGCCGGCGCCAGGTTTGTAGCCTTCCACCCACCATCCATCGAGTACGGAGAAATGCATGACTCCGTTCATTACAGCTTTTTCACCGCTGGTCCCGGAGGCCTCCAAAGGACGGGTAGGGTTGTTCATCCAGACATCGACACCAGGTATCAGTAGTTTGGCAATGGAAATGTCATAATTGGGTATGAATACGATCTTACCGATAAACTGGGGCATCTTGGAGATATCGATGATCCTCTTTATCAGATCCTGACCGGCCTTATCTGCGGGGTGTGCTTTTCCGGCAAAGAGGAACTGCACCGGACGCTCAGGGTTATTGATTAAGTCATTAAGCCTTTCGAGGTCGCTGAAGAGCAGAGTAGCCCTTTTGTAAGTTGCAAATCGACGGGCGAATCCTATGGTAAGGATATCGTCGCACAGAGTCTTTTTAATCTTGACGATCTGCTGCGGCGAGTAGTGGTTTGTAGCAGAGGTATCGCTCATGTACTCCTTAACGGCTTCTATAAGTTTATGGCGCAGGTGTTGTCTGACACTCCAGATCTTATCATCAGAGACTTTATAGATACCGTCAAAGCAGCTTTTATCGTAGTGGTGGGTCTTGAACTGGTCACCAAAGACCTCTGCGTGGACCTCTTTCCACTCAGGAGCCGTCCATGTAGGGTAATGGACTCCGTTAGTGACATGGCTAACATGCAATTCTTCGGGCAGGTAACCGGGCCACATACCGGAGAAAATCTTCTGGGAAACCACTCCATGGAGCCAACTTACGCCGTTAACCTCCTGGGAAAGGGTTGCAGCCAGAAAACTCATCGAAAATTTCTCCGAGGGGTTGTTGACATTAATCTTTCCCAGTTCCATGAAGGTCTTCCAGTCAATCTTGAGTTTAGCCGGATAGTGCGACATATATGCTCTGAGCATATCTTCCGTAAATGAATCATGCCCTGCGGGCACGGGAGTATGTGTGGTAAAAAGAGAAGATGACCTTACCACTTCCATTGCCTCCGGAAAAGAAAGATTGTCTTGTGAAATATATTCATAAAGACGCTCCAGGCCTATGAAAGCAGCGTGGCCTTCATTGCAGTGATATACCTCCGCATCTTTACCTAAAGCTCTTAGAGCTCTGATACCACCCACACCGAGGAGGAACTCCTGTTTTAAACGGTTTTCCCAGTCGCCACCATAAAGCTGGTATGTAATCTGTCTGTCTTCAGGCCAATTATCCTCAAAATCAGTGTCCAGCAGATAGAGTTCGGTGCGACCCACGTCAACTCTCCAAACTCTTGCATTGAGATTGCGACCTGGAAATGCTATGGTTATTGTTACCCAATTGTTAGCGGCATCCCTTACGGGAGTTGCAGGAATTTTCATGAAGTCCTGAGGCTCGTATGTGGAAATCTGGTCCCCCATTGCGGAAAGATGCTGGGTAAAATAACCATATCTGTAGAGCAGACCTACTGCAGTCATATTGACCTGCATATCACTGGCCTCTTTGAGGTAGTCGCCTGCCAGAATACCCAGACCGCCGGAGTATATCTTGAGCGAGGTATCCAGGCCATATTCCATGCAGAAATAAGCAATCTTAGGGCCCTTGCGATCCTTCTTTCCCTTCATATATGCGCAGAAATCTCCATAAACCCTATCAAGACGCTCCATGAAAGCGGAATCCTTTTCCAGTTCCTTGTATCTCTTAAGATCTATCTTGTCCAGAAGCGCCAGAGGGTTGCCCTTGCATTTTTTCCAGAGAGTTTCATCCAGCGAGCTGAAAAGGTCTATAGCATCCTGATTCCAACACCACCAGAGATTCCTTGCCAGAGTATCAAGATGATTGAGACTCTCGGGCATCTCCCTGTTCACCAAAACGCTGGTCCAGGAAGGCTCGTTGGCTGCGAGTTTGTTATACGACTGAGGCTTATCATCCACAGTGCCTAAGAATTCTCCTTTAGCAGCCACCACCTTTGCTATAGCTGCGGAAAAGGCCTTTTTGTAGTATTGAATATTATTTTCCCAAAGAGCAATCTCAGAAACCTCCTTAGCATTCTCCTTGTATGATTGCTTCTCTTCGGGGGATAGTGCCGCAATCTCACGGATACGGTTGACTACATCATTTACCACCGAATCATAGTTGGAATCGTTGCGGGTAATTATATCTATGGATTTACGACTCTTGTCACCGGGATAATGCTCCTGCACCCAAAGACCGAATCCTGCAAGAGATGTAGTGGTAGTGGGCACTTTGAAGGCGAGTGACTCGAGCGGGGTATAGCCCCAAGGTTCATAATATGAAGGAAAAATGGTGAGATCCATACCGACGAGCAGATCATAATAACTCATGTCGAAAATGCCGTCACCTCCGTTGAGATAGGTAGGGATAAAAAACACCTTTACCCTGTCGCCTAGTGCGTTATTGAGGTTGAGTGCTCTGAGGCGATTGGTCACCGCATCGTAATCGTCACTCAAAAGATGTGACACATTGGTAGTATAGTTCGAATCTGCACCATTGAGTTTCGCTACAAGCTCCTTGTCAGGACCGTTATGACCCGATGGCACCATGATAAAGGCCAGCACCTGCTTACCTTTGTAGCCTCCGCTATTGAGACGACTGAGCGCATCAATAAAGATATCTATACCCTTGTTGGTATACTCGTAACGGCCACTGATACATACCAGTAAGGACTCTTCATCAAACTGTTCTCCCGACATACAGGATGCTACCTCGATAAGCTTCTTCCTCGCCCTGGCCTCATATTCGGGGAATTGCTCTTCCGGAGGTGTTATACTGTTCTCAAAACCATTAGGGGTGATGAAATCCACTTCTCTGCCTAGAAATTGCTTGCACTCTACGGCGGTAATCTGACTCACTGTGGTAAACACGTCAGCATTAAGAGCCGCAGCCTTCTCCAGTGAGTGGCGCGATAGGACTCCAAACTCTCGCGCAAGATCATCTGCATTGAGATTGTAAATCTGGTCGTACAGAGGAAGGTCTTTACCTGCCACGCAGCGACCAATAACGGTGGCATGGGTGGTAAAAATGGTTCCTACGGGAAGTTCGCTCTCCTTGAGGTAGAGCAGACCGGCTCCTGTCATCCATTCGTGGAACTGCGCCACTACATGGTTGTGTGGAGTGACATTGAAGCGTACGAAGTGATCTATGACATTACCTGCAGCATAGCCGAAAAGTGCAGACTCAATATAGTCCCAGTTGCCGTTGAGAGAGTCCACTCCAAACTTTTTCCAGAAGTTGGTAAGTATCTCGTCCTTTCTGGAGATGAATTGTGTAAAGTCCACCAGTATGGCAACGGGATTGCCGGCTACATTCCAGCGGCCGACTCTCACACGCAACCCCTCATTAAGAGCAGCCTCGCGCCAGGAACGGAATAGCATAGGATCCTCGTTGAATTCGGGATTCTGAGCAGTCTCCCTCCATACGTCGGGGCCAATGTGGATATGGTTTTTCTTGAATTCTTTTCCTAAAAAAAGTGATTTTGTGGCAATGACAGTATGTATACCGCCTACCTTGTTACAAACTTCCCAACTGATTTCAAACAGGTAATCGGGCATAATCGAATTTTGTTTCATAGATGTATTATAGTGGTTCGACTTATTTTTTATCCCCCTTCAAGGAGTGAATCTTCTCTTTGACTCTGATTTCGAAATCGCTGAATACATTCATATAGTTGATGAATGCCTCGTAAGGGGTATTATAAGGGTTGAAGTAATTGTGAACTGATCCGTCGGAGAAAAATTTGGTGCACATATAGTAAAAGTGATCGCTCTCCTGGAGTTTTCTATATATGTTGAGGAGTTTCTCATCTTTCGCTTTGAGCACATCAGCCTCGATAGCTGAGATCTTGTTGAAAGCCTCGTTCTGGAGTTCATTGCCAAGCCAGGCACTGGTATCCCTCTCCTCGTCTGCCCAGGAAATGGGATATTGTACATGAAGCGGAGCAACAGGCTGATGGAAAGAAGCAGCCTCAGCAACAGTTCTAAAACGTATATCACCTTTTACAAGAATGGCTTCAGGTAGAGCCTTCAGGAAATCAAAGATGCCCGTATATTCCTTCTGGTGTTCACCAAATGTTTCGTAATCCATAAAAAGATTGACAATATCCTCACCGGAAACGGCATCTGCAAGCCAGGTTGCATATTTATCAGCAGTAAGAGGCCATCCCTCCCAGCTTTTGTTAGAGAATCTGAAAGCTATATCATCGCTCAGACTGGAGTTTCTAAGCAAAAGTCTTTGACGTGGATTGATAGCATTGGTATAGACAAAATTGGGACTCTTCCATCCGAGAATGTGCTTTGCACCCTCTGTGAGCATCACATTGTATCCCAGGTCCGCAACTGCATCTCCTATGGAGTCGGAGTAGATGAGTTCAGTGTTGCGAAATGCGGTAGGCTTTACACCGAACACTCTTGTAATCATCTCTGCATGCTGTTTCACCTGTTTCTTAAACTCGGCAGGTGAAGAGAGAGAAGCAAGAGTATGCGAATAGGTCTCCGCAAGGAAGTCAACACTACCTGTTGCCGCAAGCGCTTTAAAACTCTCAATAACCTCCGGCGCATACATTAGAAACTGCTCAACGGCAGCGCCGGTGATGGAAAATGTCACTTTGAAATCCTTGCCATGCTTTGCAATGAGGTCACGCAGGATAGCATTGGTCGGGAGATAGCATTTCTCAGCTACTCTTTTGAGGATGGTACGGTTAGCAAATTCGTCAAAATAATGAAAATCGTTGCCGATGTCAAAAAAGCGAAACTGTCTGAGTCTGTCCGGCTGGTGTACCTGAAAGTATAAACAAATTGACTTCATATCTGTAATTTTTATTTTTTCTCATTTATTGCTGCCTCATAAACCTTCTTGACCTTGGCTGCAGCGTGGTCCCATTTCAATGAATTAACCTCTTCAAGACCGCTCTCAATTGCCATTTTTGAGAGGGCAGGATAGTTGAGCAAACCGTAAATTGCATCTGCAAGGGCATCAATGTCCCAGAAATCTACCTTAATTGCATATCTGAGCACCTCTGCCACACCGGACTGCTTGGAAATGATGGTAGGCACATTGGATATCATCGCTTCAAGAGGTGAAATTCCAAACGGCTCGGAAACTGAAGGCATCACATAAACATCGGAATATTCAAACATACGCTGCACATCCTGACCTCTGAGAAAGCCCGTTAAGTGGAATCTGTCTGAGATTCCCAATTGTGCTACACGTTTAATGGAACGGTTCATCAAATCACCGCTTCCGGCCATCACAAAACGGACATTCGGATACATTTTGAGCACCTTATTGGCAGCCTCTATAAAATACTCGGGACCTTTCTGGAAGGTAATACGGCCAAGAAAAGTTACGATTTTCTCTTTGACGCCTCTTTGAACTTCGAGATCACTTCGACCTGAAAAATCTACCGCATTGTGAACAGTGATAACCTTTGAAGGATCAATGCCATATTTGTTGATTACGATGTTGCGCGTCAGATTACTTACTGTGATAACCTTGTCAGCTTCACGCATACCGGTCTGTTCCAAACGGAACACTTCGGGATTGACATTCTCACCGGTACGATCAAACTCGGTGGCGTGAACATGTATTACAAGCGGTTTACCGGATACTTTCTTGGCAGCAATACCGGCCAGATTGGTAAGCCAGTCGTGGGCATGGATTACGTCAAACTTATG
>DFOK01000049.1 GCA_002376715.1 Bacteroidales bacterium UBA3543 | reverse complement strand
AAGTATTATAGTCTGTATTGGAAAGTAATGACGAGCCGAAGTTCAAGTCAAGCTTGCTTGAACTTGAGTGAGGCGAGGAAATTATTGCCGGGCATTTCGCAGCCGCAGGCTGCCTAGAGTTGCGGAGCAGCGGGAAATGCACGGAACAAATGACGAGTTGCCCTCATCTCAATGCCTCAAACAATCTCTCGTCAAACAAATCTTTTCTCACTATTCTGTAGTGGGGTTCGTATTTGTCGCGGAATTGTTGGCTGTGGTGGAGAGCGTATTGACCGGTATTGAGCAGGCTGTCGATTACAATGCGGTCGGCTTCGTAACCGGGGAGTTGCAGATTCATTGATTCAATGACACTCTCTATTTTATGCCATTTCTCCGCCCATTTTTCTATTTCGTCAGTTTCAACCTTTCTTGCCCCTGCTATGAAAGCATCGAACAGTTCATTTCTGGAAATCCTTCCGGACTGAACTGCACACAGGTGCACTCTGAAGAAGGCACTATCTACTCCGATAGGTTCATACATAATATCCGAATTGTCCGGAATTAGCAATTCCGAATCAAGAGAGCGCCCGGCTGATGCTGTATCGGCAATGATATGTTCAGGTCCGAATTCAGCCTGAAAAAAGGCCTTGTAAAGATCCTGTAGGCTTGCTTCCGGATAAAGCGACATCTGGCTATTAACGGCAGCTTTGATTTTAATGATGTCATTATGGACGCAAGAAGCGAGAAGAACAGTTAAAAACAGAAAAATAAGTGTTGGAAATCGTCTCATAGTGCTATGTGTTTTTCGCAAACTTAATCATTATCATACATTTAATAGCCACAGAGGAGGGAAAAATATAGATAAATATGACTAAATTTGTCGATAACTATATAACTGGAAAAATGGATGCCCCATCACCAGGATTACGTCCTTGGATATTAGAATATGTAAAAACACAAGTATGAGTTATGGGAACTGGAAAAGTACTTATTTGTAAGCAGTGCTGTACAAGTTGGATGCATTTAATCGGGGTTGGAATGAAGAGCTCCCTTGAAGAACTTGAACAAGAGATGCAACATCCCGGAACGGTGAACAACCCCGATCCTATGTGCCCCGAATGTGGGTCAAAAGAATATGATGAAACGGGTGCAATTTGCCATTGGGATTAGTTTAGTTCACATTCAGGATGTATAAGCAATTGATCTTAAGTCTGGCTTGAGATTTAAAACAATCCGTTTCCTGCGCCGTCACAACAGTTGGTAACAGCGCAAGGAAAACGGAAAATAATACGGATTTCGTAAAAATGCGGAGTTTGAGCATCTTAACGGGCATCTTTAGCGAAGCTGGAATAAAATCGGGAAATAGCAAGTAACAGGTACTTCTTTGCCATCTTTCTTGCCGGGATTCCAGTTAGCAGGTGATGCCTCTACCGCACTTACAGCTGCGGCATCGAGAGAAGGAGAAACGCCCCGAAGAACTTTTACATCGGTAAGTTTACCATCGGTCGTTATCGTAAAAGTGAGTAAAACCCTGCCTCGCTCGCCCGCTTTCATTGCCTCTTCAGGATAGACAAGCTGAGTATTCACCCATTCCGCAAAGCGATTAATTCCTCCCCCATCGAAGGATGGCAGCTCGTCTGCTTCATTTGATGGGATTGGTTCTACTTGAGGAGCAGGAGCTTTGGTTTCCTCAGAAATCTCAATCTCTACAACGGGGTCTGTCAGCTCTTCTTTCTGCTGATTGCAAAAGGAGAGGCCAAGTGCCATAAGTGGCAGACAGGCAAGATAGAGAAGTCTTCGAAATTTGTTGGTTTTGGTTGATTGCATCATTGTAATACGATTTTTTAATTTCGCGTGATTAAAGCCGTTGGCCAATTGGAAGCGCTGGGCTCCCACAGCTTTTTTCACAAGGAGTAGTTGATATTGTTTTGCATCGATGCCTTGATTGATAACGGCCTCATCGGCCTCATATTCATGGAGCATTTTCAACTCAGTACGAAGGATCCAAACAAGCGGATTAAACCACTGTAACACTGTAATTATTGCAAATAAGAGCACTTCTGCACTATGGTGGCATTTCACATGCTGTAATTCGTGACTCAATATTACAGGATCCGATTCGCAATCCTCACGACTGATTAATATATTGCGAAGGAAACTGAAAGAAGGGATTAGCTCATCCACAATCGTCAATTTGCATCCCTCCAGATCCACCCTCTCCCCTTTTCTCAGGATTGAAAATGTCTTCAGCACGGATAAAAGGGTAATAGCGAGAACTACCGCTGCTCCGCTTATATATATTATTAGAAGAATATTTCTCCAATTTATGGCACCGGTCGCCTCCTGAGGGAGATCTCCGCCCACTATGAGCGTAGGGAGTTCAATTTTCAGCACAGCCTCCGTCGGCAAAATGGAGCCGAAATTGATCAACGGAAGGATAAAGCAAATCGCAGTACCGACGAATATCGCAATACGATTGAAACGAAAAAAGGTGCTCTTCCGCATGAAAAGCATGTAGAAGAGGTAAAATAGCGCGAGCAAAAGCCCGCTTTTAAATAACCAGGCTATCATTTTCTTCTCTTTTCTATCTGCGCAATAAGTGCCTTCAGCTCTTCAAGGTCCATTTTTTCATCCTCCACAAACTGAGAGACCACACTCGCGTAGGAATTATCATAATACTTTGATACAAGCGCACCTACTCTCGTACCGCGATACTCCCGTTCAGAGACGATCGGACGATACTGGAACGAATTCGCCATAGCCCTTCTTTCCACAAACCCTTTCTCTTCCAGGAACTTAACCTGCGTAGCTACAGTGTTGTAATTCGGCTTTGGATCGGGCATTAGTGCCACTATGTCCCTGATGAACATCTCTCCATTTTCCCAGATGATATTCATCACCTCTTCCTCTTTTAATGTAAGTCTTTGTTTCATCTTCATTCTGTTATTT
>DFOK01000105.1 GCA_002376715.1 Bacteroidales bacterium UBA3543 | reverse complement strand
GTCCAGGTGACCATAGCCATTCCTACAATCGGCGGGGACATCAATATCTCTCCATTTTCGATATGCTGCACTGCCTGTGGCAGGGGATTCCATTCATCCGGGTTGTCATATCTATCCACCCAGAGATTGCACTCCGTGATGCGGTTGCGACTCAATGCCAGATTAGCGTCAAACCTCAACCTGCGCAGTGCCTGCCAGCCGGCCGAGAGTTCGATACCCCGCCTGTAACTGCGCTCCACATTCTCCTTGACTCTGTATCCTATTTCTGTAATTTTGCCGGTCTCAAGGAGCTGGTTATAATATTCCATAAGGTAGATATTTGCCGAAAAGGCAAAAACAGGCGAAGTGTAATTGTAGCCGAACTCCCAGTCCAACATACGCTCGGGAAGAATCCTTTCCCCCTCTCCTGCCTTGATAGCCTCCTTGATATCGCTGCGCGAAGGTTCCTTGTGAGCAACTGCCAGCGATGCATAAACCGCCGAACGGCTATCAAAATTCCAGGAGAATCCCCCTTTGGGATTGAAAAAATTATAGACGAAATCTTTGTCCAATGCGACGAAATCCTTGTCAATACCGGATAGCTTGTAATCAATATTGCGATATTGGAGGTCGCCGTAGAGATGCAACTTACCGTTGATAATAGCCCCTTCTCCCCTCACAAAACCGGAAATGTCCCTCTTTAATCCCCGATTGAGATACCAGCTCCAATCATCCGGAATATGCTCATTGTATTTCACCCAAATCACATTTCCGTAGTGGTCACCGTCATAGAGAGACCAGGATAAATTACCCAATACAAAAAATTCCTCTCCACTATACTTGAGATTGGCTGTAGCTGCAAAACTGTTGTTTGCCATCTGCTGACGGACTACCACATCGCTTCGCTTATAAAGCACCCCACCTACTCTCTGCTCCTGCAATCCGTAATCGGAAAATTTCTTCCCCGCCTTGTAATTCTCATAATAACCTGCTCCACGGGTATAATTGAGAGTGGCACTCATAGAGAGGTGCGGAGAAAATTGATGCACCCAAATACCTTGCAGATGGTTCTGTAAATAGTTGTCGGTTTCGTTGTCGTAATAGCATACATTCCCCGAATCATCGGTATACTTTCCTGCAGGATTATACCTGCGATCGCTCTCCAGCATATCAGCCGGAATGCCCTCCCAGGTTATACCGCTGCGCTGTTTGCCAAGAATCCAGTTGAGCCGTAGGGAGTTGGAACCACGTAACCACCCCAAAGTCGCATAAGCGGAGTGAACTCGCGCAAAGGCATTTCGTATATAGCCCTCAGTAGTATTGTATGAGTAGTACATATCGAACGAGAGACCGCTCTTACCACGTCCCGTACCGGCGCCGACAGTGGCACTGCAGGTGAGCCACGAGCCTCCGGAGAGTGAAATTGTGGCATAGGGTTTCTCCGTGGCCCCAAGGGTGCTCATATTGAGAGTTGCACCGAAGGCACCCGCTCCGTTGACCGAAGTACCTGCGCCCCTCTGCAGTTGCACCGATTCGAGAAATCCCGTAATAGCGGGAATGTTGACCCAGAAGACCTTCTGCGACTCTGCATCATTGAGTGTGATGCCGTTGATGTTGACATTGATGCGGGTGGCGTCACTGCCCCTGACCCTCATTTGAGAGTAGCCCAGGCCGGTACCCCCTTCGTTGGTAGCCACCACGGAGGGCTGCAGCGAGAGAAGCATCGGCAGTGAGGTCATGGTGCCGGCTTTCGAGAGTTGCTCCCTCTTAATCTCGGTGGATGTAACAGGTGTTCCGGATTGCGCCCTTGAGGCGGTCACGATAGTGCTGTCGATGGTGTAATGCTTGTGTGATTCGTCTGAATCCGGCACGATGTTCTGTGCCAATTGCTGTGCGTAAGAGAGCGCACAAAGCAGCAGAAATGCTGCTGAAATCAATGTTTTTTTCATAAAAATCCTCCCTACGCCGGTATTATCCGGATCAGGTTTAGTGGGTGTGTTCTCAGCCCCCGCAAGGGGAGCACCCCCGATTGTTAATAAATCTATGTCAAAGACCCCAAAAGGGGAAACTTTCTATTTTTTGCCCTCCACAAGTGTTACGCGGAAGATTTTCGGCCAATATTTTCCCGTTATCCAAATAGTGCCGTCTTTATCATTATACGCAATACCGTTGAGCACATCTGTGGAGGGTTTGCGCAAAGTGCGATGCAGAAGATTGCGGCAGTCTATCATGCCCGTTACCACCCCACTGGAGGAATTGATGGTAACAATTGCATCGCTGCCATAAACATTGGCCCAAATCTCTCCATTGATGTACTCCAGTTCGTTTATGAAGCGCAAAGGCTTTCCGTCAAGTGTAACTGTAAGCTGTTTCTCTACCTTGAAATTGTCGGGGTTGCGGAAAGTCAGCGAGGAAGTGCCGTCACTCATTATCAAGTGTTTACCGTCAGTAGTCAGACCCCATCCCTCGCCCATATAACGTACCGAGCCGATAAGTTCCATCGTTTTTACGTCGTACACAAAGCAGATATTTTCCTGCCAGGTGAGAATATAGATACGACCTTTAAGCGCACAGGAACCCTCAAGAAAGTATTTCCTATCGAAATTAATCCTTTTGAGCACTTTTCCGGTGGCAAGTTCCACTTTACGGAATGAGGATTCACCATACTGTCCGCAAGACTCATAAAGCTCTCCTTCGTAAAAAAAGAGCCCTTGCGTATATGCACCGACATCGTGGGGAAGACTCTCCTCAACTTTCAAGGTATAATGCTTTGCATTCTGAGCACTGCCTTCACAGGCGGTGAGCAATGCACAGAGAACAAAAAGTACGATATGCAACTGAGGTTTTTTCATTACGCAGGCAAAAGTAGATATTTTTTTGTACATTAGCAGTCTAATTAGCAAATAAAGTAACGGTAAGATATGGACATAGAAAGTCGTAAGAACCTCTACACCGAACATTTTTATATCAAGAGTTTCGAGACGGACCCATTCAAGATCTTCAAACTCTCTTCGTTTCTGAGTGTAGCCCAGGAAATTGCAGGCGTGAGTGCCACCAGAATGGGATTCGGCTATGATGATCTGATCAAAGAAAACAACGTCTGGGTCCTCTCCAGGGTAAAGGTAAAATACCTGCGCCCGCCGCGTTGGAGGGAATTTGTTAAAATGGAGACCTGGCATAAGCGCGAAGAGGGGCTTATGGCCCTGCGTGACTACGAACTGCTGACCGAGGAGGGCGAAAGCATAGCCGTATCCACCAGTTCCTGGCTCATAATGAATATGGAGAGCCGCCGCCTCAAAAGGACTTCGGATATTCTCGGAGAGAGGGGAATGCACTACATGGATAGAGATGCGATTGCTAAAAGTTGCGGTAAACTCATTGCACCTGACAACCTGCAGCTTGTTTATACCAAGCGCGTTCGTATCTCCGATATCGATTACAACCACCACGCAAACAATGCCAGATATGCCGATTGGATTATAGATGCTTTCGGGATGGACTTTCTCAAAGAACATCCCCTGGATGAGATTCAGATAAACTACAACAGCGAATGTACTTTTGACAACCTCGTGGAGATTTATAAGGCACCCGTGGCAGAAAATTCGTTTTATGTTGAAGGACGCAGCGATGGGCACAATATTTTCCAATCTCTGATTTCATTCAAGTAATATATGAGTATCTACAACATAACCCTGATTACGATGACTGCACTGGCCGTTGTAGTTTTCGTTGCACTCTTTTTCTTTGGAGCCGGATACGGTTTTCTGAGAACTCCTAAATGGGGACCTTCCATTCCCAATAAAATCGGATGGATATTGATGGAAGCACCCATTTTTGTCACTATGTTGGCTCTTTATCTCGACAGCGACCGAATTGGTGAACCCACCATAATTATCATTACGCTGCTCTTTCTGACACACTACCTCCAGCGAACCTTCATATTCCCTCTACTGATAAGGGGTAAGAACAAAATGCCACTCTCTATCATCGCCCTGGGTATGACTTTTAATTTCACTAACGCCTATATGCAAGGATATTGGCTCTATCACCTCTCTCCTAGTGAAATGTACACGGTGGAATGGCTCACGACCCCTCAATTCATTATCGGTACGATAATTTTCATCATCGGAATGGTAATTAATCTCCACTCCGACTACATAATACGCCACTTACGCAAGCCCGGCGACAATGCCCACTATATCCCGATGGGAGGCATGTTCAAATATGTATCTTCAGCCAACTATTATGGTGAGATACTCGAATGGACCGGATTTGCAATCCTTACCTGGTCGCTCCCCGGAGTTGTATTCCTACTCTGGACCTGCGCCAACCTGATACCGAGGGCCAATTCCCTCTATCACAAATATGTGGAAGAGTTTGGAGAAGAATTTACCAAACTCAAGCGCAAACGCATATTTCCCTTTATCTATTAAATTAATTAATATAAAATGACACTAATATGAAACGAATCGGCATTATCATTTTAGCGACATCAGTTATTATCTGTTCCTGCAGCAGGCAGGAGAAACCACAAACCTCACTCGAGAAAGCCATCGAAAAGGGACTCGTCGAATCACTCTCCAGACCCGCCAAATGTTCCATAATTGAAGTTGAAAAGATGGACTCCACCATATTCCTAACGGAATTTAATCGCAGAATCAGCGTGTTTGAAATGCGAATTGAACAGAATAAGAAATTTCACGACGACTACTACCGCAGAGGACTTAAGAAGAATGCTGCCATTAAGTACGACGAAATACATAGGGACTATGAAATCCTCGACACACTCCAGATAGTGAAGCAGAGGATGGGCGACTCCCTTTATATGATAGCATATTACGACTACCGCGTCAAAGCTGAGGTTTTAGCGGGGAGAAAAATAGGGAGAATAGTGAGAAAAATAATTAGGAGAAAAGCACAGATATTGGATGATGTCTATTTCGCCATCACCCCTGACAATAAAGTTATCTCGGTGAACACCGATTACGACAAACTCCATCAGGCCACGGGACTCGTCATCCCCGGCTACAGTGAAATCATCAAAGCAAAAGAAATCTCTACGGAATTACCTGAAGATGAGTGATACACTCTTTACGCCCTACAAAATCGGTCCGATAGAACTTCGCAACCGTACCATCCGCTCGGCCGCCTTTGAAGGGATGTGTCCCGGTCATCGGCCTTCACAGGAACTATTTGACTACCACACCGCAGTGGCACGCGGAGGCGTGGGTATGACTACAATAGCCTACGCTTCGGTATCACAAAGCGGACTCTCTTTCGAACGACAACTCTGGATGAGAGAAGAGGTGGTCCCGGAACTCAAAGCCCTTACAGATGCAATCCACAAGGAGGGCGCACTGGTTTCAATTCAACTTGGTCACTGTGGCAATATGTCGCACAGAGCTCTCTGCAAATGTCGTCCCAAGGGTGCCAGCAGTGGGTTCAACCTCTACTCCCCCACCTTTGTTCATGGAATGAAGATAGATGAAATTGATGAGATAGTGGCAGACTTCGGCAAAGCAGTACATCTGGCCATTAAAGCGGGATTTGACGCTGTAGAGATACATGCGGGACATGGTTATCTGATATCCCAGTTTCTCTCACCCTACACTAATCGTCGCAAAGATGAATATGGGGGCTCACTTGAGAATAGGATGCGCTTCATGGAGCGGGTTATGAGGGAGGTAATGGTAGCTGCAGCCGATAAAATAGCGGTATTTGTCAAGATCAATACTCGAGATGGTTTTAAAGGTGGAATGGAGATTGATGAATGCATCAGTGTGGCACGCAGGCTTCAAGAGCTTGGTGCACATGCGCTCGTACTTAGCGGCGGATTTGTGAGCAGAATGCCGATGTATGTAATGGGCGGCCCATTTCCTGTGAAGGCTATCGCCCACTATATGCCCCTCCGGCAGTGGTGGCTCAAGCTCGGAGTACGCATGGTCGGTCGTTTTATAGCTCCCACAGTTCCATTCAAAGAGAATTATTTTCTGGAGGATTCCAAAAAATTCCGCGAGGTACTCGACCTCCCGCTGGTCTATGTCGGAGGTGCAATTTCCAGACGCGGAATCGATGAGATCATGGATGCCGGATTTGAGATGGTTCAGATAGCACGTGCTCTTATCAGGGATACCGATTTTGTAAAAAAGCTTCGTGAAGAGGAGAACCATTGCAGTGCCTGCAAACAAATTAATTTCTGTGTAGGAAGAATGTATACCCTCTCCATGCAGTGCCACACCCTTTGCAAAGATATCACACCTGCACTCAAACGCGATTGCGAAAAGAGATATTCAAAATAATATTATTGAAGATGAAACTTAAGAAATTACTGACATTCGTCATAGCCGTGGCTTGTACTTTGGCAATAGCATCCTGTCACAAAGACCCTATCGATCCCAACGAACCTGACACCCCTAATAATGGTGAGCCTGAGACTCCATTTGTACCATATGCAAAAATTGAGGGACGCAATGTCTGCGCTTATGTCACATATTGGGGACTAAAAATACCCGAGCCCAACATTATGACACACCTAAACTACGCTTTCGCGGAACTTTATGTCGTGGATGGTGTTTACAACGGATTTAAACTCCAGGGGAGCCAGTCCCGTTTCGAGACGATAGTGGAACTTAAAAAGGTCAATCCCGACCTAAAAATCTCTCTCTCTTTTTCCCATACCGTTTCCAACTCCGACAACAAACAGGGCGGTGGTTTTTCTGCAATGGCAAGTACTGAAGCGGGAAGAAAGAAGTTCGCAGAAGATTGCAAGGCTTTTCTGGAAAAATGGGGCATCGACGGTATTGATATCGACTGGGAATTTCCGGGCCTTTCCTGGAGCGGACATGCCTGCGACCCTAGCATTGATACTGAAAACCATGTTTTGTTGATGAAACAGCTCCGCGAAACTCTGGGTGACAAATATATCCTTTCGTATGCCGGATATGTCAAAGACAAGGTTGCCATAAGCACAGGCTGGCGCTATATCGACATCGCCGCCGTAGATCCCTATGTGGACTTTGTAAACATCATGACCTACGATATGGACGCCGCACCCAACCACCACTCCGCAATCAGCTCCCCAAGAGCCTATGTTGATTGCGAAAGAGCTCTCAAGGCATATCTTGATGCCGGTGTCAAACCCTCCAAACTGGTACTTGGCATACCGTTCTATGGCCGCCGTTCATTCAGCACTGCACCTACCGCTATCAATTACGACAGAATCCTGAGTCTGGATCCCAATGTTTACAAGATTGATAATTTTGATGCTGCTGCCGGCGTCCCCTATGTAACACTCACATCCAACAACAGTTTCTATTGCGGTTACGACAATGCGAAAAGCATTGCTCTAAAAGGGGAATGGCTTCACAGAAATGGAATGAAGGGCATAATGTATTGGCAGTATGATGGAGACGATGCAAAAGGCACTCTCCGTAAAGCATGCTGGCAGGCGGTAATGAAACCTTAAGACAAATCAGAGCAGAAGTCAACCCTGCATACTTATAAGCCAGATATTGTAGGCAACAAAAGCCAGAACCATCAGCAACCCTTCAAAACGTGAAATCCGCACTTTTGTGGTGGCGAAAATCATCAACAGGAGTGCCGCGCCCGTCATCACAAGATAATCCGTAAGCACTATATCCGGGCTGCGGAGCGGTCTGATCAGAGAACTGGTTCCCAATATAAGGGTGATATTGAAAATATTGGAGCCTATAACATTACCAAGAGCCATCTGAGTATTCTTTTTCAAGGCTGCAGCGACAGACGCCGCCAGTTCCGGAAGAGAAGTACCGCAAGCTATAAGAGTGATTGAAATATAAGCATCACTCACCCCGAAATTGCGTGCTATAACCACGGCCTTTTCCACGAAGAAATGACATCCCAGTATCAGGACACTTAGTCCCATAATGGCGACTGTAACACTATACCATAGAGGTTTGCCATTAGAAGGTTGCACGTCGGTTTCAGACGATGAATCCTGATTTCCTTTTCTGAGCGTTATCCAGAGGAAAAAGACAAAAACTGCAAGAAGTAGTACGCCATCTATTCTGGAAATTAGAGTTTCACCTTTTGTAAAAAAATCAAAGGCCAGAAGAACCAGCAAGATACTGACACCAAAACAAAAAGGAGCATCCCTTCGAATGTTTTCCTTACTTGTCGCTATCGGAAACAGCATTGCAGTCACTCCGAGAATGCCGAGCACGTTGAAAATATTAGAGCCGACCACATTACCGATGGCCACATCAGAATTACCGGAAACGGCTCCTTTGAGACTTACAAGCAGTTCAGGAAATGAAGTGCCGAATCCCACCACAACTGCTCCTATCACAAAATCAGAGATTTTGAGACGGCGTGCAATAGCAACGGAGCCATCCACAAAACGGTCGGCCCCGAAGGCTATTGCAAAAAGCGATATTATGAGAATTAAATATTCCATTAATATGTCATTCAGACAAGATGCAGTACTTCATCCACCGGCTTGGAAACCATTCCGGTAAAAGGGTGATACTGGTAAGGGATATATTCCGAAAGCTGGCAAAATGCTTTCCCTGTTCTTTTATTGTAAAGGATGTCCAATTTTAGTGCTGAAGACTGACTTGAGGTATCGGCAGATATATTTTTGAGAGAACCACTCATGGCTTCTTTCAACTTAACCTCCATCTCTCTGGGAAAATAAAGGGTTTTTGAATGGAACTTTTCACGGGTCTCAGTATTTTTCCAGGCGGTTTTCAGTACCGCGAACAGCACAATACCCGTACAGGCCAGAAAGAGGCCTGCTATATTGACCGATGCCGGTGTGGGGAGTGCTACCATTGTCACTCCTCCTACAATGAGAACTGCAGATATGATTATGTCTCTTGTAGATCTGGTTTTTACAAAATTATTTTCCATTTTCGTATTCTTTTTTTTGGTTGGATAATGATGATAAAGGGGGAAGACTGCAAATGAGGTCATTCCCTGAATTACCTTGTAGGCAATGACTCAGCTACCACTAAATTATCAGAATACGAATTGAAATGCGCCGTGCGACCGAATCCATAAGTGATGACTCGGCAAGAAATGAGATGTTGTTCTCCCTAATAAAATCGCAGGGACAGATTCTGCCGTAAAGAAGTGTCGTATAGCGCTTGAAGGAATCTATCTGTCTTTTATGGCCGGGGGAATTGTTTGCGGAGCCTGCCAACTGCTGGAAATGTATACCGGGGACACCGGCTGCATTTACCGGCAACATCAAATCACATCTGCTATCCACCTCGGGCAAAGGTAATTTGCCGGTGTTCTCGGCAAATATTGAGATATCATCAGGTAGAACGAGTTGTCCGACAACGGCATACCCGCTCTGCGTAGCAACACAAAGTGACAAAGAGGCAACCGACGCCAGCAATATTCTTACTATCCATTTCATCTCCGCAAATATAAAAATAAAGATTTATTTCCAATATAAGAAGACTAAATCAATTGATTCACGATTCAATTCCTTAAAGAGCATTCCAAAATATATTCCTATCTTTGTGCATCAGGTGAGACTTCCTATCGCTCTTTCGGGAGAGGAAAGTCCGGACAGCACAGAGCACTTCCCTGTGGAAAGCACAGACAGATGAAAGTTTGTGAAGCGCGTAACAGAAAATAACCGCCCGCGAGGGTAAGGGTGAAAATGTGAGGTAAGAGCTCACAACCGTTGATGGTGACACCGGCGGGGTACGCACCGGAAGGCTGCAAGACCAAATATACCGGCAATTAAGGGTTGCTCGCCCGCTGCCGGGGGGTAGGTCGCGTTAGATAAATGATAGGAGCCATTAACATAGGGCACAGAATCCGGCTTATGTCTCACCTTTTTTGACAATTCAACCGTTATGAGATACATACTTTCACTTCTGGTGCTTCTTTGCACCCTTACAACATCTTGCAGTCAACCGCAAGTACGATACACTCCCGAAGACAAAGCCTCCTACGAGAGACTGCTGGAGCGGATGTTGCCTCACAGGGCGCAACCATTGGATCAGTTGGTAATAATGACCGCACTTCATAAACTCGGCACCCCCTATGTTGCAGGAACTCTTGAACAGGACCCAGAGATGCTCACTGTCTGTATGAACAAGACCGACTGCATCCTTTTTGTTGAGATGTGCCTGGCATTCTCACTCACCCTCAAGGAAGAAAATCCCGACTTCGACTCCTATTGCGACAATCTATTGAAACTCCGCTACCGCGACGGTATCGTGGAAGACTACTCTTCACGCATCCACTACACTTCGGAATGGATCAGGCAAGCTACCGAGAGAGATATTATGGAAGAGATTACCGCGGAGATAGGAGGTGTTATCTGGCCTCAAGAATTCTCCTTTATGAGCACCCATACCGATTCATACCGCCAACTTAGGGAAAATCCCTCTCTTGTGGAGAAGATCCGCACTGCAGAGGAATACCTCAACGGTTTCGAATATTACTATATCCCTAAAAATGAAATCGCCGCCTGGGAGCATCTGATCTATGACGGCGATATTATCTGCTTCAATAGCTCTACTAAGGGACTCGACATCGCTCATGTAGGCTACGCCTATTGGCAGGGAGGCCAATTGACCTTTATCCACGCCTCTTCGGTAGAAAAAGAGGTGATAATCAACAAAAAACCGCTGACAGAGTATATCAGCGGCATTAAAAGCAACAACGGCATCAGGGTAGTACGACTCAAATAAGCCGCACAATAGCGACACCTCTACTACAAACTATCACCGAAATCCTTCCTGAACTTCTCCACGAGTCTTGAAGGCCAGTCGGTAAGAGGTTCCAATTCTCCCATAAAGAATCTGAGCACAGGGGGCTCGTAGGTAAATCTCAAACCTCCGATAAGGTGCCTGTTCTCATAGAGCCAGGTTAATCGGTCAAGGGCATACATTGTCTGTGAAAGTGTAAATACCCTGCGGGGGAATGCGAGACGCAGCAACTCCACATCCGCAGGAATTTCGTTGCCCTTTTCATCCCTTACGCTAGAAGCCGTACCACGCTCCATACCCCTGACTCCGGACACTATATAGAATGCAGCTGCAAGTGCCCCTGCGGGATATTCATGTTGGGGGATGTGTTCACAGAATTTACCTGCATTGACGTGAGCTCCAAGCACACCTGCAGGAGTCACCATAGGAATTCCTGCCTTCACGGCATTGTCCACGAAATATTTTATGAAACTGACACTCTGTTTGATCATCGTCTCGTCAATAGTCTCATAGATACCTACCGCCATCGCCTCAATCTCTCTGATGGACATTCCACCATAGGTGAGGAACCCCTCGAAGAGGGGAATGAGCGGTTCCATAGTCATATAGAGTTCCCTCACATTTGTACAGATGCCGCCTCCGCGCGATGAAGTAAGTTTTCTTGCAGAGAAATATACGAGGTCGGCAAGACCCGTCATCATCTTTACGATGTCCGCCATCGTATTCTCCTTCCATTTCTCTTCGCGTTGCTTCACCAGATATGCGTTTTCGCCCAGAAGACTGGCGTCAAGAACGAGCATTATGTTGTATTGATCTGCCACCTTGCGCACATCCATCATATTTCTGATGGAGAATGGTTGTCCTCCAATCAGATTGGTGGAGGCCTCCATACGGATAAACGCGATATTTTCAGCTCCATTTTCCTCAATAGCAGCCACCAGTTTCTCTATATCGATGTTGCCCTTGAAGGGATTGGTGGATTCGAGTTCGAGCGCTTCGTCGTGCAGGAGTTCTATTACTTTGCCGCCCATTTCCGTGATATGTGCCAGTGTGGTAGTGAAATGGTAGTTGGTAAGTACTATCTGACCGGGTTTGATGAAGGCCTTGGCAATGATGTTCTCGCAGGCACGTCCCTGGTGAGCCGGAAGGAGGTATTTCTTGCCAAGAACTTCCTTTACACCCCTGTGCAGGCGCTCAAAGGACTCCGAGCCTGCATAAGCGTCATCCGCCCTCATCATCGCTGCCAGCTGGTTGTCGCTCATCGCGTTTGTACCGCTATCGGTTAGCATATCAAGAAAAACATCCTTAGTAGTAAGTTTAAAGGTGTTGTAGCCCGCCTCCTTAATAGCATCG
The DNA here is from genome assembly GCA_002376715.1 of Bacteroidales bacterium UBA3543. Classification (GTDB taxonomy): domain Bacteria; phylum Bacteroidota; class Bacteroidia; order Bacteroidales; family UBA932; genus Cacconaster. The sequence goes on along the minus strand of DFOK01000105.1, from coordinate 19,049 downwards.
CGACGGCGCTCTATCGGCACCAGATGAAGTTTTTGTACAATTCTTACTTTGTGGAGCTCCAGAGGAATCTCCTCACCTGAGAAAAATTTAATGTTTGCCATAATTGTGTGTTTTTTGTGTTTATTTATTGTTTGTTGATTTTTTCCAAAAAAAAACCCGCTCCAAAAGGACCGGGACATGAAACAGAAATTCGAATACAAAAGGGTACTATCCCCGGTCGGCGGAACGGCGGTAATAGTAGTAGTAATAGTTGTTAGTCAAAATTCTGCTCATCTCAAACGTGCACTCTTCTGAAGTGCTGTCGGCAAAGGTAAGTAAAATAACGTGAAGTTGTTCACCTAAAACTCTTTTTCTTTAAAAAATTTGTATTTTTGCAGCCACAATAAGGCCTTTTTAGCTCAGTTGGTTAGAGCGGCTCATTCGTAATGAGCAGGTCGCGGGTTCGAGTCCCGTGAAAGGCTCCAAGGATTTATCTCTAAGATTCATTATGAGAAGCAAATTTCAAAGAAACTTTTGGGTAGTTATTGTGATGGAGTTCTTCGAAAGAGGGGCCTATTATGGTGTATTGTCGGTTTTATCAGTCTACCTGGTAGCAGGTGCTATGGATGGCGGCCTCGGTTTTTCGAGAATGCAGGCAGGTACTATTTTAGGTACTATCCAGCCTCTTCTCTACTTTCTTCCGATTGTTGCCGGTGGCATTGCTGACCGATACGGCTACCGAAAAACCCTATTTTTCGCCTTTGCGTGTATGATAGTTGGCTATGCGCTTACAGGTGTATTTACTAATTATGCTCTTGTGTTTGCCTCGCTTATAATTATGGCGATAGGTGCGGGCTTTTTCAAGCCGGTTATCAGCGGCACAATAGCCAGATCCACGGATGAGACCAATTCCACCCTCGGATTCGGAATATTCTACTGGTCTATCAATCTGGGCGCATTCCTCTTCCCATTGTTTCTGGTTCCCAACCTCAAAGCTTTAGGATACGAATATATTTTCTATATGGCTGCAGTTGTGGGATTGATACTTCTGCTTATCAACACCTTTTTCTATAAAGAGCCCATCTCTCTTAATGATCCGGAGACTCCGCAAAAGAGCGTTGGCGAAACGCTTCTTGGGATCCTCACAGTACTCAAGGACTTCAAGTTTATCATCTTTATCCTGCTCTATTCGGGATTCTGGATTCTCTATTTCCAGATGTATGGTACGGTGTTGTGGTATCTCAGGGACCATATGGATATGACCCCGGTCAATAATGCGGTCAATTCATTCCTCAGACTTTTCGTTGACAATCCATCGTGGGTATTCGATACGGAACATGTGACTGTAGTCAATGCAGGTGTCATCATATGTCTTCAGCTCTTCGTGTCTAAGATTTTAGCCAAAACCCGTCCCCTTCCTACCATGATTACCGGTCTGGCACTGGGTACGCTGGGCATGCTTATTTTGAGTATCTCTTCAAAGCCTTGGGTATTCATTATCGGAATTATGGTCTTCACCATCGGAGAAATGACCACTCATCCTAAGTTTCTGTCGTATATAGGTATGATATCCCCTCCCGATAAGAAAGCTCTCTATATGGGTTATTCCTTCCTCTACGGAGTCATAGGCAGCTCCATAGGATCTTTCCTCGGTTCTGCACTCTATGTGAAATTCGTGGATGAAATGGGCCGTCCCGGCCAGTTATGGGCACTCTTGTCAATCATCGGAGTGGTCAGCATCATCGGGCTGTTGATTTACAACAAAGTTGTAGTCAAATCCAAAGCAACGGCATAAGTCAAAAAACAATCCCCTCAAAATCAAACGATTGAGAGGGGATTTTTGTGCGGGCGAAGGGACTCGAACCCCCACGCCTTTCGGCACTAGATCCTAAGTCTAGCTTGGCTACCAGTTACAACACGCCCGCAAATAAGAGTCTTGTGTAAGGCTTGCAAAAGTAGTCAACTTTTTATATTTCGGCAAAAAAAGGTTACGTTTGTATTCTTTTTGTAGAGAAAAGATTAAGTTTGTACTTTAATTAGGAAATAGATTGATGTTATGATTATAAAGAAATTAAAAACCATCATAACGGCCATCATAGCGGTTACCCACTATCTGACTCTTACTGCAGTTTCCTGCGATATTACGCCTGGTAATGAAGACAATGAAGAAATAGTGGAACCCGAGCCCGAACCGGACGAAGGAGAAAAGGAAAAACTCATCATCAACATCACTCCTCCGGCAGTGGACTCCACAGATCCCACTCTGGTACCAAACAGCCAGACAACTATACCATCAGATGCTATTGTCATCACATTCAAGGATGGAAATGCTGAGATACATGATCCTGTGAAATGCCTCGACATCACCAACAATAAGGGGCACATTGTCATCAAACCCCGAAGCGAAGGCAGTTATTCCTATTATCTGCAGGGGATAACAGATAACGGTTCCGTGGAAATCCATGGTAAAAATCGCATTAAACTTAACCTCAACGGCATCGGCATAACAAATCCAAATGGGCCGGCTCTTTCCATTCTCACTGAAGAGGGTTGCTATATGAGAATTGAGGACAACACCTCCAATCGTCTGGTTGACGGTACTTCAGGTACAAGTACTGCAAAAGCTACTCTAAACTGTAACGGTCCCCTCGATATAGTAGGCAAAGGTACTCTGCAGCTTAGAGGTAAAAAAGCAGATGCCATCCGTTGCGGTGGCTCCATCACAATCGACCAGGCATACATCCTCATAAAAGAGGCAGCCGGACACTCCATAAATTGCACTTCGGGAGATATAAAGATTGCCGGGGGACGTATTAAATCACTTTCAACACGAAGCGGACTCACCGCAACAGATGACGATAAAGGATCCATAACCATTACAGGCGGCATTCACAGATTCTCTACACTCGCAGAGCAATCTCCTGCCATCAAAGCAGCCGGAAACCTTGCCATATCTAATAGAGACACCATCATCACCGACACCTACGGCGATGCATCACATAGCATACACGCTTCAGGTAAAGCACTAATCAACAATACCATCCTCTGTACCTATACCCTAGGCTCTCAAACACCTGCCTGTATATATGGCGAAGACGATATTGACATTACCGGAGGTAGTATCTCACATATAACCTCCAAAGGTTCCGGGATATTCAGCAAAGGCGACATTACCATCACTGGCGGCTCGATCAGCGCCATCAGTACTGAAGCAGGAGCAGCAATACTGAGAAGTGATGGCAGATTTAGTATCAGCAACGCATCTATAGCCATACATACCGAATCCTCCTATAACATGGCCATCTACTCCAAAGGCCCTCTCTCTATCAGCAGTGGCAAAGTAGATTTGACCTCATTCAATACATCCATGGGTACCGCCTCCACAATGGATATCAGCGGCGGCTTTGTCTACTGTTACAGTCTGGCCGGTTATGCAATGCACAGCGACGACGATATGACCTTCTCCGGAGGATTAATACTTGCACTGGGCTCTGACGGAGCAGGCAAGGCCCTGAATACCAATTCTTCAATACTTATGAAAGGGGGACGTTTGGTAGCAATGGGGGGAAAAAGCAGTATTCCTGATGAGTCAGGATCCACTCAACAATCTGTGATTTACAACACTACGCTCTACGAACCTTCAGTGGTAGCGGTAAAGCAACTCTCTGGCAATTTCATAGCAGTATACAAGGCCACCAGAAAATTCCAGCCAACCATCAGTTGTCTAATATCCGCTCCTGAAATTCTTCCAAATACGACTTACGAACTCTATCTCAAAGGGTCAGTCACAGGCTCCGACCATTTCCATAACATCTACTACAACAATTTCAACTACACCATAGGATTTCTGGCGAAGACGGTAACAACCAATGGAGTCCCGGGTGGAGTCAATTATTTTTACGAATAGATGAGCGTAGTCTTACCATGCTCCATCGATCACGTTCCCGACTCGAAACCATTTCAAGTGAATATTTTGACGCCTCTTCCAGGAGCATTGGAATGTCTTCAGTATAAAAACCACTGATAAAGAGTTCGCCGCCCGGACGCAAGGATCTGGCATAGGTTTTCATATCCTCAAGAAGAATATTGCGATTGATATTGGCTAAAATCAAGTCGTACTTCGAAGCCTGAAGCAGTGATGCATCTCCGCAAAGCACATGTATCATCTCCCCCACCTCATTCTCGTAGGCATTCTCCTTTGCGGAATAAAAGCAGATGTGGTCAACATCAATTGCGTGAACAGGGGCTTTTGCCCCCATTTTTGCAGCCAGAATGGCCAGTATCCCTGTACCGCACCCCATATCCAGCACCTGAAGACCCTTTATGGTATCACCTAACTCCAGTAGCCCTTCTATCATAAGATGAGTGGTCTGATGGTGGCCCGTGCCGAATGACATCTTAGGATCAATTGTGATGCTATATTTAGTAGGAGGCAGGTTTTTGTGGTGCGAAGCTTTGACTGTGCAAAGTCCATCAATGACAATGGGTTCGAAATTAGACTCCCAGAGTGCGTTCCAATTTTGTTCCATAATGAGCTTCGTGGTGTATGAAACCTTGAACTCACCTGTGGCATAGGCACTGAGAAGAGCTTTCAGAGCGCTCTCTGAAAACCTCTCTTTAGGTATGTAGGCATTTAGATAGGGCTCCTCGATTGAGAAACTCTCAAATCCAAGTTCTTCAATCTCCGCCAGCACTATCTCAGCCCTCTCTTCGGTGAAGGGTCTCACCTCAATATGGACTACAATATAGTCCATAATCAATAGCTGGTGGCTATACCTATAAAGTCCTCTGCCTTGAGTGCAGCCCCTCCTATGAGTCCGCCGTCTATGTCCTTGCAAGCAAAAAGCTCACGGGCATTTGAGGGTTTGCAACTGCCCCCGTAAAGAATGGATGTCCCCTCCGCAACCTCGTTTCCGAAGCGGTTTGCAAGGAATTTGCGTATAAATGAATGGATCTCCTGAGCCTGCTCGGAAGTTGCAGTCACACCTGTGCCGATGGCCCATACGGGTTCATAGGCAATTACGATATTTTTCATTGCCTCAGCATTAAACAGAAACAGCACCTCTTCAATTTGCGCTCCTACAACCTCGAAGTGTTTACCGGCATTGCGCTCCTCAAGTTTCTCCCCTACGCAAAAAATAGGTTTTATACCGGCATCGAGGGCGAGACGGATCTTTTTTACCAGTTTTTCAGAGGTTTCACCATAATATTCCCTTCTCTCGGAGTGACCTAGGATAGTATAGGTGCAACCTGCATCTTTGAGCATCGAGACGGCCACTTCACCCGTAAATGCTCCTTTTGGCTGGTCTGCACAATTTTGTGCCGCGAGTGCTATGGGAGTCCCTTTAATAACTTTTGCGACTGTCACCAGATGAGTAAAAGGGGGTGCGAATACAAGTTGCACATCTGAGGGAACGCTCCCGAGAGCGGCAACAATCTCCTGTGCAAGAGATTTTCCTTCTGCAACTGTGGTGTTCATCTTCCAGTTGCCTGCTACAATTTTCTTTCTCATAGTTAGTTGTTCATTAAAAATTCTTTCATAAATGCATTAAGATCACCATCCAGGACTCCTTGTATATCTGAAGTCTCGTAGTTGGTGCGAAGATCCTTGACCATCCTGTAGGGATGGAGAACATAACTGCGAATTTGCGATCCCCATTCGATTTTCTTTTTCTGTCCTTCAAGTTCGGTCTGCTTTTCCTGACGTTTCTTGAGTTCCAGGTCGTAGAGATGGGATTTTAGGATACGAAGAGCATTCTGACGATTGTCAATCTGGGAACGTGTTTCGGTATTTTCCACAACAATGCCTGTGGGAATATGCTTTACCCTGACTCCGGTCTCGACTTTATTTACATTCTGCCCACCGGCTCCTGAGGAACGGTAAGTATCCCACTCCAGGTCGGATGGATTTATCTCAATCTCTATGGTTTCATCTACCAATGGGTAGACAAATACGGAGGAGAATGTGGTCTGGCGTTTGCCCTGGGCATTGAAGGGAGATATTCTAACGAGACGGTGAACTCCTATCTCGCTCTTGAGATAGCCGAATGCATAGTCACCTTCAAACTCAATGGTTACAGACTTAATTCCCGCCTCATCACCTTCCAGAAGTTCTGAAACATGGACTTTATAGCCGTTGCGTTCACCCCAGCGGATATACATTCGCATCAGCATTGACGACCAGTCATTGCTTTCAGTGCCACCGGCACCTGAATTGATTTTTAAGAGTGCTCCAAGGTTGTCGCCCTCTTCGCTGAGCATATTACGCAGTTCAAGTGCTTCAATTGCACTCTGCAACGAATTTGCCGCCGCATCAATATCATCTGAGGCATCCTCTCCAAATTCGAGGAGTATCTCAAGATCATCCACCTGTGACTCTATTCTATTAAAATTATCCACCCAAAAACGAAGACCGGAAACCTCCTTTAGAAACAGTTCCGCTGCTTTTGGATCATCCCAAAAATCGGGAGCGGTGGTTTTCAATTGGTTTGTCGAGAGCTCTTCACGCTTTGCATCGATGTCAAAGAGACCTCCCCAACGCCATTACACGCTGTTTATATTCTTTAATCTGTTCTGTTGTTATCATATGTCTTCACTATTTCATCATAAGTGTAGCCACGGCCCATAAGGTAACGCATGAATTTGGCTTTGTGTATATTCGGATCGCTTTCATTCCGCAGTTGTCTGAGCTTTGCCAGGGCAAGCTTTTGGAGCTTTGTTTCCGCTGCAGCGGAATCAATCTCGGAAAGCGCAGCCGTAATGGCCAATTCATCAATACTTTTACGCTGCAAATCTACTCTTATTTTTACTTTTCCCCAACCCTGGAGAGAACTTTTATCTCTTGCAAAAGCCCTTGCATATCTTGCGTCATCGATATAACCTTCTTTGACAAGCTGCTCCACCACCGATTCCGGCTCGGGAATGCCATAGGCGATCACTTTGCGGAGTATATCGCTGCTGCAACGCTCTCCACGGCTACAGAGGCGCCTCATTCTATTCAAAACAACATCTCTCTCCATAATAGATCAAAATGAATAACCCAGGCTCAGATAGGCTCCTACCCTGGCGGTGAAGTTGGACCAATGCAAATTAAAAGAAATCGGACCTATCGGAGAGTCGTGAGAATATCCCAGACGTACACCTATAATGCCGGGCCCTGCAAACATATCAATGATACCTTCACTATCCAATGCATAACTGCCGGAGGCGAATATATAGTGCGTTCGGCCGATACGTAACCGTGCATCCAAAGAGGCAACGGTAAGGATATTTTTAAAGGCATAAGTATAGTTGAACCCCATAAATGGAATCTGCTGCTCCATATATCTGCCCTCTTCATAGCCTCCCATTAAATTCATAAAAGCTACCGGAATATTGCCACCGATAAGCGTCCGATTGTAAATCGTTGGAATCAGTGCCAATTCGCTAAAAAGGGGAACCACCATAGAGAAATGCAGGTTAGCTACGGAGAAGGGATATTCGTCCGGCTTAAGCCAGTTGAAATGGTAAGAGAACCCCGAATTCAGGACAAATCCACTGGTTGGGAAATGTTCCCGGTCCATCCTGTCAAGTTTAAATTTGGCGTAAGCACTGATAAAATTGGAACGACCTATGTCGGGGTCATAAATTGGGGGCACATCCGACGAGGAGAGTACCGATCTGAAATTGAAGGACTGGAACTTCATTCCAAGTGAAGTCTGACCACTGACGAACCTCCTGGTTGAAAAATTGAGGTCGGCAATATGACTGAAGAATGAAATGTTGTCAGACCTCAACCCTTTGTTGAATATATTGAGGTCTGAAGACCTGAAGGTGTAGGAAGTGTTGAACTGCAAATTGGCCCGGAATGCATAGGAATAGTCCGCCACAAACATTGCATTGTAAGCCAATTTAGCCGTTATGGAGGCCTTGGAACCATACAGAGCCAAATTATTTGCGCTTACGTTGAGCATCACGGTAGCCACTTCCTCAGAGTCAAACCTGAATCCTACGCCGAGCTGAGAGGCGAGTCCCTTGACAAAATTGATCTCCAGATGATAGGGACTCTCAGTACCTTTCAGTAGGTAAGTTACCGACGAAAATGATCCCGTGTTATAGTACTTGGAGATCTCTTCATCAATATCACGACCGGTAACTATCGCTCCAGGCTGAAATTTGCTTTTTTTCAAAAGCCACTCGGCATCCCTTTGAGAGAGTCCTGTGAAAGATACCTTGCCGATGACTATCGAGTCCTGGTCAATATGGACTGCTTTGGGGTAAGTTTTCCTGAACACGGTAGGACCGATAAGAGTTTTTTGTTCCTTCCGTTCCATCTCATCAAGATGTGCCTTGAGGCGTACCAGTTCACGACTTTTCTCCCTGGCGGCCGCTTCACCATTATCGATCAATCTGCGGAGACTCGGTATGTCGAAACTCATAGTGGAGAAGTCTTTCACACTTGGAGCTATTACAATATCCGTCATATCTATTGCCTTCTCCGTATTCTCCTCCATGTAGAGAGCAAGGAGTTCGCCCAGCATATCGCCGATATTATCTATATCAGTACTATGGCTCTCACCAAAGCCAAGCTTGACACCTATTATGATATCCGCCCCCATCTCTTTGGCCACATCAACAGGATAATTATTGAGTATGCCACCATCTACCAGCACCATATCATTCATTCTCACCGGTGCAAAGTATCCGGGAATAGCCATTGATGCCCTTATCGCATCTACAAAATAGCCACTGCGGAACACAACCTCCTTTTTGCTGACCAAATCCACTGCCACACAAGCAAATGGAATCGGCATATTGTCAAAATCAATGGAATCCTGATAACCTACCGAATATTTGGTGAAGAGATTGTAAACATTATGACCGCTGGTGAGATACATCGGAATATTTGAGAGTAGCGATGTCTCCTGCTGTCCACGGAGGGGCGGTGGTGGTCCGACCATATTACGATCCCGCAACGACTGCCTTTTGTCGGCCTGGTTGCCCCTATCTCTTCTGAAAGAAAAAGGAATCTTGAGCAAAAAACGGTCGTCATATTTTTTGGCCTCGAAGGAAACCTGCTTGCGAGGAACCTTGTCACTCATCACAAAATCCCAATCCTGCACCATCACGAGAGAATCCAGTTCGTCGGCAGAATACCCTATGGCATAGAGACCTCCCACAATGGCACCCATACTGGTACCTGCAATATAATCGATAGGTATACCGTACTCTTCCAGCACCTTGAGAACTCCCACATGCGCCGCTCCCTTTGCCCCGCCTCCACACAGCACTACCCCTACCTTTGGTCTTTGACCGAAAGCGCTAATGCTGAGCATAAGCAGAAATATGGATATTGCAATAAAGCGTTTCATACACATTCTATCTTTCTTGTCCTGCCAAAAGTCCGCAGGCTGCCATTATATCTTCACCGCGTGAAGTGCGCAAAGTAGTTATAATGCCGGCGTTGTTGAGGCGCGCCTTAAAATCATCTATTCTCGTACGTGGAGAGGTTTGCAACGCTAAATCGGGGATGGAGTGGAATCTTATGAGATTGATGCGGCACTCAAGCCCCGAAAGCATTCTTATCAAGGCATCTGCATGACGTTTAGTATCATTGACTCCGGAAAACATTATATACTCAAAACTCACCCTACGCTGACCGGTAAAATCATAACGACGAATAAGCGAAAGTATATCCTCCAACTTAAAGGCCTTTTGTACCGGCATCAGTGCAGCACGCTCTTCGTCAAAAGGAGTATGCAAACTCAACGCCAGATGACACTTGAAGTTATCCAAAAAGCTCTTGAGATTCGGCAAAACTCCTACCGTAGAGAGGGTAATACGCTTTGGACTCCAGCCGAAACCCCAATCGGAGGTGAGTATCTGAAGAACTTTCGATACCTCATCCCAGTTGTCCAAAGGCTCGCCCATCCCCATAAAGACCGCATTGGTGAGCTCCTGCGCCTCATCTATATTCATAAACTGGGAAATGATCTCGGCCGCAGAAAGCTGACCATGATAGCCTGCACGACCTGTCATACAAAAAGAGCAATTCATTTTGCAGCCCACCTGCGAAGAGACGCAAATGGTAGCTCTGCCCATTTCCATGACTTGATCAACCTCATATTCAGGGATCATCACAGTCTCGATATATTTTCCGGGAATTGAGGTGGGAAAAATATATTTTTTGGTACCGTCAGAAGAAATGAACTTTTCTATGTAAGGCGTGTGACCTATCTGATAGCGCTCTTCGAGAGCCGTACGGGCCGCAATGGAAAGATTTGTCATGCCGGATATTTCTCTGGTGCCTTTGGCGTAGAGCCAGTCAGCTATCTGTCTGGCCGCAAATTTAGGCAACGAGAGGTCTGCGGCGACCTCTTGAAGCTGTAATAACGACATTCCCAGCAACTTAGGTTTCATCTTTCGCAAATTTCGTTTTCACCTTGCAAATTTAATACAAAATGAGTGTTTTCACATAAAAATGGAGTATATTTGTGGCAGGAATAAGCAGATTTATTGCAGCTATTTACTAACATTCAAAAAAATCAGATTATGGCAAAAGGAAAAGAAGAACCCGGACAGACAACTGCAGGGAAGAATCTGGAGAAGCTAAAAGCCCTCCAGGCGACTATTGACAAGATTGAGAAGGATTTCGGAAAGGGGACGATCATGAAGATGGGAGATCAGCCGAGTTTCGAAGTTTCTATTATTCCTACCGGCTCCATTGCTCTGGACAACGCCCTCGGCATCGGGGGATACCCTCGTGGAAGGGTTATCGAGATTTATGGTCCTGAGGCCAGTGGAAAGACCACTCTGGCTATCCACGCGATTGCAGAAGCCCAGAAAGCCGGCGGAATAGCAGCCATCATTGATGCCGAGCATGCATTCGACCGCACCTATGCGATAAACCTCGGTGTCGATATCGACACGCTTTTGATATCACAGCCCGACAACGGAGAGCAGGCACTCGAAATCGCCGACAACCTCATCCGTTCCGGTGCCATTGACATCGTGGTCATAGACTCAGTCGCCGCTCTCACCCCCAAGGCTGAGATCGAAGGCGATATGGGCGACAATAAGGTAGGCCTCCAGGCCCGCTTAATGAGTCAGGCACTCCGCAAACTCACAGCCAACATTGCAAAGACCAACACCTGCTGTATTTTCATCAATCAGCTTCGCGAAAAGATCGGCATTATGTTCGGTAATCCGGAGACTACCACAGGTGGAAACGCACTCAAATTCTACGCTTCAGTCCGTGTTGACGTCCGCAAAATAACGCAGATTAAAGATGGCGAAGAGGCCACCGGCAACCGTACACGTGCTAGGATCGTCAAAAACAAATTGGCTCCCCCCTTCCGTAAGGCTGAGTTTGACATCGTATTCGGAGAGGGTATTTCCCGTGTAGGCGAAATAGTTGACCTCGGTGTTGAATTCGATATTATCAAAAAGAGCGGTTCGTGGTTCAGTTATGGTGACCAGCGTCTGGCACAGGGACGTGATGCAGTCAAACGCCTACTCCAGGACAATCCCGAACTCTGTGACGAGATAGAGGCCAAGATCAGGGAGAAACTCAAAGAAGTAAAAGATTAATTGACCAATTGATGGGAAAGATTATTTTGACAGGAGATCGCCCTACCGGGCGTCTCCATATAGGACACTATGTGGGTTCGCTCCGCCGCCGAGTAGAGCTTCAGAACTCCGGCGAATATGAGAAGATATTCATCATGATAGCGGATGCGCAGGCCCTTACGGACAATGCAGACAATCCCGACAAAATACGCGAAAACATCATAGAAGTAGCTCTTGACTATATGTCGGCTGGACTTGACCCTGAAAAATCAGTCCTCTTCATTCAGTCACAGATAAGTGAACTCACCGAGCTGACCTTCTACTATATGAATCTGGTGACGGTTCAACGTCTCCAGCGCAATCCCACCGTCAAGCAAGAAATACAGTTCCGTGGCTATAGCGATAATGCCGAAGAGGCCGATAATAAAGCGGGGATTCCGGTCGGTTTTTTCTGCTATCCCATAAGCCAGGCTTCTGATATTACTGCATTTAAAGCCAACATTGTGCCTGTAGGTGAAGACCAGATACCGATGATCGAGCAGGCACGCGAGATTGTACGCAAATTCAATTCCACCTATGGAGAGACTCTTGTTGAACCACAGGCACTTCTACCGGATAATTCCGCCTGTATGCGTCTCCCGGGCACCGACGGAAAATCCAAAATGAGTAAGTCACTGGGCAACTGCATCTATCTTGCGGACTCTGCAGAAGAAGTATGGGAAAAGGTAAGGGGAATGTACACGGACCCTCTGCATATTCAGGTGTCGGATCCCGGCCATGTAGAGGGCAATACCGTGTTTACCTATCTGGATGCATTCTGCAAGGATGAGCATTTCGAGAAGTTTGGTGACTGTTTCCATGGACGCAAGGTGAGCTTTGATTTTCACAATCTGGAAGAGGTCAAGGAGCAGTACCGTAAGGGAGGTCTCGGTGATATGATGATCAAGACATTCCTCAACGCAGTGCTCAATGATGTTCTGGAGCCGATACGGCAGCGCCGTAAAGAGTTGGAGCAAAACATTCCCTATGTTTATGATGTTCTAAAAAAGGGTTCCGAAATAGCTCGTGCCGCAGCAGCTGAGACTCTCGCAGATGTCAAACGCGCAATGCGCATTAATTATTTCGAGGATAAAGAGTTGATAGCAGCGCAAGCTGAGAAGTATCGCTTATAGTATAGAGTTCCGAGTTAGGAGTTAAAAGTAAGTTTAAAGTCCTGAGTTAATAATAATTAGCCCAGGACTTTTTTGTGCTCGAGAGTTGATACTAAAAACTACCCAACACACGCGCCGTTGATTAATCTCTCTTCGGGGGAAACGATGCGCATTTTGCCATCTTCCTGCTGAGCCATAAGGATCATTCCTTTTGACTCGATACTGCGGATTTTGCGTGGTTGCAGGTTGGCGAGGATACAAATTTGTTTGCCGACCATCTCTTCGGGAGTATAGTATTCCGCGATACCTGATACAATAGTGCGGGTGTCGAGGCCTGTGTCTATGGTAAGTTTTAGGAGTTTATCGGTTTTGGGTACCCTTTCGGCCTCAAGAACGGTAGCAGTGCGGATATCCATAGCCTGAAACTCATCAAAAGTGCATTCAGCCTTGGCAGGAGCAATAGTGGGCTCTTCCTGAGCAGATTTTTCTGCGGCAGCTGCTTCATTTGCAACCTTGGTTGCATTTAATTTTGCTATCTGAGCCTCGACCTGCTCGTCCTCTATCTTGGCGAATAGCAACTCGGCCTTATTGAGTTTATGACCTACGGGGAGAATTTCATCCTTCCCGAGCTCATCCCACGCCAATGCGGAATCAAGAGCAGCCACATTGAGGATATTGTTGAGCTTTTCAACCGAGAAAGGAAGGAAAGGTGCGAAGGCAATCGCCAGATTTGCACAAATCTGAAGTGATACATTGAGGATGGAGGCAGTACGGTCAAGATCATTCTTGGCCACCTTCCAAGGCTCAGTGTCTGCAAGATATTTGTTTCCCAAACGGGCAAGATTCATAGCTTCCTTAAGCGCTTCGCGGAATTTGTAATTCTCGAGGTTATCCTCGATTGCTTTACGGATATCCGGGATCTGAGATAGTGTTTCCCAATCTATCTGCTCAGGTTTTGCATTTGCCGGCACCTCACCATTAAAATGTTTGTGTGTAAGCACAACTGCACGGTTTACAAAATTACCGAAAATAGCCACTAACTCACTATTGTTGCGTGTCTGAAATTCCTTCCAGGTAAAATCGTTATCCTTAGTCTCCGGAGCATTTGCGCAAAGCGCATAACGCAACACATCCTGCTGTCCGGGGAAATCCTCGAGATATTCATGTAGCCACACAGCCCAGTTTTGAGAGGTGGATATCTTTTCACCTTCAAGATTGAGGAATTCGTTGGCGGGGACATTATCCGGAAGGATATAGCCGTCACCGTATGCCTTAAGCATGGAGGGGAAGACAATGCAATGAAATACTATATTGTCCTTACCTATAAAATGCACAAGTTTGGTTTCCTTACTTTTCCACCATTTCTCCCACTCATCGGGAAGAAGTTCTATGGTATTGGAAATATAACCGATAGGAGCATCGAACCAAACATAGAGCACTTTACCCTCGGCGCCCTCTACGGGGACGGGCACACCCCAGTCGAGGTCACGACTCACTGCACGCGGCTGAAGACCGCCATCCAACCAGGATTTGCATTGTCCGTAAACATTGCTCTTCCACTCTTTATGACCTTCGAGGATCCACTCCTTAAGCCAGGGCTCATATTCGTCCAGCGGAAGATACCAGTGCTTTGTCATCTTCTTAACCGGTTTGGCACCGCTGATGGCCGAATGGGGATCGATCAATTCATCCGGACTCAGAGTGCTTCCACACTTCTCGCACTGGTCACCATAAGCTCCCTCTGCACCGCATTTGGAGCAGGTACCCACTATATATCTGTCCGCAAGGAAACACTTGGCCTCCTCATCATAATACTGTTCACTCTCCCTCTCCACAAACTTGCCCTCATCATAGAGTTTCTTAAAAAATTCAGATGCAGTTTTGTAGTGAATCTGGGAACTGGTACGGGAATAAATATCAAACTTAATCCCAAAATCGGCAAAAGAGTTTTTGATGATGCCGTGATATTTGTCCACAATATCCTGGGGGGTACAACCCTCCTTTCGCGCCTTAATGGTGATGGGAACACCATGCTCATCGGAACCGCATACAAAGAGAGTCTCTCTGCCGCGCATTCGGAGGTACCTTACATATATATCTGCAGGAACATAAACACCTGCAAGATGACCGATATGAATGGGTCCGTTGGCATAAGGTAAAGCACAGGTTACGAGATTTCTTTTGTAATTGGTATTCATCGTCTTGAAATTTTTAAAATTGACCCGCAAAGGTAGTGAATTATTTGCAATCAGAGGCGGTTGAGTTCTCTTGCAAAGCGATTTTTCACCTGATTGAACATCTGAAGCTGCATCATCAGAGCTTTCTGGCGCTCTATGTCCCCACTTGCCTCAGCGGTAGCTATTTCCTTAGTTAGGTCTAAACAAGCCTGTTCGGTAATACGCAATTTGTAAAGAATCATAGATTTAGGCACGGTAAAGCCAAGTATCGTCTCTTCAGGAGCTATAGACTTGCGATACTCTTTAACAGTCAGAGGATGAGTCTCCAGGAGCAATCCCAGGACTGTTTCGCGGAGCGCATCATTCTTGTGAACCGATAAAAAGCGCACAATCTGCTTCTGCTGCTCCTCGTGATCCCCACTATTGTCAAACGTACCATATAAAGAATAAAACTCCTCATAAATCGAGCGATACAGAGGGTTTTCAAACTCAAGTTCATCCTCACTAAGCGCAGAACGGACATAGTCTGCAACCGTAACCCCTTCCCTCTTCCGGACTCCATAAAACATATCCTCCACAAAATGGATCGGATAACAACCAAACTTGACCA
Organism: Bacteroidales bacterium UBA3543; assembly: GCA_002376715.1. GTDB lineage: Bacteria > Bacteroidota > Bacteroidia > Bacteroidales > UBA932 > Cacconaster. The sequence goes on along the minus strand of DFOK01000105.1, from coordinate 3,585 downwards.
GGTAATATACGAGCTCCCTCTCGGAAACATCCATAGGGGTATTACTACTGTAAACATCCCCGATCAAAAGTTCACCTGCAGGCTCATAGTACTCTTCGGAGGGAGGCGGTGGCTGCTGTTCATAAACCGGTCTAAGGCGCTCAGACGAGGCCTCAGCTGCCTTGCGCTGCTCCATACGTTGCTTCTCTTCTCGCCGCTTCCGACGCAGGGAAGAAATCTCCTTGAAGAGCATCTCCGGTTTCTGATCATACTTTTTTGAGAGATTATCCACATAAAGATTTCTCAGGACCGGGTCCGAAACATAGGCAATAGTCTCTATCACATCCCTTATTGCCCTTGACTTACGAACCGGATCGGGTTCACTATCCACCAGAAGTCTGCATTTATAGAAAATACAATCCTCCTCGTTATTTGCGATGAAATCCCGTATCTCATCTCCCGTATGGGCCATTGCAAAGCTGTCGGGATCCTCACCTTCGGGCAGAAGCAACACCCTGACATTCATACCCTCTTCCAAAAGGAGATTGATATTCTTGAGAGAAGCATTTATTCCTGCTTCATCATTGTCATAAATAATCGTTATATCGGGTGAAAAGCGCTTCATCAGGCGAATCTGGCCCGTAGTCAGTGCAGTGCCGCAAGGTGCCACCACATTTGTGATTCCCGCCTGATGCATGGAAATCACATCGGTATATCCCTCCACCAAATAACACTTTTTCTCTTTCGCAATGGCGGATTTGGCGAAGAAGATACCATATACGGCATCACTCTTTTTGTATATTTCACTATTTTCACTATTAACATATTTGGGGACATTCTTATCTTTTTTCAGGGTACGGCCACCGAAAGCTATCACCCTACCGCTTATGGAATGGATGGGAAACATCACCCTGTCATAAAATCTGTCGCTTATCTGACCGTTTTCACGGGTAACGCAAAGGGTGGCTCCAACAAGATATTCCTCCTTGTACCCCTCTTTGCGGGCAGCATCGATAAGGGTGTCAGGATGGTGCGAAGCAAAGCCAAGGCCGAATTTGCGGATGGTATCATCGTTATAGCCCCGCTGCCTGAAATAAGAGAGCCCTACAGTCCTTCCAAAATCATTGTCCCAAAGCAGATTCTGATAGAATTTATGTGCAAAGTCACTCACCACAAGAAGGTTATCATAACGCTGGTTACGGGCTACCTCTTCCGGAGTAAGTTCCTTTTCCACCACTTCGATATTATACTTTGCAGCCAGATAGCGCAATGCTTCCGGATAACTCATGTGCTCATGCTCCATTACGAATGAGAGAGCATTGCCTCCCTTACCGCAGGAGAAGCATTTGAAGAGGTTTTTGGCCGAAGAAACCGCCATTGAGGGGTTTCTGTCGGGATGAAACGGACAGAGACCCCACCAGTTGGAGCCTTTCCGTCTCAGAGAGACGAAATCGCCTATTACCTCCTCGATCTTTATTGCGTCGAAGATTCTGTTTATGGTATCTCTATCAATCATAATAGGTTATCTACCGAGTATTCTGAGTTCCTCTTTGGTATAAAGCAGCTTGTCGAGCAGTGGTGAGAGCCACTCAGAGTCTCTGAAGAAATAGAGCAGCAGAGCCACAACTATCACCAGAGCAATAATTGCCACAACCACCCAAAGTCCCACATGTTTTTTGGAGGGTTCGTATATAAGTTCTGGTTCAGCGTCTGCCTCAGGCTCCTCAACAAACTTGTTGTCTTCAATCGCTTCAGGATCTATTACGGCAACCTCAACTGGTTCTGACTCTGTTTGAGGCTCTGGAGCGGGTTCTAATTCGGCTTTAGTTTCAGTATCATATTCCTGTTTAGTTTCCGTATCAGATTCTGCTACAGGCTCTTGTTCAGGTATAGGCTCTGATCTGGGCTCTTGTTCAGTTATGGACTCAGATTCGGGTTCTTGTTCAGAGATAGACTCGGGGGCAGGTTCAGATGTGATTTCGGGCTCAGGCTCAGGTTCTGGCTCAGACTCAACTGTGGATTCCGGTTCTGGCTCCGGTGGAGCTTCCGGCACAAAGTCCGGATCCGGAGCTTTGACGGAGACCGGCTCGAAACCAATACCGTCGGGATAGATGTCCAGGTCTTCATCTGCGACAAAAAAATATTCATTACAGGATGTGGCGTGCATACGACCAAGCGAAGGTAAATCAACTGACTTTTCATTCTCCAGGTCTGAGATGAAACCTCTTATAAACATATCATACTCTTCGGCTACCTGTACAGATGGCAAGCCGGAAACCTCCTCCATCTTATTGAGAAAAATATCCCTTTCTGCAACGGTAACTCCGTCCTTACAAAAAGACATTCTCCTATAAGGAGGATTGATCATAGTCCTGCAAGCGGAGAAAGTCGCAGGCATCAACTCGGCCAGGAAATGACCTACTCTGGGCACACCTACCCTGTCATTCTCAAGGATAAGCTCTTTAATTGTGCGTGAAAAAAGTGATATGTCCATCGTGAGAAAAGTTATATGTCCACAACTTACAAAGTTAACAACAATCAGCAATAAAAAAAACCGACTTTGAGAGTCGGTTTTGAAAAAATATCATTTTTCACTTCATTTATTTGCAATTCTGCTTAAACTTCTATAAATCAAGTCGATAGTTGATCTTTCTACCGACTGCGATCGCAGTCGTAAATAAAGTTTTTAAGGATAGAAGACTGATTTGCAGAGAGTTCACTATCATAATGAAATGATATGACGGCACCCAGGAGATAAGGATAGAAAGCAGTATGGAAACTGTATGTCCCTGTCTGGTCAAGAGTAATTTCATCGATTTTATCTAGGACTGATTTGCTAAGTTCAACGATCTGCGCAGAGGTAAAGCATTCGTTGTCAACCGCCGATGCCATAACAAGTGAAAAAGAAGCAATTCCTCCTACGATACTTCCCTGTTTTCTATAATCTTTACTCTCCAATATAACGACAAAAGTGTCACCCCTATCACTGTATTTCACCTCTTTGTAGAGACGCAACATTTCTCTCGGAGCATCTTTGCGATTATGAAGTTCACGATATCCGTTGAAAATGGTCATAACATAATGAATTCCATCCAGAAAAGAGAGGGTTGGACTACAATATGCTGTTACAATTCCGTTATATGGATAAACATAGCAGCATCTTACAAGGTTTTGGGTTGACATTGCAGAGAGCAAATCATTATCGATCTGGCACATTGCATATAACTCACTCGCACTCTTAGCTTCAAACCTATGTTCCCACCAATAGTAGAATGTACAGCCTTCTCCACTCAGCCCCTCTCCACTTTTTTTCATCTCCCACGGTGGATAATCAAGCCAGTTGTTTTCGAAATAGGTAAATAGTGCTTCAAGACCGGATGGGGTCTCTTTGTTTTCTTCAGGCTCGCAGCTTACAGCGCAGGCTATTGTTGCAACCGAAAACAGAAGAACCGAGATTCTCGATAAAATATATCTCATAATTAGCGTATTGAAGTTTCATTATTACAAATATAGAGAAAAATTTTAAAGTTCTGAGTTCTAAGTGTGTAGTATGCGTAACGCGGAGGAGCGACCGGCACAAAAAGAGTGGTGACATTAAAATTAACT
>DFOK01000036.1 GCA_002376715.1 Bacteroidales bacterium UBA3543 | reverse complement strand
ATCTAATATAAAAATACTCAATACTAGATACTCAGAACTCCAAACTTAAAACGGCCTTCCAAGGCCGTTTTTTTATATCCGGTATTTCTCACTATTTTTGTTTAAATTTGTATTTCAGTAGGTAGAACCTTTTTTATGAAACGGATATTAATATCAGCAGTAATGTCCGCCATGATGTTACTGACTTCCATTTGCGCAGGGGCACAGCAGGACGACACACCGGTCAAGGTGCTGACTCTGGAGGAGTGCCGTGTTTTGGCGCGCGGATCCATAGGAGATAGCCGCAATGTCACTCTTGTGCAAGAAGGCGCTAAAATACGCAACAGCATCCTCAAAAGGACACTCCTTCCGCAAGTATCTTTGGTCGGATTTAGATCGTACCAGACGCACACACCCGATATGGGTGCTCTGGTCAATCATCAGATTGACTTTAAAAGATTACCCAAATGGCAGTACGGTGGCTACCTGTTTTTTTCACAAAACATCTACGATGGAGGTGAGTACCGTACCAAACGTCTGCTCAACAACCTGGCAAAAGAGGCAAGGCTGCTCAATATAGAGCAAAAGGCTCTTCAGACGGAAAACGTTGCTGATGAACTCTATTTTAATGCACTTCTCGCCGAAAAGAGCCTCGAAATCCTCAAACTAGCGCATGAGAGACTCCAAAATGATTTGAAAAGCATTAAATCTCTTTTTGACGAAGGAGTAATCTATCGTAAGGATGTTTTGTTGATTGAAATGCAACTGCTTGAGAGTAGCCACAGAATCTCCGGTCTGGAGATTGAAAGAGAAAAATGCTTTTCACTTCTCTCAACTCTCACCGATAGCGAAATAGCTCTTGATACCCGACTCGAAATGCCGGCTAGTGCCCTCATCGAGACTGTGGTTGAAGATCCCGCCATTCGAATGATCGATCTCCGAAGCAGACAGATCGATGCAGCCAGACGGCTTTCACTATCAAACACGCTCCCCAGTATTAAATTATTTGCATATAGCCACTATGGCAAATGGGGAATGGATGTATTTTCAGACGACCCTCTTCTCTCCGGAATGGCTGGCGTTGCCATCACGATTCCCATCTCCGAATGGCGTACATACCACCGGAGCAAAGCCCTCTCCGTCAACGAAAAAAGACTCCTGGAAATTTCCAGGGCCAATCTCGAATTACAAACAGATCTTAAACGCACCGAAATTGAAAAGGAGATAGCAGCTTGCGAAGAATTGGAAATTCAGGCAGCTGAAATGGCATCAAAATATCGCGAACTGGCAGATGAACTGCGCTTCATGATGCAAAAAGGCGAAATCTCCGAAAACGAATATCTCACAGCACTTAACATGCAGACACAGGCTGAACTTGGCAGAGAATACCACCGAATTGAAAAAATCCGTAAAATAATTCTCAGTCACCGCATCTTTATTGACAATCTAGACAATTGACGACTATGAAACATTTCTCTATAATTTTTATCGCCGCTCTACTGCTCGCTTCCTGCAATCAGGATAGCCGGCCCGACGGTTACGGCATTTTTTACAACATAGAATGGACGGTATCGGCTGATGCTGATGGCAAAGTGACCGATCTTGAAGCCGAAGAGGGGACTATCCTCAGTCGTGGAGAGATCGTAGGCCATATAGATACCACTCTGCTGATACTACAGCGCGACAATCTAACCTCGCAGATAGCTGCACTCAGAGCCACAATGCCAAAGGAGGCAATCCAGATAGAGGCTTATACCAGCGAGAAAGATGCTCTGGTCAAAGAGCTTGAAAAGGTACGTAGTCTGGTTGCTTCCGGATCGCTGGATTCCAAAAAAATGGAACAGACCGAGGACAAGATTTCCATCCTGGAAAGCAGAATAGAGGCAGCCAGGGCCCAACTCAAACAGCAGTCGGCTTCTGTGCTGGCGCAGATAGAAGTGCTCGTTTCCCAGAAACATCTGATTGATGAACAGATCAGACGCTGCACTATCCAATCACCCGAAGATGGTGTCGTAGTGACTAAATATCTCAATGAGCACGAGTATGTGCTTATCGGCCGTCCGATTTTCAAGCTTGCCCGCACCGACAAGTTGATTTTCAAGTGCTGGCTTGACGGCGCAACTCTGACAAAGGTCAATTTGGGCGACAGCGTTACCGTTATGACGGATGGTCCGGATGGAACCCTGGTAGAGCATCAGGGGAGTGTAAGCTATATTTCCGAACACTCGGAATATGCCCCCAACCACATACAGACCCGTGACAACCGCACCCGTTTGGTATATATGGTAAAAATTGATGTGCCCAATGATGGCACTCTTCGCGCCGGTCTCCCTGCAGAACTCCACATATGATTCGTGCCGAAGGCATATCCAAGTGGTACGGTCGCTTTCAGGCATTGTACGATCTCACCTTCAGCGTAGAGCAAGGGACTATTGTTTCCATGATCGGAGCCAACGGAGCGGGTAAGTCCACACTTTTTGATATAATTACCACTCTGGATAGCGATTTCAAGGGAAAAATGCTGGTTGGCGGATATGATACCAGACGGCAGCAGAGTGCAATTCGCAAGCTCATTGGTTATGTTCCGGGCACCTTTTCGCTCTATAGCGACCTGACGGTTATGGAGAATGTGAATTTCTTCGCAAATGCCTACGGATGCGGTAGAGAAGCGCTCTACAAGATGACTCCCCGCATTTGGAGTTCGCTTGAGCCATTTGCGAAATATCGCGCAAGTCAGCTTTCCGGAGGTATGAGACAGAAGCTCACTCTCTGCTGTGCTGCGGTCCACTCGCCCTCAATTCTGCTGCTCGATGAGCCCACTACCGGTATCGACCCTCTCTCGAGATGGGAACTCTGGCAGGAGTTGTTGGCTCTGAGGGAGCAAGGTATCACAATAGTAATGAGTACGCACTATCTGGATGAGGCTGCGCGCGCTGACAAGGTGATGCTGCTCGATAAAGGAAGACTCATATCATACGATACTCCGGAGCATCTCACAGAGGGAGAAGATAGTCTTGAAGATGTCTTCATCAAATTTTTGGAACGCACGGATGGATAGAATTCTCACCATATCATCCCTCAGTAAGAATTTCGGTTCTCTTGTGGCCGTACGTGACTTCTCCCTAATCCTGGAGAAAGGGGAAGTAATAGGAATTTTCGGTGCAAACGGTGCCGGAAAAACAACTCTTATCAGGATGATTATAGGCCTCACAAAGCCCACCTCCGGTGAATTTACCATAGCAACAGGGTGTCGAATAGGCTATATGAGCCAATCTTTTTCCCTTGTCGGAACTCTGACCGTGATGGAGAATTTTGAATTTTACGGTGCTCTGTATAATCTTCCTCAACAGGAATTTATACATCAGAGAGATCGTTTCATCAATCATTTCAAGATGGAGGAATACCTGAATGTTCGCACCGACAGATTGCCTGCAGGCAGGAAACAATTACTTGCCTTCTCCATTTCGCGACTCCACTCTCCCACTTTGCTGTTACTGGATGAGCCGACTTCAGGACTCGATTTGCTCAATCGCAAACGCCTTTGGGAGGCTGTTCGCGATGCTGCAAACGAAGGAATAGCCATTCTGGTGAGCACTCACTACCTTGATGAAGCATTTAACTGTGACAATATAGTGATGATGGAGCGTGGGGCTATCAAGGCTTACGGGAACCCCATCAATTTGGCTGCTAAGGCCGGGGGCGACCTTATCAACTTGTTTTTGGAGGAGGGCAGATGAGAGGTATTTGGACAGTCGCACGCAAGGAGTTGTCGCACATCTTAAGGGATAAGGTGAGCGGCCTTATCCTGTTGGCTCTTCCGGCACTTTTTTTCATCTCCATAGGATTTGCCATTTCGATAGACATACAGCGCATCGACCTTGCCATTATCAATACTGCAGGGCCGAGAGCAAATGAAGTGGTGAATCACTTATACAATACGGAAAAAGTCGGCAAAATAGTGATGCTCGATTCCCCCTCGGAAGTGGAAAAATCTTTCATACGAGACGGGGTGTCTGCCGCACTCGTAATCAGTGAAGGAATAGGAGGCTACAATGCTCCCCTCAAATTTGACCTCTTTATTGACTGCTCCTTCTCAGCCAATGTAGTTGCAATAAAAAACCATATAAACTCCGCCATAAAAAGTTCTATTATAGGGCCCGGCAGCGACCCTCCATTTACTATAAGATATCTTTATAATGCTGACCTGAATCGGAGAATGGCTACTATTCCGGGAGTGATAATGATAATCCTGATAGTGGTCTCAACCATGATTTTCAGCATAAGCATCAACAAAGAAAAGGTACATGGCACGTCACGGCTGTTATCTCTCACGCCTTTAGGACCTATCAGAATCGTCATTGGCAAGACTATCCCCTATTTCCTGATATCGCTGATACACATATCCTATCTGATATTTTTGGGTCAATCGATATTCGGACTCGGGATCAACGGCAGTTTTCTGCTCTATTTCCTATTTTGCGCCCTCTTTTCCTTCAACTCCATGATGCTCGGACTACTTGTCGGTTCTTACTGCAAGACCTATGAAGCGGCTCTGATCATCTGCTGGTTTTTTATATTCGTACCAAATGTATTCCTCTCAGGATTCGTAATGCCTGTAAATAATATGCCCGAAGCGATGCAGACAATTTCTCGTCTTGTTAACGGATATCATTTCATCGAAGGATATAGGGGAATTGCATATAAAGGAACCGGCCTATCGGAAAATCTACCCTTCATCTTATATCTCTCAATTCAGAGCCTCGTCTTTCTCATTCTTGCCCTGCTGGGTTTTTCACGACGTTATTCCAAGTCATGATGAAAAGATTCCATTCCATATTCAAACATGAAGTGCTTTCATTCGTGAGAGCTCCACTGATGTATATATTGATGATTCTCTGTCCGATAGTGGTAGTTGGATTCATTCCACGAACTCTGGGTAATATCAACAAGGTCAGATGCGCCATAGTAGATATGGACCGTTCTTCCTCCAGTAGAGAAATAACGCAAATAATTTCCTCGGCTAAAGATTGTCTGCCCCCTGCTTGGTGCAGCTCTGTTGAAGAAGCAATGGGCCTTATGGAGCATAATTCCATTGCGATGATCATTGTCATTCCTGAGGGTTATGAGCGGGATTTGGAACTCGGAAGTCCTCAGAAAATGACCTTTTTAGTGGATGGAGCCAGGGTTCTTGAGGCCGATCTGTCGGCATCCCAGATGATCTCACTTCTTTCAGGTGATGACGTCTCAAAGGGCATTATCAGCCACCATCGTCTTTATAACGATGAAGATCATGCCGAAGAATTTTATCTGGTCTCTTTGATTTCAATGTCGCTTATGCTTGTAGCCATTTTCCTTATCGGGCTAAGTGTCATAGGCGAGAAAAAAAACAATACTCTTTCCCAGATCATCGTTACCGGAGTCGATATGCGGCTCTATCTCGGTGTCAAGGTGTTGTTCTATTCGCTCGTCGTAATTATCGAACTATTCCTTTGTCTGGCGGTGGGATACATCGTTTATGACATGACTATCGCTTCAAGTCTGGGCCAATTGATTTTGGTAACATATATATTCACATTCCCTCTGTTGTTCATAGGAGTTTTTATTGCATCAATAGCACGTAACGATGTCCAGGCGATACATATGATGATTTTCTTAATAATATTTCTGGTGATGCTCAGTTCAATGATTGCTCCGCTGGCCAATATGAGCGGGATTTCCCACTATTTCTGCCGGATTAATCCTGCTTATTGGCTTACAAAGGGCATTCGTGCCGTCATCATATATGGATTCCCTCTACGGACAATGCTTCCGGAATTTGTGGCCGGAATTCTCTTGAGTGTGATTTTCTTTTTCTCTTCAATCAGACTTCTCAAAAGAATTAGTTAACTTTGTTGATTGTCAATTAATCCGTAAACATACCATCATGAAACGTTTCCTCCTTATAGCCCTGTTCGGAGCATTTCTGGCAACAGGTTGCGTAAGCACACCCGCACCCGGAACACTTGCCAAAGCCACTCCCGAATCCCAGGGAATGAATCCGACGATTCTCTCCGGAGTAGATTCCGTAGTATTTAAAGCCATTGAAGAGGGTCAATGTCCCGGAGCTGTATTGTCGGTTGTAAAAAACGATAAAATCGTCTATCTCAAAGCCTACGGCAACAAATCCGTAGTGCCCGACACGGTGGCTATGACTACTGAGACCGTATTTGACCTGGCTTCCGTCAGCAAATGTGTCGGCACCACTCTTTCCATTCTCCAACTGGTGGAAAACGGCAGTATTCGTCTCACCGACCCCGTGGATATGTATATCCCGAATTTTCAACCCTGGACTGATCCCGATACGGGCGAAAAAATTGATATAAGAATTATCGATCTGCTTACACATAGTTCCGGCATAGCTCCCTACATCACTGTATCCACCTATGTAGAAAGATTTGGCGAAGCCACACCGGATTCTCTAATGAGATATATTGCGACGGAGGTAAAGCGCAACTTCAAGCCCACCACAGGCTATATGTATAGCTGCCTCAATTTTGTGACTCTCCAGCATATCCTCCAGAATATTACCGGAGAGAAATTGTGCGACTATGCGCAGACACATGTATTTGATGTACTCGAACTTGCAAATACCTGCTATAACCCCACAGGGTCAACCCTCGAACTCTGTGCCCCTACCGAAGTGCAGGCTGACGGGCTGCCTCTTGTTGGCAATGTACATGATCCCATCGCACGAATAATCAATGTGGGCAACAGCGGAAATGCCGGAGTCTTCTCCAATGCGGAAGATCTTTCCGTCATCGCAGCAGCCTTGATGAACGGTGGTCAGATCCATGGAAAAAGAATCCTCGGCAAAATGTCGGTTGAGAGAATGATTACAGTACCTGAGGAGAATTCCCCACACATAGGACGTGCTCTCGGCTGGGACAACCGCAGTAGTGCCTCAAGCCCTCGCGGAGATCTTTTCAGCCGCACGCGGACCATATGTCATACCGGCTATACCGGCACTTCGATGGTAATGGATATGGACTCCAAAACCGCTGTGATCTTTCTCACCAATAGGGTACATCCAGTGGACAAAAGCGGGCTTGCCAGAACCAGGGCTCTGCTGGCCAATATTGTCGCTGCATCAATTGAAGAATAACTCCGTATATGGCAAAAGTCTGCATCAGCATAAGGGATATAGATAGCATCTACTGCAAGTTCATGGCCGAAACCAGGCGCGATGAAGTGCTTGAGATACGGCTCGACAAATGCGGTTTCTCCGAGCAGGAGATAAAAGATGTTTTTTCCTCCCAGAGAGAGGCAGCTTTGCTGGCTGCCTATCCTTGCCGTCTTGCGACGGAAAGGGAAGATGCCATCAATGCCCTCTCTACAGCCATTCTTGCCGGTGCAGACCTCGTAGACATTGAAACCTCCCTCCCGGAAGACTCTCGCAGGTGGCTCTCTTCGCTTGCGATGAATAAGTTTTGCAAAACCATCTACTCTTATCACAACCGGCATCACACAAACCCCATAGAAGACCTCAGGACCATCGTGAGGAAGGCTTTTGCCGAAGGAGCCGATATTGTTAAAATAGTCACCACTGCAAAATCCGCGAAGGATGCGGAGAGGGTCCTCTCTCTTTACGACGAATTTCCACCCGAGCGACTCATTGCTTTTGCCATGGGTACCGCAGGAACTCCGTCAAGGCTTAAATCGGTCACTTTGGGCGCACCGCTCTACTATGTCTCCCCGCGCCGCGGATTTGAGACTGCACCCGGCCAACCCTGCTACTACAATCTGCTGGAAGGCGAGATTGTGCTCAAGGGAGAGGTGGATATCCCCTCCTCCAAAAGTTTTGCACAACGCGCAATACTGCTTGCAGCCCTTGCCGAAGGGACTACACGCCTCTACAATCTTACCCTTTGTGATGATACCCAATCGGCGCTCTCCGTGGCCTGGCAGCTGGGGGCCGAGATTTCATTTGAAGGCCGCACACTTGTCCTGACGGGAAACCAGCGCATACACGGAAAAGGGCTGATAGTCAAAGACAATAAACTTTTCGTGGGTGAATCAGGACTACTGGCGCGCCTCTGTATTCCTTTAGCGGGTTTGAGCGATTCGGATATTACCGTAATCGGAGAAAAGACCCTCAACCGGCGGAAAATCCGCGAACATGCGAAGGCTCTGAGATGGATGGGGCTCAAAATCACCTACCGAGATGAACATTACCTGCCCGCAACGGTTTCGGGACGGCTCAACGGCAGAACCGTCAACATCTCAGGTGCTCACGGATCCCAGATGATATCGGGAATGCTGATTGCACTTTCACAATGTACACAGGACTCTGTTTTATATGTCGCGGACCCTACCAGCAATCCTTATATCGATCTTACTATCTATCTGGCCGAATTCTTCGGTATTGAGATCGAGTTCAGTGGTGAAGAGTATGAGGACTCCAGATCCTTTTTTATCTCCGGCAAACAACAGATAAAGCCTCTGCACGGACTTGAAGTAGAAAAAGATTGGAGTGCTGCCGCCATTATGCTTGTGGCAGGAGCGATGATGGGTGACATTACCATCCGCGGTATGGATATGTTCTCCAATCAGGCGGATGCAATGATATATGACTTTCTGGAACAAAATCATGTGGATATTATCAAAGACAATGATGGGAACATAAATATCCGCAAATCCATTATTTGTCCCTTTGTATATGACATTACAGATGCACCCGACCTCTTTGCACCGCTATTCTTGTTGGCAACACGAGCCACCGGTGAGAGTTGTATTCAGGGTATCCGGCGACTCCGAAATAAAGAGAGCGACCGTGCACGCAGTTTTGCTCAGGAATTTCGCAAACTGGGTGTATGGGTGGAAATCCGGGGTGATTATATGCTGATCAGAGGCAACGAGGACTTTGAGTTTATGGGGGCGGAATGCTCTTCACACGGCGACCACCGTCTCGCAATGGTGCTTTCCATCGCAAATCTCCTCGCCACTTCGGAGATTACCATAGACGACACCGATTGTATTGACAAATCCTTTCCGGGTTTTCTGGAGGAACTAACCAAACTGGACCAAAGAAAACTTAATTGATATGAATAGTTTCGGTGAAAATTTCAGGATAACGATTTTCGGAGCGTCACACGCTCCGGTGATAGGCATAACCATAGAGGGTGTCCCTGCAGGTTTGCAGCTTGATCCGGCCGATTTTACCGAAGATATTCTGCGACGCAAAAGCGGTCGCAAAGGCACCACGCCGCGCATTGAGAAGGACATTCCAATCATAGAAAGCGGAGTTCGCAAAAGAGACGACGGAACGATGGTCACCTCCGGCGAACCTATGACCATAACATTTGAAAACAAAAATATCCGCCCGCAGGACTACGCTTCCTTAAAAAATATTCCCCGTCCCGGCCATGCCGATTTTACCGCATACATGAAATATTCCTCACATAAGGGAGATTTCGAGAACACCGGATTTACGGGCGGAGGTATTTTTTCCGGACGTATGACACTACCGTTGGTAGGCGCGGGCGTTGTGGCCAAGAAGATCATCTCCCCCATTGAGATAAGGGCCACCCTGATTGAAGTCGGAGGTATTCCGATCGGCAACGAAGAGGCTGTGGAGGCACTTCTCGAGAAGACCATAGAAGAGGGCGACTCACTCGGAGGCATTATAGAATGTATATGTACCAATATTCCGGCCGGACTGGGAGAGCCTTTCTTCAATTCCGTGGAATCTTTGATATCGCACGCAATATTTTCAATTCCCGGCATACGCGGTATCGAATTTGGTGACGGTTTTTCCGCCTCACGAATGAAGGGATCCGAACACAACGACCCGTTTATCGACCGATATGGCCATACCGCCAAAAATGGGGCCGGAGGTATCAACGGCGGTATCTCCAACGGCAACCCGTTGGTGTTCCGTGTCGCCGTCAAACCCACCTCTTCAATTAGCAAGACTCAAACCACCTTTGACTTTGCAGAGAATGTGATGACCGAAATTTCAGTTTCCGGCCGTCACGATGTTTGTTTTGCGCTACGCGTGCCCCCTGTCGTGGAGGCAATGACCGCCTGCGTGCTCGCCGATTTATATCCATTTGATTAAAATCATATTTAACCGCTATGAAAACGATACGATTAAGAGTTTTGTCATTCTGTTGTCTGTTCTGCTGCCTGCTTTGCAGTTGCAACCGCAAATTCATCGGCATGGATTCCGCTTTAAAGAGATATCTGAAGGATTCTTTGCCGGCACTGACCGCCAGATGTGAAACCACTCTTGATGCCGCCTATATGGCGCAGACTCTGATTTGGGAATATACCGACTACCCCGGATGGGAGGGTTTTCCGGTTAAGGAATATGAATATTTTACAGGAATAGATAAACGCCTCGGAGTTGCTAAAAAAGGCAAAGTGCTTATGCTCAATCCTTCGCCTGAAAAATTGGCAATATGGATTGCGGATGCCGTTTTCAATGCCACGGGAAACGTATCATATGAGGATTTCGAGACCATCCGAGAATGGATCCAGTGGCAATCGGGAGCTCAGTTTCCGGTAGCCGGAGTGGTCTATGAGGATATGTATGTCCCCGGACACTACGAACCCTATGTTTTCAAGGATGGAGTCACGGTCTATATTGCCGATACCACTATGTTTCCGCAGGTTAAAGAGAATCGTACCTGCACAGAAGAGATGCTCGACTTCTATCTGACGATTAGCAACAATGACATCAAGCCCAACACAGGCCGTTATGCCCGCATCAGCAGCACAACGCGCGAAATGTACTATGCTGCAGGTGGAGAGGCTGATGTGGGAAGCAGTGTAGATGGGAAACGTGATCAGGCATGGCTCGCCGAAGTGGGACGCCTCTATCGCAAGGCCTGGAAGTCTCACCACAATGAGTTGATTACTGCATTCGCAAAATATAAACTCAATCAGGAGTGATTTTGATAATTTCAAATATTTCTCTACTTTTGCCGACCTATTATGTGTTTACCATATAATCACTGCCCGGATGGCGGAATAGGTAGACGCGCTGGTCTCAAACACCAGTGGCCGAGAGGCTGTGCCGGTTCGATCCCGGCTCCGGGCACCAAAACAAAACCCTAACCTACTGTTAGGGTTTTTTAATACCGTAAGATCGTCCCCCAATTACTCCCAAACGGTACTTTATATTAAAGTTTTCAGTATTGCGATCGAATAGATAACCGGCACCATGTTTTTAGGCCATGCAAATATAACTTTTTAAAAGCATAAACAAAAAATAAATTGAGTTTTTAAGTTATAAATCTTCCGGTTTTTAATTATTCTAATGTGGTTTTTCTTGCCTAAAACATATTCAATAAGGAAGACAATTAAACTGGAGATAACTAAAAATCCTGCCCTATATGGCGTATAACAATTATTCTGCTCCACTAACTTTCATTGTACTGCAGCCAGTTAGTGAAGAATGTTAAATACTATGACCGCTATCAAAATCATGACCAGAACCGTCACATTTCCAATTATATAATTTTCCATGTCATAAGTTACACCCCAGGTAGCCTCAAAGTTACCCTCGATCTCGTCTCGCAGTTTGGTCTTACATCCTTTGAATAACCACCTGACGAAAGCTCCCAGCTCTTTTGCCAGCACATACATAATTTATCTGTTTTTGCATCTTAATACGGGCGGTTTGTAATAGCCAAGCCCGATATTAGTAACCACTCTCTTGTATTTGGACAAATCGTTTTTACATTTGCCCTCTTTTATCACATATCTTGTCGGTAATTTGCTTTTTGTCGAAAAATCTTCGATAGCGACATTTATGGCTGCTTCCTATAAGGTTGTTGGTGTTTTTACCAATTTATAGTTTGAATATTTCCCATCTGTTCCCAGCGGTATTATATATTCTCCATAATACTTCCAATACTCATTCTCAAAAACCCTTTTTCCTTCTATCAATATTTCAAAAAAGTTAGCCTTTGAACCAACTATTTCATAGGTAGGAGAATATTGCCCTTTGGTATCTACTACATAAAATGAAGAAAAATTTCCCGACACAACTGTTTTATCAAATTGATCTTTGAATTCTAAAGTGTCCTCAGTCGGTGTAATTAAATAGAGATGATAATTAATCATACGATTATCCGTACTGCGTATCTGAAAGGTATTTCTTTTGGCTCTTTTGCGAGACTCAAATACAACAATTTTACTCCTTTGGGGTTTGCTGTCCAATACGAGAATAGTATCGTTGCGCAGTTGCCAATTTCCTTCTATTTCGCTCTTTAGAAACTCCGATTTACAGTAATAAACAAAACTTCCATCTTCAAGCAAATCTATGCTCTCATAATAATGCGGAGCTTTGTATGTATAGAGATTACCGGCTGCATTCTGCGAATACAGAATCAAGGGAGAAAGAAGTAATCCCAGAAGAATCTTTATAATTTTAGTCATATTTTAAACGCCTGTTTCTCAGTATCTCGGAAAGAAAAAATTTGATAAAACAACCAACCACAATAGTATTGTAAAAATAAGAAACAATTTCATTCCAATCTTATTTCTCATTAAAAGTATAGAGATGAAAATTCCAATTATCGCAAGCAAACAATTTATCAGCAGCACCCAATTCGGATACATAAACAAGAACAATCTTCCGCTCGTGAAATTGTATAAATAACACCAATGAAGCGAATAAAACAGTAGAAGCACATTGATACATATTGCTACTACTCCAACTATTTTATTTGCCCTTTTCATATTGCGCTAATTATATGCTGCCTTGTTGAACAATCCTCCCGGATTGCATCCGGCCAACGAGAGGCCTCTTTTTCTTATTTCTTTATTACACGTTTATAGACCATCTGATGACTTTGGTTAGTAAATGGTTCGGGTAAAATGGCACTATAATTTGTCACATCAATCAGAGAATCATCTTTTACCAGATACTGTTGTGGAATAGCCAGCATACTTGTATCCTGCGGTGTTATTTTTGACATCCTTGACCCCGAATCCCGGTAAAAATACTCGTACTCGGGAAACAGGAACAATGTATCATTGCTCATATCCCATTGACCAAAGAGACTTCCATATATAGTCGGCGAGTATATTTCAAAAGTCTGAGGCTGTGTCTTCAAAAAAATATATGAAGGAGGAATATTGCCGACCCGGTCACTTTTATAAACGGAAACAAAAGGTGAAAGTGTCATTTTTTCTGCTTTGCAGGAAAAAAGCATAATACAACTCAAAATGAAAATGATTCTCTTCATGATTACCTCCTTTCATTTTTTGCATCTCAATCGGGGCGGTTTGTAAGACTTAGTGAGCGTATTGGTACCTGTTTTCTTATAGTTGGTCAAATCGTTTTTACAAAAGTAGTAAACGACGCCTCTCTTGGCGTCATCGATTATTCTATCGGGGATATAGGCATTTACAATCATTGTATCCACAAAATTGCGCCTATACAACGTGTTTATGATTGTATCAGTAGTGCTTTTTCCCTCATCGTACCAAAAAAACATTTTTCCGTCAATTTCTACCAACATCGTCGGAAATGCACGATAATCATAAGTACCATCCTCTTCGCCAATCAATAAAACCGTATTTGGATCGCCTATGATTGTTACGACTATAAGTTCTTCGAGGGTCTCGGCAGAGACCAAAAACGTATCATCACCTTTTAACAGCCTTTTTTCCGTATGTGTAAAATCGATAATGGCATTATTAATGGCATCATCTACGCCACCAATGGTCACCATATTCTCTTTTTGCGATGTGCCGCAAGCAGATAACGACAAAAGGAAAATCAAATAAAAATATCTTTTCATAGTAAATTGAGTTTTTCCGTCCGGGTTAATAAAAATTAAGACACATAATCCATCGGCACAACTCCGGCTTGCTTTATTTCTACCATATCGTAAAAATACTCATTTTTAGGTGGATAAAGC
>DFOK01000082.1 GCA_002376715.1 Bacteroidales bacterium UBA3543 | reverse complement strand
AACTAATATTTTCTCCCGATTTCCGAATTTGTCAGCAATTATTGATATATTCGCATCTTGAAACTTAAAAGATGAAAGAAATGAAACTATTTCGAATTATTATTGTGGCCGCCCTACTGGCCGCTCCTTGTGCTCTTCATGCACAAGATAGCCTCAATAAAGATTATTTCAAGTTAAAAGGTTACCTTCAGGGAGGATTTAATATTGATGACGATGGAGAAAATACATTCTACCTGAAACGAGCAGTACTCACTCTTTCAGGAGATATCTTCAAAAAGGATGAGTCAAAGGTCGATTATCAACTTATGGTAAATATGGCAGGCTCGCCCAGTATTTTGGAGATGTGGGTTAGATACTCCCCAGTGCGGGAATTTGGTATGCAACTGGGCCAGTTTAAGATACCTTTGACCATTGAAAACACCGATTATAGTCCTACGACAATAGAAATGATCGAATATTCCTTACCGGTAGAGAAACTGGTCAGGAGTGGCAGGGACATTACCGGAATTAATACTTCGGGCCGCGATATTGGTTTCAAGGTATTCGGCAGCCTGTTTCACCAGGAAAATCACAGCATCGTGAGTTATGATCTCGGACTTTTTAACGGCAACGGCACCAACAGAAGAGATAATGACGGACGTAAAGATATTATTGCCCGCCTTATAATCTCACCTATAAGGTATCTCAAAATCGCCGGATATTACCAGAACGGCACCGTCAAAGCCGATCATATTGAGGGAAATATTGTTACCAGATATGGCGGTGGCATCTCCTATGATAACAACAAAATAATGTGTCGCAGCGAGTATGTAGGCGGCTATACCGGCAAATTCCTTTCGGAGGGAGTCTACCTCACATCCGGATATTGGGTTACCGATAAACTTATGGCATTGGGCAGGGCTGACTACTTCAAATTGCAGAGAGATTTAAAAGATAGGGAGATGTTCTACACGCTGGGATTGATATATAAACCCTGGAAGAATCTTCGTCTCCAACTCAACTACACTCTACAAGAGTTCACAACTCCTGGTGACAAATCATACAGCAGCCTCTTCAATTTTATGGCGACTGCATTGTTCTAAAACCTGACCATACTGCTCTATGAGTAAATTGAAAGAAAAACTCAGAACAGAGGATTGGGTAACTGTGTGGATGAGCATTCCGCTACTTTTGATGGCATTGCTTATACCCAAATATATCCCAAGCGTACCCTCTACCCTCACTACATGGACCGCCTGGGGCCAGATTGGAATTCTATTCGTCATTGTATTTGAAGTCCTCTATGTAGGTCAGGCGATTATGGGACGCAAGCTAAGAGGGATGCTTCCTTCGCTTATTGTGATCTTCGCACTCTCTCTTATCGCCCAAATTATCGCCAAGATACCGGCAATTAAGTATTATGGACTGGAGTCGGTCTTCTTTTCGGTGATATTGGGTCTATTGATCCGCAATCTCTTCAAGATTCCCGAATGGATGAAGCCCGCCATACAGGGTGAGTTTTTCATCAAGATAGGAGTTGTGTGCCTCGGAGCCACAATACTCTTCAGTGAAGTAATGAAGTCCGGCATCTTTGGTCTTATCCAGGCTGTGCTTGTAGTGGCCAGTGTATGGTTTTTCGCTTTCTGGATTTCCAAAAAATTTGGAGTCGACGAGAAGAGTGGGATGATCCTTTCCAGCGGCGTATCCATTTGCGGAGTTTCCGCCTGTATCACGGCCGCAAGGGTTGCCGGAGGTGAGGATAAGAAACTCTCCTATATAGTTTCAGTGGTGCTGATTGTGGTGGTTGCCATGATCTATCTGATGCCCTGGCTGGCAAATATGATACTGCCGCTGCTGATTGAGGATACTCATCTGATGCAGGAGGTAGCCGGTGCCTGGATCGGAAGTACTGTGGACACCACCTCAGGAGTTGCAGCTTCCAGCGCCATCCATAGCGAAGGGGCCAATCAGAGTGCAATGATCATCAAAGCTGCGCAGAATGTACTCATCGGCGTAGTTGCATTTTTCATAGCCCTTTATCTTTCCGCCAGAGGCGAAAAGGGCACTTCTCAGCGCCCCTCCATCGGTATTGTTTGGGAAAAATTCCCCAAATTTATAATAGGTTTCGTACTGGCTTCGCTGATCTTCAGCATCATTCAGGCCCACGGCCTCTTCACTCCCGACAGCAAAGGCAAACTGCTCGAACCGGCTGTTGCGAAGAACTTTGCCAATCTCTTCTTCTCGCTTGCTTTTGTCTGCATAGGACTCGGCACACGGCTGAAAGAGATCATCTCCAGGGAAAACCGCAGAATACTGTGGTCATTCCTCTGCGCACAGGGATTCAACATCATTGTCACCTTTGTGATAGCCTACGTACTCTTCGGAGTTGTAAAGCCGATGTTTGGCTAAAAGGAAGCTACTCTATTCTCCCATAGATTTACGGACCTCCTCGGCCGGGAGTTCGTAATCCACCAGATCGCCCGCGATATAGAGGTCGTAGGCAGCCATATCCAGAAGACCGTGACCGGAAAGGTTGAAAAGGATTGTCTTGGATACACCCTCCTCTTTTGCCTTGAGAGCCTCTCGGATAGTGGCCGCAATAGCATGTGAAGACTCCGGAGCCGGAACT
Organism: Bacteroidales bacterium UBA3543; assembly: GCA_002376715.1. Taxonomy (GTDB): domain Bacteria; phylum Bacteroidota; class Bacteroidia; order Bacteroidales; family UBA932; genus Cacconaster. The sequence continues at coordinate 2,167 of DFOK01000082.1, read as the reverse complement.
ATGCCCTCCACTCTGGCAAATAGGGTGGCAGCCTCGAATGTCTCAAGCTGTTTTATATCCATCCCTTCCACCACACCATCCTGCAGGAACTTACTCACAATCGTACCTGCTCCGTGGTAACGCAAGCCGCCCGCATGGATATTGGCCGGAGTAAAGTTGTGGCCAAGTGTATACATGGGAAGCAAAGGAGAGTATCCAGCCTCATCGGCGAAGTCATATTTGAAAACACCTTTGGTGAGTTTCGGACAGGATGACGGCTCTGCAGCAATGAAACGGGTCTTATGCCCATTTTTGAGATTGTGACGTAAGAATGGGAAAGCTATGCCGCTGAAATTGGATCCGCCGCCAAAGCAACCGATCACAATATCAGGATATTCCCCTGCGATCTCCATCTGCTTCTCAGCCTCAAGCCCGATAACCGTCTGGTGAAGAGCTACATGATTGAGCACGCTACCAAGCGCATACTTGCAGTTGGGAGTCATCAATGCCAGCTCGATTGCCTCCGATACGGCGGTACCGAGACTTCCCTGATGGTTGGGATGCGCTGTAATGATATCCTTGCCTGCACGGGTACTCATGCTGGGAGAAGCGATCACTTGCGCGCCATAAGTCTGCATAATCGAGCGTCTGTAGGGCTTCTGATGATAACTCAATTTGACCATATAGACTGCCAACTCGAGGTCGAACGCTCTTGCGGCGTAGGCAAGTGCTGCACCCCACTGGCCGGCACCGGTCTCAGTAGTAACATTGGTTACTCCCTCTTGCTTGCAGTAGTATGCCTGAGCCAGAGCAGTATTGAGTTTGTGAGAGCCGATAGGACTCACGCTTTCATTTTTGAAATAAATATGCGCCGGAGTATCGAGTGCCTTTTCAAGTCCGTACGCCCTAACAAGAGGAGTGGGCCTGAAATATTTATAGAGCTCCCTTACCTCTTCGGGAATATCTATGAATGCATCGGTTTGATTGAGTTCCTGCTCTGAGCACGCCCTGTTGAAAATGACCGCAAGGTCATCAACGGTTACGGGTTCCTTGGTTTTGGGATTAAGGATCGGCAGAGGCTTTTCGGGCATATCTGCCACAATATTATACCACTGTGTGGGAATATCTTTCTCACTCAGAAAAATTCTCTTCTGATTCTTCATAACGATTAATTTGTGTGTTTGACCGACAAAGATATGCAACAGCCTTAAAAACTCAAAGGGAAATGAGAATTATTTTTAAACAAACCATAACTTAAATAACAAAAAATCCGGAAGTATTTAGTAAATTAGTGCGTATATATAATAAGGAAATTAATCTGTACAATTATGAAAAGACTGCTTTCTCTGGTAATAATGTCGCTACTGCTGACCTCTTGCTATATCGAAGGATTCGGCAGTCATCTTGAAATAATCAAGCAAGAATACGAACTTCCTAATAGTTTCTGGGATGGTCAACTCTGGTATAAAATATATTCTAAAAATGATTTTATAGAAAAAGGCATACAGTTTTCAGAAGACGGCACAGAATGTACTGTATATACCAGCATCTCATTCGTGACTCCATTTACATTCGATGAAGAGAAACTAATTGTAAGGTCGGACGGACCTAATCGGCTCATTCTCACCGAAGAGGGTCGTTACAGAGCTATCTACGAGATATATTTTTCGAAGGAGAGAAAAGATTCGTTTGAAATGACCTGGAAGAATCATACCAGGCTCGAAAAAAAACATATACCTGAGAAATCACTTTCCGTCAAGATGAAACGTGTCGTCATTTACTTTGAACCTTTTTAATGTTCCCAATATATACAGATTCAATAACAAAAGCCCCGATCAGCTGTTGCTGTCGGGGCTTTCTTAAAGTTGGCGGCTACCTACTCTCCCACTTGGTGTAGCAGTACCATCGGCGTTGGTGAGCTTAACTTCTCTGTTCGGGATGGGAAGAGGTGGATCCTCACCGCTGTAACCACCTTAATAACTTCTTGACTCTTTGTATCGGGTTTCGTTCCGTAGAACTCTGCCGGAGCCAAATATATCTTTTGAGAAAGATAACGAAATAAACAACTGTCTATCTTGCTGAAATTAATAATCATAATTGTCGTTGATTATAAATTCCTGTCCAAGCGAAGTGTTCGGGATATTAGTACCGTTCGACTTTGACATTACTGCCTTTACATCTACGGCCT
>DFOK01000030.1 GCA_002376715.1 Bacteroidales bacterium UBA3543 | reverse complement strand
AGGCTCAGGTGGGAGTAAACTCACGGAACCTTTGCTATTGACACTACCCCGAAAGCTTACGGCTTTCGGGGTTTTTTGTGCAACAACAAAAGAAATAGTACATTTGTGTGCTTTCTTAAGTCAAACATGATTAGACCATAAAACTAACGATGAACTGGCTAACTGAATTAATTACTGGGACTGGGATTGCCCACTCTATACTCTTACTTTCGGTTGTAATTGCCATCGGGCTTTTACTGGGAAAAATAAAGATTTTCGGCATCTCTTTGGGGACAACATGGGTCTTGTTTTTCGGAATATTACTCGGACATTTCGGCTTGCAAATCCATCCGGAAGTGCTCCATTTTATGAAAGAGTTCGGACTTATTCTCTTTATCTATTCAATAGGAATGCAGGTTGGTCCAAGCTTTTTCTCCTCTTTCAAAAAGGGCGGAATTACCCTCAATTTGCTCGCAACGGGAGTTGTATTTTTAGGCGTGATAACCGCCTATATAATTCACTTGATAACGGATACTCCCATTGCCACAATGGTGGGAATCCTTTCGGGAGCGGTAACCAACACTCCCGGAATGGGTGCTGCACAACAGACCTTTACCGATATTACCGGAGCAACAGACCCTACGATTGCCACTGCTTATGCGGTTGCCTATCCTTTGGGGGTAGTGGGCATCATATTGACCCTCGTGCTATTCAGATATATTTTTAAAATAATTATTGAAAAAGAGAAAACCGATTTGGATTCGCAAAGCGAAACAAAACTAACTGAAGCTAATATGTTTTCGCTCATTGTGGAAAATCCCGCGATAGTGGATAAACCACTTCACGAAATAAAAAAGCTTATTGAAAAAGAATTTGTCATTTCCCGGGTTCTACATGTAAAAAGCGGTGAACTTGTTGTGCCAAAAAACGACACTCTCCTCGAAGAGAACGACAAAGTACTGATTGTTTCAAATCTCCAAAATATAGATCAAATTGAAGCACTAATCGGGCAACGTATAGATATGGATAGAGCGCAATGGAACAAGCTCGACTCTCAATTGGTTTCCCGCCGAATTGCCATAACCAAATCCGATATTAACGGAAAATCCATAGGACAATTGAGGCTTAGAAATCTCTACGGCATCAACGTTACACGTGTAAACCGTGCAGGTGTGGACTTAGTTGCCGAACCCAGATTGAAACTGCAAATTGGCGATAGAGTTACAGTTGTCGGTTCCGAAGCATCAATAGCAGAAGTGGAAAAATTCCTCGGCAACTCTCTGAAGCGACTGAGAGAACCTAATCTTATTTCCATCTTTATCGGCATCTCTCTCGGCGTCCTGTTGGGAAGCATTCCCTTCACAATTCCCGGAATTCCTCAACCCGTGAAATTGGGGTTGGCAGGCGGTCCGCTCATTGTTTCGATACTCATCAGCATATTCGGTCCGAAATATAAGCTCGTCACATATACAACCGTGAGTGCCAATCTGATGCTGCGCGAAATAGGAATAGCTATATTCCTGGCATGCGTCGGAATAAGTGCGGGTGAAAGTTTCGTGGAGACTATTTTGAGTGGCGGCTATAAATGGATTGGTTACGGAGTTATTATTACCGTTGTACCGCTCTTAATCATTGGAACAATAGGGAGAAAAGTTTATAAAATCAACTATTTTGTCCTTATGGGAATGATTTCGGGAAGCATGACCGATCCTCCTGCCCTCGCTTTTGCAAATTCCATAGCCGGTAACGATGTCCCCGCAGTAAGCTACGCCACAGTCTATCCGCTTACTATGTTTTTGCGCGTCATCACAGCACAACTTATGATTTTGATGTTTTTGTAGTTTCAGGTTAAGCTGCGTTAAAAGCGGTCTTTCGCCAAAACGCACAACTCGTTGAGCAATTTTTCAAAATATTGCTTGTTTTGTTGTGCGATTTGCATATATTTGCAAAAAAATAGATACAACGATGAAAGCTTTTTATCAGAAATTTGAAACGCTTCTACTCAACACGACAACAGATTTCAAACGATATTTATATGAAGAAATTTCGTGGGAAAGTCGTATGATTGGAATTATCGGTGGACGTGGCGTTGGTAAAACCACAATGATTTTACAACGGATAAAGGAACATCTGAGCGTAAAGAATACATTATATGTTTCGGCAGACGATATCTATTTCAGCGAACATAGGCTGATAGATTTGGCCGATGAGTTTCATAAAAATGCGGGAGAATATCTGTTTATCGATGAAATTCATAAATACGCCGATTGGTCTCAAGAATTAAAAAATATTTACGACTCCTATCCTAAGTTGAAAATTGTATTTACCGGTTCCTCCATATTGAATATACTGAAAGGCTCTGCCGATTTGAGTCGTCGTGCCATTATTTATAAATTGCAAGGACTTTCTTTTCGTGAATATCTGAAACTATTTCATAATTACGATATACCGGTCTTTTCGTTTACACAAATTATCAACAATGAAGCAAAACTTCCCGGTATAGATCATCCTTTACCACTATTCAAGGAGTATTTAAAATACGGGTATTATCCTTTCGGAATTGAAAACGAGATGAGCATACGTTTGGGGCAGGTTATTGTACAGACATTGGAAACGGATATTCCGCAATATGCCAACCTAAATGTAGGAACAGCAAGAAAGTTAAAACGTCTACTTGCCATCATTGCCGAAAGTGTTCCATTCAAGCCAAATTTCACTAAAATTGCCGAAATGATTGGTGTGAGCAGAAACTCGTTGGACGACTATTTTTTATATATGGAACAGGCCGGACTTATAACACAACTTCGTGATGAAACAGGTGGTATTCGTGGATTGGGAAAAGTCGACAAAGTCTATCTCGACAATACTAACATCATTTTTAACTTGGTTGGCGACAAATCTAAAACGGGAAATATCAGAGAAACATTTTTCTTCAATCAGATGCGTGTGAAAAATGACGTTATTTCGGGCAAAAAAGCCGATTTTATTGTAAATGGATATACGTTTGAAGTGGGCGGAAAAAAGAAAAAACAAAAACAGATAGAAAAAGACGGTAAATCGTTTGTCGTAAAAGATGATATTGAGTTTGGTTATCTTAATGTCATACCGCTTTGGGCATTTGGATTAAATTATTAACATATGAAATATTTATTTATCACTTCACAACTCATCTTGGTCATTTCGTTCGTATTGGTTCTATTCAATGTAATAACCAATAAGTACATTATCAGTGCACTCTTCTTGATTCAAGCTATCTTTTTACTGTCTATGTACTTTAAGAACAAAAAGAAAGATCGCAAACAATAGACGAAGAGATTTTTAATCGTTATTATAAGCTATTTTTACTTATTCGGAATGCGTTTTTTCCAAAATTGGAAGGTTTCGGACGCCGAGTTTTATAAAATCTTCCCTGAGCACATAAGGAAAACTGTTTGGCTCATATCTGGTCTTGAATAAACACTCTATATCAATACTGCTGAACAAAGGCTCTCTATTTTTAATGTAAACTTTAATCCATTCTCCATCTAAAACAGTTTCAAAACAGGGGATATCTTTCAAAGGAAGAGTCTCAAAGTATTTGTCAAGACTATCCTCATCCAAAATCCTGTTTCTTACCTGAATGGGTTCGTACCGTCTGGTACTGTATGGTTGGACCCTATAACCGTGTATGAAATTGTCTTTGTGATACCACACCACATTAAAATCATTAAAAGCCGCAGAATAGAGATAAACAGTATCTGCGTGCTTATGGCATTTTTCAATTAACCTGTCGGTTCGCTTTTTCAGGCAAAATTGAGGACTACAGCTCAATAATAATGTAGATAGAAATACGACAATGATTATGAGGATTCTATTTTTCATTTTAGTCGTTCTCTTTTTTCAAATATAAGTTTATGCTGCTCGTTAAAAAGGCATAGTGTCAGCGCGAGGTCTTAAATACCGCCGTATTCGGTATTTACAAGCATCCATTTTTGCTTTTCGCAAGAGTACTCATAAGTAAAAACAGACCAATCGCCGACACTTACTTCAAGATTATTAGTCTTAATCAATTTAACTATCCTACCGCCAATGCTAATAACCAACTGCCTCTCTGTTAATTGTAACCACACAAAACAGACATCTATTCCTGTTTTTAATTCCTTTTTCAACGATTTCGATAACCCATTCCAATTATGTAAACTCAAGAAAGTAACATTCTGCATACTATCATAAGGAAAATCAGCAGGCAAGCCATCTTTACAAACCCAATAATGACAAGTATCATGCAAACTGATTCCACCTTTTACAAAACTGTTTTTCCAAGTAATATAGGAATTGATACTTGAAATTATCATTTCATTTAACTGATTACTTGCCTCTCCTTCGGGTTGAAATAACTCCAGATTTGGAGCGTCAGCACCCTTTACAAATACTTCCCCTTTCCAAATAATGGAGTCATTCGATATCCTGGCAAACTCATCTTTTATGTAGTATCTTTCGAAAAAAGAATCATCGAGGGCAGGGATTTCTATCAAAACTCTATTGGTATTCTCTTTTATTTCAAACTCCTGGAGTGGGTCAAATCCAATAACACCATAAAACAGCCCATCTGCAGTATGTGGTATAATATGTTCGGGAGCAATATAAAATGTTATTGATCTGACATTATTGGGTAACATCACATCTCTGCTCCCTTGGGAATAGACAAAATCAAAGGTTTTGAAAGTATCGGTGTGTATCTGTATTTTAAGATTCCACCTTTGATATGGAATTGAAAAGGATAATTTTATACTGTCAATGACAGTGCTATCCGAATGCTGTGTTACATTTAATCCTTTGAGGGCAATAATGTCCGGTGAAGTTGAGTTGATTTTTATAAAATCAGCATCAATTCGCTCGAACGTACATTTTGCCAAGGTGTCATTGGACCGGACAGAGGTGGAAAAATGAGGCTCCATATAAGTCAACTCATGTCCTGTTATTTCTATTTTTGTTCCGAATTCACTGTAGTATGTGCCGGACAGATCTTGTCCTGACGCACAAAAACTAATAAGAACAAAAAACAAGGATACTCTTCGTTTTATTGACATCTTTAAATA
>DFOK01000047.1 GCA_002376715.1 Bacteroidales bacterium UBA3543 | reverse complement strand
TATTAGTTTATAATAAATCAAAAATAATTTCAAAAAAATTTGGATTATGAACAAAGGTTCATTATCTTTGTAAAAAATTAGAAAGAATTCATTGATTATTAAAAATTTTTAAACCTATTATTATGGATACAATTCAAGACATTAACGTAATGCCGCGCATCGGTGATAAGGCGCCTGCATTCAAGGCCGTTACTACTCAGGGTAACATAAATTTTCCTGCTGATTTTGAGGGGAAATGGACTATTCTATTTAGCCACCCCGCTGACTTTACTCCCGTATGTACGTCGGAGTTCATGACATTCGCGACCATGCAAAAAGAATTTGACGATCTTAATTGTCAGTTGATCGGTTTGTCAATTGACGGTCTGTACAGCCACATTGCCTGGTTGCGTACCATTAAGGAAAAGATCGAGTACAAGGGAATGAAGAACGTGGAAGTAACTTTCCCGCTCATCGAAGATATTACGATGGAAATTGCCCAAAAATATGGCATGGTTCAGCCGGGTGAAAGTACTACCAAGGCAGTTCGTGCGGTATTTTTCATCGACCCTAAGGGAATAATCCGCACCATCATCTATTATCCTTTGTCGTTGGGACGCAATTTCAGGGAATTGAAACGTGTACTTATCGGTCTCCAGACAGCTGACAAGTTTGGCGTTGCTTTGCCTGCCGATTGGCATCCCGGAGACGATGTTATCGTACCTACAGCCGGTTCTTGCGGAAAGGCAAAAGAGCGAATGGAAGGTAAAGATGGCGAAATGACCTGCTACGACTGGTTCTTCTGCACCAAGAAACTTCCTAAGGAAGAGATTGAAAAGAAACTTTATAAGAAGTAGTTTATTTAATTGAATCATAACCCGCGCTCCCGTGCGGGTTATGATTAATAAATAGATTGAAATATGCCGAGACCAAAGAAATGCCGAAGAATACAAAGTTTACCGGAAGTGATGTGTTTCAAGCCGGTTGGAGTTCCGTTGAGAGAACTGGAGAGAGTGATTATCGAACATGACGAGTATGAGGCATTCAAATTAGCTGCTTACGACAAATTGTTGCAGGAAGAGGGTGCAGAAAGAATGGATATTTCGCGACCCACATTTACGCGGATATACAATTGTGCCGTTCAGAAAATAGCGCAAGCCATCGTAGAGGGTAAAATTATTGACATCAATTGTTGTGAAGAAGTTATAACCAGAATTAAAGAAAATGAGAGAATCGGCCCGGGAAGGCATGGAAGGGGGATGGGTAGACACCATCACAGGCCCGATGTTGCCGGAGAGGGCAAACGAATGAGATATAATCTAAATAAAAACGAATAAATATGAAAATAGCAATTACATCCGAAGGAAATAGTTTGGAATCCAAAATAGATAGTCGTTTTGGACGTTGTGCTTATTTTGTCATTCACGACACCAATACCAAGACCACCGACTTCTTTGCCAATCCTGCCAGGGATGCTTCAGATGGAGCCGGACCCAAAGCGGTAGAGTTTATCGCTTCAAAGGGGGTTACCAAGGTTGTCGCAAGTGAATTTGGTGGCAAAGCCAAAGCTATACTGGATAGACTTCACATAGAGATGCAACAGGAAAATGATAAATCTGTTGCGGAAATTATCAAACAATTTTAAATACTTATAAACGCTAATAAACGCTTAACAGGCGTTATTTGATTATTAATATTTCAAAAAAAGGAGGATATTATGCCAAGATTTAATAGAACAGGACCACGAGGCGAAGGGCCGATGACCGGTCGTCAAATGGGAAAATGCACTGATTTTGGTGCCGACAGAAAAGGGTTTGAAGAAACATCTGTTGAGAATATGAATGTCAATGAAGGACGCGTTAGGGGCAGAGGCTTGGGCCTCGGCTTGGGTAGACGCGGATGCGGCACGGGCCGTGGAATGGGACGAGGCTTTGGACGTGCATGTGGCTCCGGATTAAGAGCAGGAGCAGGATTCGGTCGCGGACCGGGTCGCGGATTTGGACGCGGACGTGGACAAGGTCAGGAATAATTCACGGGAAAATTAACAACTTATAAAAGTAAACATATGGCAAAAAAAATAGCTATCCCGATGGAAAACGGGAAAGTAAGTTCTCATTTTGGCCACTGCGCCTATTTTGCAATTGCAACCGTCAAAGAGAGCAAGATAGTGGATATAACGGAACACACACCTCCCAAACATGAGCCCGGAGTATATCCCAGATGGGTTGCTTCCCTGGGAGTTACAGACGTCATAGCCGCAGGGATGGGACAGAGAGCCATCAATTTATTCCATGAGCAAAAGATAAATGTATTTGTAGGAGCCCCTTTGGAAGGAGCGAGAGAAATTGTAGAAAAGTTTTTGGCAGGAAAGCTTGAGCTCAGTGCCAATTGCTGCGATCATTGATGACGAAACCCATGAAAATAGCAATTGCCAGCGGTAAAGGCGGCACAGGTAAAACCTTCATTTCAACCAATCTTTTCAATCTTTTACAGAAACGAGGGTTGAATGTGGCTTTGGTGGATTGTGATGCGGAAGAGCCCAATTGCAGGCTATTCCTTACGGAAGGAAAATTGGAAGCCACCCATGAGGTGAATCAAAAAATACCGGAACTTGATCTATCCAGATGTGCCTATTGCGGAAAATGTGCGGAGTATTGCAACTACAATGCGATCTTTTTTCTGAAAGAGGCTAAGGTGATCAATGTGCTTGAAGAGCTGTGTCACGGCTGTGGAGCCTGTTCAGTGGCCTGTGGTTATGGTGCCATCTCTGAAAAAGATGACCTCTTGGGCCATGTCAGCAAGTTTGCAATTTCACCAAAAAGTGCTCTTATTGAGTCCAGAACCAAAGTAGGCGTTTACTCTTCTGTAAATGTCATTAAAACCGCCATTAAAGAGGCCTCCGGCTTTGATTTGGTCCTGTTTGATGCACCTCCGGGTATCGGGTGTCCATTTATCCAAACGGTAGCACAGGCCGATTATGTGGTGTTGGTGACGGAGCCGACGCCCTACGGGTTGAGTGATTTGAAGCAATCTATAGAGACTCTCAAAGGGATGCAGAAGTCCTATGGTGTGATTATTAACAAAGCAGGTTTGGGAAATGAAGAGATATACGATTATCTTCAACAGGAGAATATTCCCTTGTTGATGAGTGTGCCTTTCGATAAAAATATCGCCGTGAGTTATTCTAAAGGCAAACTGCTCACAAACCGGGATTCCGGATGGGAGGAAAAATTCAGCGAACTATTTAACACAATAAAAGAGGAATATGGAAATAGCAATAATTAGCGGAAAAGGAGGAACGGGGAAGAGCAGTATCAGTGCTGCATTTGCCACTCTGCAGAAAGAAGTGGTATTAGCCGATTGCGATGTAGATGCAGCCAACCTCTATTTGTTGTTCAAACCTGTTTGCGATGAAGAACATACTATAATTACCGGCCAAAAAGCCGTCATCAATCAGGACAAATGTATAGCTTGCGGGTTGTGTATAGATTATTGTCGGTTTGACGCCATCGTAGAAGAGGAAAACAGAGTTAATATTGTCGAGACTTTTTGTGACGGATGCCTGTTGTGCTCACGTGTTTGTCCCCAGGAAGCAATTGATATTATAGACGAAGATAAAAGCCGTATGTATGCCGGACGCTTTAAAAATGGCAGAATGGTTTATGGAAGGCTTGCCCCGGGAGAGGAAAATACGGGTAAACTGGTCAGCAAGGTGCGGGATAAAGCGAAACAAATCGCTAAGGAGTATGGGATTAAAGATATCATAATCGATGGACCTCCGGGAATAGGATGTTCTGCCATCAGTTCCATTACCGGTGTGGATGCTGTCGTGGTTGTAACAGAACCGACTCTTTCGGGACTTCACGATTTAAAACGTACCCTGGAGATTACTGCAGGTTTCAATTTAAAAACGAGTGTCATTATCAACAAATATGATATCAATGAGGAAATGTCCTCGAAAATCGAGGAATATTGTGCTCAAAACAATATAGAGGTTGTTGGAAAATATCCATTTGATCCGCTGGTTGTTCGGGCAATGGTGAACTGTCAATCGATTACCGATTTTGCTCCCGATGCGGAAATCAGCAAACTCATCAAAAAAACTTACCGACAATTATCATAATTCGGTTGTAAATCAGATAAAAATTTGTTATCTTTGTGCCCAGTCTTGTTATGGCCGGGCGATATTGTATAATGCAATTACAATACATATGAAAGGTTTTATTGCAATAACGGTATTAATGCCTTTACAAAAAGAGAGTTATAACTAGCATAATATAGCAACGACAATATGAAAATTCAACATAGACTTGAAGATAGCAGAAGAGGCTCTTTCTTCATTATGGAAGGAGAGAGGCAGATTGCCGAACTCGATTATGACTTGCAAAATGGCATTCTGAATGCCTATCATACCGGAGTCCGTCGTGAGTTGGAAGGTCAAGGAATTGCCGGAAAACTTTTTGACGAACTGGTAAAATATGCACGTGAAAACAACTATAAGGTAATCCCTACTTGTTCTTATATATTGGTGAAATTCAGACGGCATCCCGATAAATATTGCGATATCTGGTTTCGTACGGAAGATGAACCGCTAGGTGCCGCTTGTGGGGTCAGGCCCAAATAACTTCAAAGTGTAATTTAATTACAAATCATTAACACATATTTAACTATTTTTTTTATGAAGAAAAAAAGGATTATTGTTATCGGTGGTTCTGCTGCCGGTCCCAAAGC
>DFOK01000034.1 GCA_002376715.1 Bacteroidales bacterium UBA3543 | reverse complement strand
AAAAATCGGATATGATGTGTGCATCGGGGAGTAAGGGAATTATCGCCACCGGGACAATGCCCACATCACTACGGTCAGAAAGCAGATTATCGGCTGACTCAGCGGGAGAGCAAAAATCCATTACAATCTCCTCCATAATCGGAGAGTTCTCCAGACCATAGATAAAGGGGATTGTATTGAGATATTTTATTGCCGAAATTCTGACCATTTTGCAAATTTAATAAAATTATCTTGTTTTGACTCTGAAAAGCCACATTCCGAAAAAGGTGAGCAGACCGTTAACTATCAAAAGAGTAAATCCAAGGTCAAACCCGAAGAATTTCTTACCCAAAGAGTTGATGATCAAGCAAATCACGGGAGCTGCAATTGCAATCCAGGGAACTGCACGGTCACGCACCTGATACTTTGTCAGAATGCCGAAGAAAAATATACCCAGAAGGGGACCGTAAGTGTATGATGCGAGTTTGTAAAGCAGATTGATCACGGCATCATTGCTTACAAGATAGAGCACTACGATAATTAAAAGGAACACGACTCCCACTCCCGCATGCACCAGTTTACGGATTTTCTCCTTACGTCGTTCTGAAAGGTCGGTACGGGTCTTGAATTTCAGGATATCTACGCAAAAAGAGGTCGTAAGTGAAGTCATAGCCGCTCCCGCACTAGGGTAAGAGGCTGAAATGAGACCAATAAGGAAGAAGACACCGGCTCCTATACCAAAATACCGGCTTGCAATTAGCGGGAAAAGTTGGTCTGTCTTGGTTATTCCGAGTGCCTCGAAACCACCCAAATGTTGTGCATAAAGGCATAGGAGAGCACCCATGAGCACGAAGAAGTAGTTTACCACCACGATTATGATAGATGTGGTGTACATATTCTTTTGCGCTGCCTTGATATCCTTGCAGGCAAGATTTTTCTGCATCATAGCCTGGTCGAGACCCGTCATTGCAATTGACACGAAAATACCGGATATAAACTGTTTTATGGCATTGGTGCCATGACTCCAGTTCCAGTCAAACCAAGCGGTGAAAGGACGGCCATATCCCACCGCATCAGGGTTGGAATTAATGGTGCCTGCCACGCTCGAGAACAACTGGCCGAAACTCAAGCCCATATTTTTGCCTATGTAATAAATTGTCAGACCGACAGCTATCAACATGAATGTAGTTTGCAGTACATCGGTCCAGATAATGGTCTTTACACCACCCTTGAAGGTATAAAAATAGAGCAGAATCAGGAATATCGCCGAAATGAGAATGAATACCGTCAGAGGTGAAGTCGCCTCTACCATGCTTTGCGGAATAAAGGTGAAAAACACTACAATTACCACAAAAATCCTCAATGCAGCCCCTAAGACGCGCGAAACCATAAACACGGCAGTGCCCGTCTTGTGTGATCTGCTACCGAATCTATCTCCAAGATAGGTGTAGATGGAGGTAAGATTCATCTTGTAATAAAGAGGGAGCAGCACCTTTGCTATCACGATGTAGCCTACAAAAAAACCGAGTACCAGGGGCATATAGAAGAAATTTTGCACCCAGACATTACCAGGAACAGAAATGAATGTTACTCCGGAAATGGATGCGCCAATCATACCATACGCCACAACAGGCCATGGAGCTTTTCTATCTCCGGAGAAAAACGAACTGGAACCCGCTTTCCTGCTTGTCACCCAGGAGATGACAAACAACAGTAAAGTATATGCAGCAAAGGCTACAAGAAAAAGTGCAAAAGGAAATTCATGTCTCATAATTGTCGAAAAAAGTTAAGGTTTGAAAATCTGCCGGGTCTCGATGGAACGCCCCAGAGTCAGTTCATCCGTATACTCCAGATCATCTCCAAATCCCACTCCACGGGCAATAGCGGTTACTGTCACCGGTAAGGCGGATATTTGTTTGTATATATAGAAAGAAGTGGTTTCACCCTCCATGCCGGTACTGAGAGCCAGCACCACTTCTTTAACATCATGTTCACGGATTCTCTCCACCAGCGGAGCAATCGCCAGATCTCCCGGCCCTACACCATCCATAGGGGAGATGATACCTCCCAGTATGTGATAAAGGCCATTGTAGCAGCCGGTATTCTCAATGCTGATGACATCGCGGAGTGATTCCACCACGCACACAATAGTACTATCACGGCGGCTGTCAGAGCAATATGGGCAGATACCGTCATCAGATATCATCCTGCATACAGGACAGTAGCATATACTGCTTTTGAGTGATATAAAGGATTCCGAAAAGCGTGCGACATTCTCCATTGGCTGCTTGAGTATGTGCAATGCCAGCCTGAGAGCGGTTTTTCGACCTATCCCGGGAAGAGAGGCAAACTGCTCTACCGCATCGTCCAGGAGTTTGGATGAATAGTTGCTCTTGTACATTATCCCTATTTTGCAGCAATGTAGGCATCAACAGCCTTCCTTACCGAGCCGTATTTAAGAAGAAGTGATTGTGCAAATTCGTAGTCATCAATCTTAGCCTCGTCCATAATCATCTTTGTGCCGCGGTCCACTAACTTGGCGTTGGAGAGCTGCATGTCAACCATCTTGTTACCTTTCACATGGCCCAAGCGAATCATCACGGAAGTGGAAATCATATTGAGGATGAGTTTTTGGGCGGTACCTGCTTTCATACGCGTGCTACCTGTTACAAACTCAGGTCCCACGACAGCCACTATGGGAATCTCAGCCTCATCGGATACGGGAGCACCGGGATTACAGGTAATGCATGCAGTCAGAAGACCTCTGCTACGGGCTTCACGGATGGCTCCAATAACATAGGGAGTGGTACCGGAGGCAGCAATTCCTATCACCACATCATTGACGGTTACTCCATAGGACTGCATATCCTGCCAGCCACCTTCAAAACTATCTTCTGCCGCTTCCACCGCTATACGTATAGCTGCATCACCGCCTGCGATAAGACCAATAAACAGATCTATCGGCGCCCCATAGGTTGGAGGAATTTCGGATGCATCGAGAATGCCGAGACGACCGCTTGTGCCGGCTCCGAGGTAAAAAACCTTGCCACCCTTTTTAATCCTTTCCACAATACCCTCTACCAATTTCTCGATATTAGGAATGCAACTTGCAACCACGGCAGGTACCTTGTGATCCTCGCGGTTCATGTTTTCCAACAACTCCCGTGTTGGCATTTCTTCCAGATTGGCATAGTGTGACGCCTGTTCGGTAATTCTCATCTCTTTATCTTCTCTATTATTGTTCTTTATGATACTGAATCAGGCCGTCTATGGGACTCTTGAGCACTTTGCCCATCTTCATGCCGGCCGAAGTGACTGCCTTTTCGAGCAACTCTTTATAGTAGAATGCGATCGAACCCACAAAATTAATCGGATATTTACGGAATTCGTAATGAATGATATTTCTCCTGAGGAATTCCTCGAAACTGCTCCTTATCAGGGATGCCATATGGGGATGATTGCGAAACTCGTAAATGAAAGGCGAGAAAGAGGCCAAAAAACGGCTGGGAAGCTGCTCACGATAGACTTTCTGCACTATAGCCGGATAATCCAGGTCGTACCTCTTGATAAATTCCTTTTCAATGGGCTCGGGTAAAAGACCTTTAATGAAATCTGAAACGAGTCTTTTGCCGAGATAGGCACCCGAAGCCTCGTCCCCAAGGATAAAACCTCCGGCACGGACATTTTTCACAATATCTTCGCCGTCATAGAAGCAACTGTTGGAGCCTGTACCGAGGATACACGCAATACCGCTACTGTGTCCGCAAAGAGCACGGGCCGCCGCCAATACATCTGAGGCTGTAAAACATTCTGATTCGGGGAAGACAGCTTGGAAACATCTGTTGAGCTTTTCTAAAATAGCACCTCCGACAACTCCTGCCCCATAGAACCATATCTTTTCTACATCTTCTCCTGTAACCTCCTTGCCCACAACAGGAAGCAAGTGCTCCTTCAAGATGCCGATGATGCGTTCATCCTCCATAAAGACGGGATTGATGCCTTCGGTGGAAATTGATTTGACCTCACCACTGTTGAAAATGGCCCTCCAGTCAACCTTGGTAGAGCCGCTGTCTGCTATCAGTTTCATATGTATAACAAAATTTACTGTTGAAACAAAACACAAAAGTAACTATAATTATCGAAACTCAAACAAAAAACACCGTTTGGCTAATAGATGATTATACCCGCTACAGCTGCAATTATCAAGAGAAGTATCGGATTGAACTTTTTCCGGATTGCAAAGAAACTCACCGCAAATATCACAATACTCACCCAATCCACAAATGTCTCTCTGTTGAGAAACATCAGAGCCGCAGCACCGATCATACCACTCATCACCGGTCTCATCCATAAAAGAGCACTTTTGACGATATAGTTGTTGTGAAGCCGGCGATAGAAGATGGTAATCACCGTCATTATGGTCAGAGGCGGCAGACACACTGCAAATGTAGCCAAAAGTGATCCCCAAATGTTCCCTGTAACGGTGTAACCCACATAAGTGGCGCAGTTTATGGCAATCGGACCCGGGGTCATTTGCGAAATCGCCACTATATCGGCAAGTTCTACTGATGTCAGCCAATTATTGCGTACCACCACCTCATTCTGAATAAGTGAAATCATCGCGTATCCGCCTCCGAAACCGAAAAATCCTATCTTAAGATAGGAAAGAAGGAGTTGAAGATAGATCATGGCTTCACCTCCCTTCTCTTTTTGCCGTAAAGAGCGGCTGAAACACCTACTGCCGCCCCGCCAAGAAGAAACCATATAGGTGAAATGCCGGTCAGCCACACTACTATGGCAATACTAAAGGCGAGGATAATGAAATACCACTTGAGCCCCTTCGTCATATTGATAAACGGGACCGCTATCATTGCTATGACTGCCGGTCTTACTCCCTTAAAGGCTGCCTCGACAACGGGATTTGTACTGAATCCGCTCAAATAAACAGCAATCAGCAGAATAATGACAAACGGTGAAATGGAGACAGCGATGACGGCTACCAGAGAACCCCACCAACCTTTCATCTTGTAGCCCACAAAAACGGCAGTATTGAGTGCGAAAGGTCCCGGAGCCGACTGTGCAAGAGTAAACTGGTTGTAAAAATCCTCCCTGTCAAACCATTTCTTACGGTCAACAACCTCCCTTTCTATCATCGGTATCATGGCGTAGCCGCTACCGAATGTAAAGGTGCCCAGTTTAAAGAATGTCCAGAATAACTCCCAAAGCATAGTGGTAACTTAGAATGGGATAAAACTCTTCCTGAGCTCCTCCATCTGCTCCGGGGTAAGTCCGGCCGGTACAAAGCCCATTGCGCGTGCTCTTACATATATCTGTGCCGACTTGTTGAGGATATCAATCATGTCAAATGCCTCAACGGGGTCCTTCCCCACTGCCAGCACACCATGCTTCTCCCAAAGCACCACATCGTGTGAACGCAACTTTTCAAGAGTCTTCTCTGCCAACTTTTGCGAGCCCGGGAGCGCATAAGGCACTATTCCCAGCCCTTTTGGACAAAAGATATAGGTCTCGGGGATAAGACTGCGCAAGAGAGTGCCCAGCACATCTTTTTCCAGGAATGGCGCGTAGTGGGACATTGCCACGAGTTCCGTGGGATGAGTGTGCATCACTGCCCTGCAGGGAGAGCCGCTTTGCAGGAAATAATTGTGTATCGCGAGATGCGACGGGAGTTCGGAAGTGGGTCTGACCGGCCTCTCGGCCACAATTACATAGTGGCGTCCATCATCGCAAATGCGTATCACCGCCATATTGGCCATAGGATCGGAGGCGACATCACGCATACGCGTTCCGGTACCGGTAACCAACAGCAAAGCGCCTGCCAAAGCAGGTACATCCACGCCACCATCCAATTCAACCGAAAGCGGGGAAATGCCTTCGAAGAGCTTCTTATACTGTGAAACATTGCAAGAAATATTACCTCCGTTACGCTCCGCCCAACCTTTCTCCCACAAATATCCCGCAGCCTCCGCCATCATACGAACAACACTGTTAAAATTCTTTTTCATGATATACAAGATTTTAGTCGTGTAAAGATAAGAAAAATCTACTTGTAAAATGAGGTGGTTTTGGTAAATTTATAGGCCGAATAGCCTATAACGGAAGAATATCGGTCAAAAACCCTATAATTAATAATTATCGGCTAATAACCCGATAATCGCAAAATATAGATTACTTAGCCTATAATGGACAAATATTAAGTCAGAGATCGGATGCATATATACTCTTGTGATTATCCTCACTCCACATAATCAAACTACGGGCTCGAAGTGACAGCATCCATTTACAGCCACAACAGAATCTCCGTGTCAAATTGTCGCAGCAAAATAATGGCATAGTTTTTATGGTTCTAATTTAGAATTACTCTATTGTAGAATTAAAAACTTTTGATAAATTTGCATAAATAAGATTATGATTGCAGTAGATAGAAATAAATGTCCTCACGATCATCGTTGCCCGTTGATGGACATATGCCCTGAAGGGGCCATTTCTCAGGGTGCCGACGGATATCCGATCATAGATTATAGCTTGTGCATAGAGTGTGGAATTTGCATAAAGAGATGTCCGTTGAGAGCAATTAAACAATTGAACTAAGTAAGGTTGATTTTTTTAACTTTTGATATCTATATTTTAATAACTTTATAAAACTATTATTATGGCTGCAAAATTTTTTAAATGTACTATTTGTGGTAATGTTGTAGGCAAAGTTGTAGACTCGGGAGTTCCAGTATTTTGCTGCGGTAAGCCGATGGAACAGCTTATTGCCCATACTGAGGATGCCGGTGGTGAGAAACACGTACCCGTAGTAACCAAGTTGGATGATTGTACAATCAAGGTGGAGGTAGGTAGTGTACCCCACCCTATGCTACCTGAGCATCACATTGCCTTTATCTATTTAGAAACCGAAGATGGCGGAGCCCGTGTCGGCCTGCCCCACGATGGCAAGCCCGAAGCTGAGTTCTGCATTTGCTCAGGAAAACCCGTTGCGGTTTATGAGTATTGCAACCTGCACGGACTCTGGAAAAAAGAATTGTAGGAGAAACAATAAAAGGCAGCGTAACAACTGCATTAAAGAAGAATGAGGTGTTCGATTGAGCGCCTCATTTACTTTTAATTATCCTATATCTTCAATTTCAACCCTATTTTTCCCAAAAGCCAAGTCAAAAAGAGGCATAGCAGCGAAAAGCAGATGCAGCTGATGATGCCTACTATTCCCTCATTCATCCACGCAGGGGTTGAAAAACCGAAGATAGTCATAAAGCTATAGAGCAGATGAGGCATCAGGTAACAAGTGAGGGTAGCGGTACCGGCAGGCTTCAGGAAACTGAGCCATCCTGCCCTCCTTATCGAGACGAGCCAACTGAGAATAGCGTACATTCCCACTGCAATGGCCGAGGAGACGAGCACCCAAGGGAGAGTGCCGCTTATCTTATCTATAATCCACAATTGGCGGGTGAGCCAGGTACCTGACAATAGCACTACGATAGCACCTAGCGCAGCCAGAGCCTTGGTGGAGAGTTTCATCCTGTCCATCTTCATAGAGATCACCGAGAGCATCACTCCGCCCATAGTCAAGAGTTGCGTATGACCGTTGCCCACGTGCAGCGCCTCGGTAAAGTCACTCAGGAAATTGAGCTTTGGCAAACCGAATAGCAGTCCGCTCTCTGATGTAGATATCCCCTCGCGTAGAGGTGTGAGAAGAATATTGACCAGCAGAAGGGCAACCCAGACTCCCACTATATATTTCAAGCGTGCCCGTGTGAAAAGATAGGTCAGCGCGCAGAAAAGATAACTCCATCCTATCAACCCCAGAATACCCCACCAGCGTGCGCTCAGGTAACCGTCCGCGGGGTCTTTAAAGATAAGTGCGAGAAATAACAGCAATGCTACGCCAGCAACCTGAAGCACTTTGTATGACTTGTAGTTCCAAATGAGGAAGAATGCCACTAGCAAAAAGAGTTTGTAAACGGTATTGGGCATCAGCGCGTCAGGAGACATTCCACTCTCAGTATTCACCAGGAAGACCCCCATTACTATCAATGCAAGGGATCTGGTAAGTATGTGTCTCAGAGTACTCATAGTGCCCTTTCCCTTCGCATACCGTCCCTCAAGTGCATAAGGAATGGACATTCCTACCACAAAAAGGAAACAAGGAAAAACTATATCGGAAAGGCCGAGAAAGTCCTCACCTACCGCCGCATGTCCCATCCAACGAGGATATGAAGAGATGCGCCAGAGGTCGTTTACAAAGACCATCAACACCATAACCATTGCCCTGAGAAGATCTATGGCATGATTGCGTCTTGAGAAATATTGTTGTTCCATAATATATTTGCCACAATTATCTCTTCAAAGATACAAAAAAGAAGCCGGCTAAAAAATTTAGCCGGCCCAAGAAGTAGCCCCAACGAGATTCGAACTCGTGTTTCAACCTTGAGAGAGTTGCGACCTAACCAACTAGTCGATAGGGCCATTGATATGGACTGCAAAGATAGTTTTATTTTTGAAAATACCAATAATTCCCCTCTCTTTTAATGAATATAGGGGCAACCTAATGGTCGCCCCTATAAAATATCACTTATTCTTTGATTAACGATCAATTACCGAAGTCGTCATAAAGTATAGACTCCGGCTCCACTCCGAGACTATCCAGAAGTGTATTAACTGACTGGACCATCATCGGAGGACCACACATAAAGTAGAGAATATCCTCGGGAGCTTCGTGGTCTTTGAGATAGGTCTCATAGAGTACAGAGTGGACAAATCCCGGAACATAAGAGACTCCTGCCGCATCTGCCTCAGGATCGGGACGGTCAAGGGCAAGATGGAACTTGAAGTTGGGGAATTCTTTTTCAAGGGCCTTGTAGTCCTCAAGATAGAAAGCTTCTTTCAGGCTACGGGCACCGTAGAAGAAGTTGACCTTACGAGTCGTCTTCTCGGTCTTGAACAAATGCATTATGTGACTGCGCATTGGAGCCATACCTGCACCGCCGCCTATAAATAAGAATTCCTGATCATCTGCAACATCATCGGGAACGAAGAACTCTCCGTAAGGACCTGAAACCATAACCTTGTCACCCGGTTTGAGGGAGAAGATATAGGAAGAGCAGACGCCCGGATTGACATTTTCAAACTTACCCGTCTCACGATTGAAAGGAGGAGTAGCAATTCGCACATTGAGCTTGATGATATTGCCCTCTGCAGGATAAGTTGCCATTGAATAGGCCCTCAGAGTCTCTTCGGAATTGACCATCTTAAGGTCAAACAATCCCATATTGTTCCAGTCCTCACGGTACCTTTCATCTATTTCAAAATCGCTGTAATTAAGGGTCATTGGAGGTACATCCACCTGAATGTAACCGCCGGATCGGAAGTTGAGATTCTCCCCTTCGGGAAGCTTGACACAGAATTCCTTGATAAAGGTGGCTACATTGTCGTTTGAAACAACCTCACACTCCCACTTCTTGACGCTGAGTGTGGATTCAGGCACTATAATCTTCAGGTTATCCTTTACCTTCACCTGACAACCGAGACGCCAGTTGTTCAATATCTGTTTACGGGTAAAGAAACCCACCTCAGTAGGGAGAATTGCACCGCCTCCTTCAAGCACCTGGCATTTACATTCTCCACAGGTACCCTTCGCTCCGCAAGCGGAGGGGAGAAATATCTTCTCGTTGGCGAGAGTCGCAAGGAGAGAATCGCCCTGTGAAACGGCAATCTCCTTACTACCGTTATTAATATCAATAATGACTTTGCCCGAAGGTGTAAGCTTCGCCTTGATGTAGAGCAATACAGCTACAAGCGGCAAGATAAGCGCCAAAGAGGCAACAACAGTGATAACTAAAACATTAACATCCATTTTCTCCTACAATTTGATGCCCATGAAACTCATAAAAGCGATACCCATGAGACCGGTAATGATGAATGAAATACCCAGGCCCTTCAGGGATTTCGGAACATTGGAGTAATCAAGTTTCTCCCTTATGGCGGCTATTGCCACGATAGCAATGAACCAGCCGAATCCCGAACCGAGAGCAAAGGATATTGACTCACCGAGATCTGCATAACCTCTCTCCTGCATAAAAAGCGAACCGCCGAGGATTGCACAGTTTACTGCAATCAGAGGAAGGAAAATACCCAATGAAGAGTAAAGAGCGGGACTGAATTTCTCGACAACCATCTCCACGATCTGTACAATTGAAGCGATAACCGCAATGAATACGATATAACTCAGGAAACTGAGATCGAGTGATGCATATTCGGGATTCAGCCATGCAAGAGCACCCGGTGCAAGCAGATACTCGTTAAGCAGATAATTGATCGGAAGAGTAACAAGTTGCACAAATATTACAGCCAGACCAAGGCCGGTAGCTGTCTTTACACTCTTGGAAACAGCAAGGTAAGAACACATTCCCAGGAAGAATGCGAATACCATGTTTTCTACGAAAACCGACTTGACAAATATATTGATGTATTCCATAATATTCCTCCTTTATTATCGTTCTTCTTGTAATTCTTTCTGAACCGCTCTCTGGGCCCATATAATACAACCCACTATGATCAAAGCCATAGGGGGAAGTATTACCAACCCGTTGTTTTCATAGAAACCGCCATTAGCCATATACCAGCTCTGAGGGATGATCTGTAAACCAAACAGGGTTCCGGAGCCGAAGAGTTCACGTATGAATGCAATGACAACGAGGACCATACCATAGCCCATACCATTGGCAAGACCATCGACAAGTGAAGGGAATGGCTTGTTGCCAAGTGCAAAGGCCTCAATGCGCCCCATAATGATACAGTTGGTAATAATCAGACCAATATAGACCGAAAGCTGTTTACTCACATCATATGCATAAGCTTTCAGGAACTGGTCAATCAAAATTACAAACAGTGCCACAATTACGAGTTGTATGATTATCCTGACGCGATTTGGAATGGTATTACGGATTGAGGATACCAGCATACTGGAAAAGCCGGTAACGACTGTCACTGAAAGTGCCATAACACATGCACCTTTCAACTGGACTGTCACCGCAAGAGCGGAACAAACACCGAGCACAAGTACTGTAATCGGATTGGCCTTAAAAAAGGGATTCTTTAATATACTCTTATCCATGATAATTCTTATTTAGTGTAATGTTCCCGGCCTTCATGATTCCGGTTCCCGGTTTTACAACTGCAATTTTCACCATTACATGGCTCTCCCTCTCCGCAGCACTCCTCAGAGCCGATTGCAGCGCGTTTGATATTGAAGTAGGCTTGATATTCGTCAAGCCACATTGCGATGGCCTGCTCAAGAGACTGGCTGGTGATGGTACCGCCTGAAATGGCGTCAACTCCGTTGGGATTATCTGCCTGCCCGCCACCCTTTATGATCGAGATCGACTTAAAAGCACCCTCCTGGGAGAGTTTTTTGCCCACAAACTGACTGTAAAAAGGGGCGTGCGCAATTTCTGCACCCAGGCCGGGGGTTTCTCCCTTATGGTCGAATACTGCTCCGTAAATGGTCTCAAAGTCATCCTCTACTGCAATATAGCCCCATACGGGCCCCCAAAGACCGGGTCCATAGCAGGGAAAGATATTGAGGACCTTCTCACCGATTGTGCAGACAAACACAGGTAGCTGTAACTGCTCACGTAAAGTCCGGGCAGCTTCGGGAGTCTTGGCCGCAGCAATCTTTTTGATAATATTGTACTGTACCTGAAGGTCGATTTCGAATGCCTCCCCCTCGATAACCTTGCCCTCATAGTCGAGCACAAAGTCATTGGTCATATGCTCCGAATAGAGAGCTTTTATATATTCACTCTTGTTCTTCCGTGCAGATACATCCTCACCAAGTCTTGCAGCACGTAGAAGAGACTGCATTTTCTCCAGTGCGATGTTTTCTTGCTGTTTCGGCTTGAGTGCCGTCGATGCAAAGGCAAGAACACCTGCCACTAACACCACCAGTATGGTGGTATAGAAGATCGTGTAGATATTGCTGTTGGTATTCAGTTTCATAATCTATACTGTTTTTGCCCTTTTTAATCTGCGTTTGATGTTTCTACCGACCACAATATGGTCAATCAGAGGTGCGAAGGTATTCATAAGGAGGATGGCGAGCATCATTCCCTCAGGGTAACCCGGATTGAAGAGTCTGATGATCACTGCAAGTACTCCGATTAAAAAACCGTAAATCCACTTACCGGACTCTGTTTGCGCCGCAGTAACCGGATCTGTTGCCATAAACACGGCACCGAACGCGAAACCTCCCATAATCAGATGGTACCAGGCCGGAATAGCCATCGCACAATCGGCTGATGGAGCGGCGAGATTGGCGATAAAGCCCATTACCAGACCTCCGGCAACCGTTGAGAGCATTATCTTCCAACTGCCGATCCCTGTGTAGATCAGGAATGCAGCACCCAGAAGGATGGCCAATGTTGAGGTTTCACCTACCGAACCGGGGATAAAACCGAAGAACATATCGCTTACCGAATAGTGAAGAGAGGAAAGACCCTCTGAAGTCTGTGCAAGCGGGGTGGCACCGGAGAATCCGTCTATTCCCGCAACCCATACTTTGTCACCTGACATATGGCTGGGATATGCAAAGAATAGAAATGCCCTGGCCACCAGAGCCGGATTCCAGATATTCATACCTGTTCCGCCGAAAATCTCCTTGCCGATGATAACTGCAAATGCCACTGCGAGGGCTAGCATCCACAAAGGAGTTGTAATAGGTATGATTAGGGGAATAATGAGTCCGGAAACCAGGTAACCCTCACTGACCTCGTGGCCTCTGAGCTGCGCCGAAATAAACTCGATACCCAGACCCACTATATAGGAAACGAGATAGAGAGGGAGTATTTTTAGGATTCCAAACCAAACCATCTCCCAAAACTCCATACCTGCATTCGATGCAAGATTGTGCTGATAGCCGATATTGTAGATGCCGAAAAGCAACGAGGGTACGAGTGCAATCATGACCGCTGTCATAACGCGCTTGATATCCACACTGTCCCTCACGTGCACTCCGCTTCCGGTTACCCTGTTGGGGACGAAGAGAAAACTCTCAAATGCCTCGAAAGTCGAGTGGAGGAATGAGAGTTTGCCTCCTTTTTCGAAGGTAGGCTTGATCTTGTCTGTCAATTTTCTGAGTTTGCTCATGCTATACCTCCTTTTATGACATCTCTTTAATCATAAGTTCAATACCCTCGGCAACTATGGACTGAATCTCGATTTTCGAAGGACAAACAAACTCACAAAGAGCCACATCCTCTTCGATTATCTCATAAATGCCGAGGTTTTCCATCTTCTCTATATCACCTGCCAGGATGGCTTTGAAGAGATAGACAGGGTATATATCCATGGGAAGCACCTTGCCATAGACATCAGAGAGCACGAAAGCCCTCTCTCCGCCATTGGTATTGGTGTCCATATTGTATTTCTTATGCGGCAACAACCGGGAGAAGTAAGTGCGCGAGAAGCTGAACTTCTTCAAACGGAAAGGTTTTACCCAGCCAAACATCTCATAGTAGTTGCCTTCGGGAAGCACCGTCACAAGATTATCGAAGAAACCCAGGAAACCGTCTCTGCCTACGGCTTTGCCTGAAAGCAAATCGCCGCTGATAATGCGGATGTCACCGTGGGCAAAATTGAAAAGGTCTGAAATCTGCTCCATTGAAACGCCTGCACAGCACTTCACATATGAGGGATTTACTACTTCCGGACCTGCAACTGCAATGGTGCGGCTCATGTCATACACTCCTTTGAGGAATAATTTTCCGATGGCTGCAACCAAAAAAAGATCCACCGTCCAAATAATCTCGCCCTTGGAAATAGGGCTGATATGACTGATCTGTACTCCAACGTTGCCTGCCGGGTGCGGACCTTTGAAGTAGTGATAAACGACACCTTCAAATTTGTTAAAATTGCCGGCGTCAGCGTTACGCGCATCAAGAGAGAGATGAACGCCACCTTCCGTGAGCTTGCCCAAAACCGTGAGACCGGCCTGAACGGCATCAAATTCACCATCGAGTACATACTCAAGTTCGGCTGCAAGGGGTGCTGTTGCCATTGCCGAAATGAAGATGGCTTTGGGAGTCACAGAGGGGTCGGCGATAGTACCGTAGGGCCTCTGTTTGATGCATGGCCAGAGACCACTCTCAAGTAAGACCTTAATGATACTTTCCCTTTCAACGAAAAATCCTTTCGGTACGTTAAACTTCACTGCCGATCCCGAGTTGTCGGATTTGATTCTTACCTCAAGCAGCTTGCGTTTTTCCCCGCGGATAATTGCATCAACCGTACCGCTTACCGGAGATGTAAAGAGGATGTCCGGATTTCTCTTGTCAGCAAAGACCGGTGTACCTGCCTTGACGACGTCCCCCTCCTTAACCAGCATTTTCGGGGTAAGATTCCGAAAATCAGTGGGTTTGAGGGCGACAACATCAGGAACAACTGTCATGGATATTTTGCGAAGGGCTGCCCCTTTTACAGGCAAATCCAACCCCTTCTTCAATCTGATTTGTTCTGACATTATTTAGTTTAGATTATTGATTTAACACTTAAGTAATTACGTGTATGGCTGCAAAGATATGTATAAAAATC
>DFOK01000004.1 GCA_002376715.1 Bacteroidales bacterium UBA3543 | reverse complement strand
TGATTTTAGAATGCCTTTTCATAGTTGAATAGTGCGTTAAGATTTAAAATTATATATTAACCATTTGTCTACCAATCAAATGGAGTAGGAGCAAATAAATTCTGATTGTTAAAAATTATTTAAAGTTACCAACTTCCTTGAAAACACAAAATAAAAAAGACAATTTATTTTGTGTTTTTACAAAATAAATTACCTCATTGCAGAACTTCAACAAAATGTAACAGAATAAAACAGGAATTTTCGTAAATATTCTATTCCTGCTCACCAGAAAGTGGTAGCTAAATTCGGGATAATCCTATTTCAAAAGCTCCGCTATTTCCGATATTTTAACAAGTTGTTGCTCACCGCTTGCAAGATTTTTCAAAGTCACCGAGTTCTCTGCAATCTCATTTGCACCTACAATCGCAAGATAAGGGATTCCCTTCTTGTCAGCATACTCGAACTGTTTGCGAAGCCTGGTATTGTCAGGATAGATCTCACAGGGTATTCCCGCACGGCGGAGTGATGCAGCCACCGGTACACAAAAAGCCGCCTCCTTCTCCCCCATATTGGAAAAGAGCACCACGGAGGCTGAAGCCACTTCAGCAGGGAAGAGCTCAAGCCCATTGAGCACATCGTAAATGCGATCTGCGCCAAAGGAGATACCCACTCCCGACATATTGGGAAGCCCGAAAATACCGGTTAGATCGTCATAGCGACCGCCACCACAGATACTGCCAATGGCAAAATCCAGCGCCTTTACCTCGAAGATGGCTCCGGTATAATAGTTAAGTCCGCGTGCAAGCGAGAGATCCACCTCTACCCTTGTACCGATACCGGCACCCTCAATCAAGTCAAACAGAGTGCGAATCTCCTCCACTCCCTGCATACCTATCTCTGAAGAGGCAAGTATCTGCGCAATTCGTTCGATCTTTTCACTGTTTGTCCCCTCGAGAAGAAGCACAGGCTTTATCACAGCGATGGCCTTGTGATCGAGTCCACGCTCAAGAAGTTCGGCCTCGACAGCCTCAAGACCTATCTTATCGATCTTGTCTATGGCTACCGTAATATCTATAAGTTTGTCGGGATGACCGCAAATCTGAGCAAGACCGGAGAGAATCTTTCGGTTGTTGATCTTAATGCAAACATTTACTTTCAGGCGGTTAAAAACCATCTCTACTATCTGCACCAGTTCCAGTTCATTGAGTAACGAATCACTTCCGATGACATCTACGTCGCATTGATAGAACTCGCGGTAACGCCCCTTCTGGGGTCTGTCTGCCCTCCATACGGGCTGGATCTGGTACCTCTTAAAGGGAAATGTGAGTTCATTCTGATGCTGCACAACATATCTGGCAAAAGGCACTGTCAGATCGTAGCGGAGTCCTTTTTCACACACTTTCAGTGCGATTGCATTGCTGTTCAAATCTTCACTAAAGTCCACTCCTGAAAATGCATCACCTGAGTTGAGCACCTTGAAAAGCAGTTTGTCTCCCTCTTCACCATATTTACCGAGGAGCGTGGAGAGATTCTCCATCGCAGGGGTCTCAATGCACTGGTATCCGTAATGTTTGAAAACATCCTTGATGGTATCGAAAATATAATCCCTTCCGACCATTTCGGAGGGGCCGAAGTCGCGAGTTCCTTTGGGTATAGAGGGTTTCTTTGCCATATCTGGGTTATTTTTTCAAATATTCATCTATTGCGGCGGCAGCCTTACGGCCTGCGCCCATAGCCAGGATTACAGTCGCCGCACCGGTAACGGCATCGCCACCGGCAAATACGCCGGTGCGTGACGTTGCACCGAGATCGTCGGCAACTATACATCCGTAGCGGTCAGTCTCAAGACCTGTGGTTGTGTTTGCAATCAGTGGATTGGGGGATGTGCCAAGTGCCATTATCACGACATCGGCTTCAATATCGAATTCAGAATCCGGAATGGGTACGGGACGTCTTCTGCCACTATCATCGGGCTCTCCAAGCTCCATTTGTATACATTTCAGGCCGGTAACCCACCCCTTTTCATTGCCGAGTATCTCGACCGGATTGGTAAGCATCCTGAAATCGATGCCCTCCTCCTTGGCGTGATGCACCTCTTCAACACGTGCGGGAAGTTCCTTCTCCGTGCGACGATATACAATGGTGGTCACTGCACCTAATCTGAGCGCAGTGCGTGCGGCATCCATAGCCACGTTACCTCCACCTACGACCGCCACTTTGGTGCCTGTATATATGGGGGTGTCGGTCTCGCCGGAATAGGCACCCATAAGATTGCTACGGGTGAGGAATTCATTTGCAGAGAAAACTCCGTTAAGGTTTTCACCCGGAATGCCCATAAATTTTGGAAGACCTGCTCCGGAGCCGATAAAGACAGCTTTAAAATTCTCTTTATCAAAAAGTTGGTCGATGGTGATCGTACGGCCGACCACCACATTGGTCTCTATTTTTACGCCAAGCGCACGAACATTATCAATTTCGGCCTCAACTACTTCCTCTTTTGGAAGCCTGAATTCGGGGATTCCATACTGAAGCACGCCGCCTGCCTTATGAAGAACCTCGAAAATAGTAACTTCATATCCTAGTTTCGCAAGGTCGCTTGCACAGGCCAGCCCTGCAGGACCACTGCCCACAATAGCCACCTTAATACCATTCGAAGGAGCTTTTTCGGCACACTTTATACCATTTTTACGGCTCCAGTCAGCCACGAAACGCTCCAGTTTGCCGATTGCTACCGGTTCACCCTTTATACCGAGTATGCAGACGCCTTCACATTGGCTCTCCTGAGGACATACACGCCCGCAAACTGCAGGAAGGGAATTATCCTCCGCTATTATACGGGCAGCTTCGGCGAAATTGCCGAGTTTGACCTGCTCAATAAACTGGGGAATCTTGATGGAGACAGGGCAATGAGTGACACACCTGGGGTTTTTGCAATTAATACAGCGCGCTGCCTCTGCCTGAGCCTCTTCAGCATTATATCCATAACATACCTCATCAAAGTTGGTTGCCCTCACTTTGGGATCCTGTTCCCTTACGGGTACTCTTGTCATTTTCGCTTTCATACTCTCTTCTATTATTCGTGCAACCCTAGTTTACATTTATGATCGGCCTCAATCTCAAACTCCCTATAAAGTAACTGACGGCGCATCGCCTCGTCAAAATCCACCTGATAGGCATCGAATTCGGGGCCTTCTACACAGGCGAAACGTGTTTTGCCTGCGACTGTCACACGGCAGGCACCGCACATTCCTGTGCCATCCACCATGATGGTATTGAGGCTTACCGTCAGCGGCACATTGTATTTTTTCATGGTCAGAGTGGTAAATTTCATCATAACCATTGGGCCTATGGCCACAGCATGGTCATAAGTGTTGCCCTCAGCCATAATTTTGTCAATCATATCGGTTACAAAGCCCTTTACACCTTTTGAGCCATCATCAGTACAGATGTACAAATTGTCACACACCTCTCCCATCTCTTTTTCGAAAATCAGCAAATCGCGATTTCGGGCACCTATGATAACATCCACTTTAGCGCCCTTGGAATGGAGATATTTGACCTGAGGATAAACCGGAGCCGTGCCAAGGCCACCTGCCACGAAGAGAAACTTCTTGCCGGCGAACACCTCATCCTTCCACTCCACAAACTCTGAGGGTATGCCCAGAGGACCGACCAGATCGGTGAAACAATCACCCTCTTCAAGGTGACAGATCAGACGGCTTGAAGCACCCACAATCTGAGTAACTATGGTAACGATGCCCTTTTCTTTGTCATAATCACATATAGTGAGAGGAATTCTTTCGCCCTGCTCACGGGCTCTGACGATGAGAAACTGTCCTGGTTGCGCTGCAGCAGCCAGTCTGGGAGCCTCCACATCCATCAGGCAGATTATCGGAGTCAAAAACTCCTTTTTGACGATTTTGTACATATATAGGTTTAGTTGTTAAATGATCCGAATGTATATCCTTTCTTTTTCAAATTTCTGATAATCTCGCCCAGACGTTCGTAAAGAGGATCAGGGCGCTTTTCGCTTATGCCGGGATGAATCAGAATAATAGCTCCTTCCAGCCCATTCTCCTTTTCAAATGCATAAAGTCCATCGATCAACTGCTGTGAAGATTTGTAGTTCTTCATCTCCGGAGTGGTATAGTCGGCCGGAGTACCGGTACCGGGGGTATAATTGAAGGTTTTTAATCCGTATGCATTCAGCAGAGCCACATTCTCCCTGTTGTAGTGTTCGTATGCGGGAATATACCACATTGCATTTTTAGGCTCGATACCAAAAGAGGAAAGCGCCCTGAAATTGCGGCGGATATCGGTTATGATGCTATCCGTAGTCATCAGAGTAGGTCTCTCGGCACCCCAATCGGCCATCAGCACGTGGTTGTCTGAATGACCTCCCACGTAATGGCCTTCAGCTATGATTCGCTCTATAATATCCTTGTGTTCGGGTTTGCGGAGGCAATTGCCGGTAAGGAAGAAGCCCGCTTTGACTTTGTTCTTTTTTAGGGTATTGAGTATCGATTCAGCCCCGTTGAACTCGGTATCTGCGGTAAAGACCAGATAGATCTCTTTGCTCTGAGGATTGACCCTTACCACTGCTCCATACCGGTCTTTAATCGTTTCAGGGGCGCTTTTGAGAGCATTGCCGCGACCTTCGAGCGAAGCGAAATAATATGAAAGACCTGCCGTACCATCCATTGTGGGTTCATTGGAAGCATAGTCGCCGATATCATCGTGATAGACTGCAATTCCTTTATTGAAAACCGCAAACTCGTCGGGTTTGGTGAGAGAAAAGCCGGCCCTTTCCTCAAAGAGAATGTTATAAATGGGGCCATCGATCAGACCTCCGAAGGTATTGTCGCCATTTACCAGCAGATAGGATGAATGGGGATCGGAGGGGAAGTCATAGCCTTCAACAGGTGCCTCGGGATAGCCGCAAATCATAGTGGTACCCCAAGGATTGCAGCCCAGGAGCCAATCTCTCAGCGCCGTCTCCATCTCCCTGAACTGAGTATCACCGGTGGCCTCTTCGTAGAGACGCGCCTGGGTAACGGCAGCGGAAGTGAGGTTGTTGGAACACCAGAGGTAAGGCACTCCATGCATAAATGGCTCGTCACCCGCCCTGTCGCGGAGGTACTGTAGCCCCTGTCTCATATATTCGGCAAACTCGCTGCTGATTTTTTTGTCATCGCTTGAAGCAAGAAGATAATGGCCCAGATTGATGAAGGGATACCACTGGTAGTGGTGATATTCCTTGCCGGGACCACGTCCGCGTTCCATCCAGGGAGAAACCGGCTCCAGTTCGCCCCAATAGGCTGCCTGTTTCTTCCAGTACTCTTCTCCATTAAGAGAATAGATTGTGGCTGCCGCCAGCTCAATGTCGTCCACCCAGGTGTCCTCTTCATAGAAATAGGGGGAGACCACGCAAGCAGTCTGTGTGTTGCCGGGAAATTCAAGCGCAAAGTCATATGCATCCTGCACTTTAGCCTCAATTTTGGCCGCAAATTCGGGATAATACTCCCTCATCACATCGGCACCAAGACTGAAAGTAGAAGCAAATTTGCCCGCAGCAGAGGAGACTCCGGTAGTCCTGTTGACCTTTTTATGAGCAATCTGAGGCTTTCCGGTAACGAAATAGACAGGTCTGCCCTTGCCCGGACCGTAACCGTAATTCACCGTATCACGGTGAGGAAGACGAAAACCGGCATGATCGCGGTCATCCGCAATCTGATAATACATCTCTCTAGGGGCAGGATTCATCTTATCCAGCCAATCCAATCCCCATTTTACCTCGTCAAGAATATCGGGAATACCGTTGGAACCTTTGCGTCCACGGGCATCGTAGAGATCTTTGAAAACACTCTTATCCTTGGCATACTTATATGCAAAAGCCATCTGGTAAATGGTTGTGGAAGAGGTGGTCGTATATTGGAGATAGTCGGTAGCATCGTGCCAACCGCCCGTTACATCTATTTTCTGACCGCTCTTTGTAGGATGATATATGATATAGCCGTCGTGCTGGTGACAGAGAGTGTCATTGTAGGGATTATCACCGCATCGCTGCTGACGCATGTAGATCAATAACCAATCGGCAATGCCGTCATAGACATCGGCGCCAATTCGAAATACGGGCGATTTGGTCCCGTTACTGGTAATATAATAGGAACCTTCTGTTGTGACCGGTGAAAAGTCAAGTCTGAAGGCGCTTTTCAAAGCCCATTTGGATGCATTGGCCTTAAGTCCGCTGCTCTTGAAGACAATTTGATCCGTGATGGCATCACGAACGTCAAATTCGGATGAAGCCTCATCCGTGGAAATGAGTACTGCAACCTTTATATCATCGGGGAAATAGCCGACCTGGTTGATACGTATCCAAGATTGAGCACCGGCAGTGCAAGCCAGAATTAAAACAATCGCTGATAAAAAGAGTTTTTTCATAAAAAAGCAGTATCTGTCAGTGTATAGTTTATAACTTGTAAAGGTACTGCTTTTTTCTTTAATCTGACAATCTGATCTTCTCAAGAACAATTCTCAAAGAGTCCACATATCCCTCACGCTTTTCCATTTCCTCCATCGAGAAGAAACAGATACCGGCAGAACCACCATTTTCGGTGTAACCGATAAACTCCTCTATCCTATCGGCGGGCACGTGACCAACAAAAAGACCCGAGCAAAGCACCGCATCATTACCTGCAGCTCGGAGTGCCTCAACGCCTTCCCTGGTAGCGGTTTCCACCCACTCATCCTCCTCAAAATAAAACTTGTGGTATATCATCGGAAAGATGTAATCGTGATTACGGAAATTGGCCCAATCCTGACGCACCAACTTCTTGGATTCGTAAGGAGAAGCAAATACTGCTGACGAAGCCACTTTACCGCAAGCCTTTATCTCCGCGGCAATGGCCGAAGCCATCTCCGACATCCGGTCATAACGGAACTGCATCCACTCCTCATCGGAGGTAGGATCCGCAATCTCCATCGGGTCAACGCCGGTCTGCTCTTTGAAAGCAGCCCTGCACACATCACAATAGCAAAAATCCCATAAAGGATAGACCCTGTCCTGCACCACTCCCCTCGACTCTTGCAACCTGTACGGAAGGATTGCATCGGGATATCTGATAAAATCCATATGGATACCGGTCAGTCCTTCCACAGTAGCGATCTCCTTTACCCTCTCTTTTAGATACTCCGTAACTTCGGGACGGGTGGGGCAAAGAAATCTATAGTGCTCTCTATTGTAGAGTTTGATATCCGCACAGGATTCTCCCTGCGCATTGACCTGATACCATTCAGGGTGCGCCTTTCTCAGACTCAACTCCGCCCTATTAGTGGTCCACATCCAAGCATGAAGCTCAATATCGTATTTCTTCGCATAGACCGCCGCTTTCTTAAGGATGAGAATGGCTGCATCATCACGGAAAGAGGCACTATCCCCAATCACCTCCGGCCTGGCGCCGTGGCACTCTAAGATAATAGCATCTATTCCTGCTCGGGCAGCTTCGCTGAAATAGTAATCGAGCTGCTCTTCACTCATTGTGGTACGGCCGGCAAGCCAGGCCCATACCTTGAAGTCGTCCTTTTTCACATCATTGCAGGATACAAAAAGTGACAATAATGCCATAAGGACAACCATCTTGATGACAGAAGTCTTCATGGCAAGGAGTTATTTTTTTACTTCCTCTACTACTTTTTCTTCGGCCGTATAACCTAGTTTTACTATAGCTGCGGCAAGTTTTTCCTTGTCGGTTCTGGTGGGATCATACTTGATGTAAATGGTCCGGTCATCCAGATTTACCTTTAGATCCTTAACACCTTTTTCGTAGGGAATATTGCCCTCGACTTTCTTTACGCAACCTGCGCAATCAATGCTGCTCACGAAGGTTACTTCGGCTATATTGGCTTGTTTCTTTTTGGTATTCTGGGCATTGGCGTTGACTGAAAACATTGCAACGATTGCCACTGCGAGGATTATTTTTACAAATTGTTTCATGGTAATTGATATTTGATTGTTAGAGTATTATCATTCAAAAATTAATTATTTCCAGATTGTAAGACGGAGACCTGCATAAATCTTGATACCTGAAAGCGGTCCCCAGATGGCACTGGCGTTGAAGTCCTCTGAAAATGGCTTGTCAGCGTTGAGAATGGCATCGCGCTGACGATAATTTCCGAGGTTTTCACCGCCTATATATAGATCTATACCTCTGAATTTGCGGGTAATTTGAGCGAAGAACATCGGATAAATGGGCGAGAAATATTCCCCGTCTTTCTCTATGACCTTATCCCGACCTGCCATGAAATCTGGCAGTTTGGTCTTGCCGTTAAGCTGGGCGGTGAAATCAAACGTCCATTTGTTCATCGCAGTAGCATACTGAGCATTGAAAACTGCCTTGAAACGACTTGTGAGAGGTCTTTCAACAAGACCCTGTCCTCTAAGAGTTACCTTTGCATCGGTATATCTGAATGTGGTGACAATATTGAATCTCTCAATAGGATCAACCGAAAAGTCCACCTGATAGGTGTTGGTATAAGATTTCCCGTCCAGATTGTAGATAAAAGCCCATACTTTATCGAACTCCTGGTCAACGATTACCTGTTTGAGAAAATCGTTTCTGAAATAGTCGAAACTGAGATAGGTGTTGTTTTCATATCCGAAAGGGAGGTAGAATGTGATGTTGCCGCCATACGTCCAGGCATCCTCGAGCAAGTTACGCTTTGTTTCACGCAGACCATCGTCCATCATGATAATTCTTCCGGTAGAGAAGATTCCGATATTATCTGCGAAAATATTAGCAGTCCTAAATCCCCTGCCTCCGAGAAGTCTGAAGATGATATCATCTGTAAAGGAATATTTAAGTGTCACCCTGGGAGCGAAAAGGAAGCCGTGGATGTTATTGTAGTCGCCTCTGAGGCTCCCCACAAAGGTCACTTTATCGTCGAGAGTGTAATTGTATTCACCGTAAATACCTAACGATCTCTCCCTGCGGCTAAGGCCGATACCATATGCAAAAGGCTCCTTTGCAGGGGAAGGAGCAAAAATGTGTAGTCTGTCATCACCTACATGTTCCCAAAAATCGTCATCCTGCCCCGAAATTCCAAATGAAATACGATGATAGTCATTAATCTGATTCTGGTAGATAAGGTTGAGGAAAATGGATTTCTGGGTGCCTGCGTAGGATTTCATTCCATAATCGGAGTCAATTTTGTAGTAGTTGTAATCTGCGACAATAGCTATATTCTGACTATTCTCCTCATTGAGAGGAATTCCCATTTTCAGATAGCCGTTGATACCTGAATTACGTATGAGCGATCCCCAATATTCACTTGCCCGAGGGTTATCGCCCCTCTGAAATCCCATTTGACCGGCAACGCGGCCATCGGTAAGAGCTCTAACGCCGAAACGCATTTGAAAACCGCTCGGATCATAATAAAGCCATCTGTTAGAGAAATTGAATTGGGTAGCCTGGGGCTCATCCCTGAAGCCATCATCATTGTGGTCAGTACCCTTTAGCACTGAAGAAGCGTGGGCAAGGATTACCGTACTCCACTTCTCATTGAGCTGGAGAGATGAGGCAATATTGCCCTCTACCATTGAGTGGCTGCTACCGAAGAGTTGTAAAAAAAAGGGGACCTCGTCGGTGGGTTTGCGATGCTCCACATTGATCTGTCCTGTGATAGCCTCGAGTCCGTTGATGACCGAAGAGGGACCTTTTGCGATCTGGATACTCTCAAGCCACTGTCCGGGAATGTAGTTAAGTCCAAAGGGCGATGCGAGTCCCCTCATCACAGGCCTGTTCTCATCCAACATCTGAGTATAGGTGCCCGCCAAGCCGAGGAGTTTTATCTGACGTGCTCCGGTAATGGCGTCCGAGTAGCCCACTGAGACGCTGGCGGAGTTTTCAAAACTCTCCGCAAGGTTGCAACAGGCCATTTTGCAGATACCTGCAGCTGTAATAACCTCAGTTCTTACCGGTTTGATGCGTGAGAGGGTATTTGTCAATTGCCTTGAGGTCACTACAGCTTCATCCACCTCATTTTCACCCATAAGGTAAAATTCTCCTGAAGGAATACCCGGATCCACAATCAAAGTATCTTTTGTGTAACCCACATAAGTTGCCACCATAGTGGTCCTTTGCTCAAGGTTAATGATAAATTGTCCGTTTTCATCGGTTTCTATGAGTTTCGCCTTTTCGATGAGATAAACTTGTGCAAAGGGAAGCGGTTCCGTTTTACCGTCACTTCTCCTATAAATAACGGACCCTTTGAAATCCTGCGCAAGTATTGTTGTGCAGAAAAGAATGGTAATTATTGAAAATAATGCTTTTCTCATTATGTATTGTCGTTTTTGTCCTTTTAGAATCGGAAATGGTTGTCACTTATTTGCTTAAATACATGGGAAGCGTGAGGCCAAAACTATGACCGCACGACAACACCGGAGAGCTGTAAATCACAACCTCCAGACAGAAATGGCTGAAAGTAGAAGTCCGACTTTTGGCGGAGTAAGATCCCTTGAAGGGAAACCGGCAGTGCCAAAAGAAAGAGCCGTCAGATCATCACAGAGCAATGGAGTTGTAGTTATCTGTGCAAACAATCCGGAATCTTCATCCTGCAGACGTTCCTGCTCGGAAGTAACTACAAACACAGCCGTACTACAACATTCGCCGCTGCAGTCTGTAAAATGAAAAGGATAGGAGTCACAGTGACTTTCACAACAATCGTGATGATCATGGATATGATCGTGAATCGACTCGCAAGATACATCACCCATCATAAGTACCAAATCCGTGGTTCCCTCAATGTGGCATTTATGCACTCCGAAACCCACGAATCCTACAATATAGAAGATCGTGAAAAGCGCACAAAATAGATGTTTTACAAGTGTTTTCACCGGGGCAAAAGTAAAAATTATATGTATATTTGCAAAATATATTAAGTATCAAATCAAAGGTTCCAAATATGAAAGATTTTTTAAAAGTGCTGTTGGCCTCATTCGTAGGCACTGTCCTCGCCTTTTTGGTGTTTGGATTTTTCTCAATCATACTGCTTGTAGGTATAGCATCATTCGGTTCTTCCGATGAACCTATCATTGCGAAAGAGAGCATATTGCTTCTGGACTTCAAGACTCCCATCACTGAACAGAAGGGCGATAAGTTCTCCATTAACCCTATTACCGGAGATGTAGATATGACCGGTAGCATGCCGCTTTATTCCTTTGTCAAAGCAATTGACGCTGCAGCTGAAGATCCGGGCATAAAGTTCATTTACATGACTCCCGGAACTCTTAAAATGGGCATTGCCCAAATGGAAGAGGTCAGGGATGCCCTCAAGCGGTTCCGTGCCTCAGGCAAGGCGATAATCTCCTATTCCAATGAGTTCAATAACGCAAACTACTATCTCGCTTCTGTTTCAGACAAAGTAATATTCAACCCTTACGGTGATGTTTTCATCCTTGGATTGAGTTCAAACATGATATTTTTCAAAGACCTTCTCGACCGCATAGGAGTTGAATTGCAACTTATAAAACACGGAAAGTATAAAGCCGCGGCTGAGCAATTTGTTCAGAATGATATCAGTGCCGAAAACCTGGAACAAAACAAGACAATGCTCAACTCCATCTGGAAGGGCTGGTGCGATGAGATTGCAGAGTCCAGGGATTTCAATTCCGAACAGTTCAACTTCTGGATTGATAATCTTGAATTCCATAATGCCTCCAGTGCACTCGAAAAGGGGCTTGTGGATGAATTGTGGTATAGCGACCAGGTAGCCGAGTACCTTTGCTCCCTCTACGGAGTCACCGAAGTAAAAGATCTCAAATTTACACCTATAACCAAATATGCCGCAGCGCGTGTAAAACCCGAACTACGTGCCAAAGAGAAAATTGCAGTAGTTTATGCTGACGGAGAAATCGTAATGGAAGGAACTGATAAGGCAGTCTCCGGCATCAAGTTCTCCCAAACCCTTGAAAAAATAAGAAAAGACTCCACCATCAAAGCCGTGGTACTAAGAGTAAACTCTCCGGGGGGCGGCGTATCGGCCTCAGAAATGATTCACCGTGAAATATCTCTGCTGAAAGAGGTAAAACCTGTGATTGCAAGTTACGGTGACTTTGCTGCCTCCGGCGGGTACTGGATTTCAGCCAAAGCCGACAAGATATTTACCAATAAATCTACCCTTACCGGCTCCATCGGAGTGTTCGCACTCGTGCCTAACGTCAGCAAGACGATGGAAAAACATCTACACCTCCGTTCGGTGGCGATCACCACCAACAAACACAGTGATGCAATGAGCGGTATGCGTGCCCTCGACAATGCCGAAAGAGAGTATGTTCGGCAGTCGGTAGAGAAAATCTACACCGACTTTACCTCTATCGTAGCAACAGGCAGGAACATGAGTGTTGAACAGGTCGAAATGATTGCTCAGGGTAGAGTCTGGGCCGGCAGTGACGCGCTGGAGATCGGGCTTGCAGATATGGAGGGTGGGCTGGTTGACGCCATTGCATATGCGGCTGAAATGGCCGGTCTATCAAAGTATCGTCTAGTGGAGTATCCTCAAGTCAAAACTACTCTGGAGAAACTTATGGAATCCCTTTCAAAGACAGGTGTGGATATCAACACGCTGGCAGATCCTTTCGCATACATAGAGAGAAGTTATTCACGTCTGAAAGAGGCAACCGGAGCAGTTCACTATGCCCGTCTCCCTATAGTTTACGACATAAGATAAGGAAAAAGCAATAGATCACACCTTCGTGATCGATACAACTTGTTTGGTGGCCGCTGTAATTTTCCAGCGGTCATCAATTCTTTTGCCCACAATGCAGACAATCTGCTCCACCCCTTTTTTGTCGAGCGTAGTGACAACGATCTGACGTTTCTTTTCCTCCACATCGAGCTTTAGGTCAATAAAAAAGTCGCTTAACTTTTTAAAGCCTTTCATACCAAAAGGTCTGAAACGATCCGCAGGCTTCCATCTGCGGCATATAAGAGGGAATTTGAGCCGTCTGCCATCTACGTAGAGGGTGCCTTCAGGAGCATTTTTGGGATTAAAGCCGGCCGGCTTTGTGAAGACTTTTATCGAGACCTCGAGGTCATCATAGTTCTGATTTCCGGGATAAACCTTGAGATATTGCCTGTCCCGGATAAGGATGTGAGAAGTGGAGAAAAAAGTCTTGCCGCTCTGACCCTTGAGTGCCTCCGCTATCTGAGTTATCTGAGCATCATTGAACCCATAGCCCTCCAGTATAGTAAAGAGCCACCAGTTGATGCTCTTCTCAGCCTTGAGCGCCTTGATGTCAATATGCAAAACTCCCTCTTTCATATGATAGAGAGTACCTTTTCTGGAGTTGTATAGCTCCTCCAGCACATCCGATATCTCGGAAAAGCGAGCCATCGAGGTGTTGATTGTCTGCAGGAAGGAAGGGTTGATTATCTCAAAATGAGGAAAGACTTCATTGCGTATGCGGTTGCGATAATATTGCGATTCTTTATTTGTGGAATCCTCCCGAAAAGGAACATTGTTCGAAGCCACATAGTCGCTGATATCATGTCTGGTAGCGAAGAGCAGCGGACGTATAATGGGTCCGTTGGAACGCCGGATACCGGAGAGTCCTCGAAGACCGGTACCCCTGAGAAGATTGATCATCAGAGTCTCTACGCTGTCGTTAAGGTTGTGTGAAATGGCGAGGAAGTCCATCGAGTGCTCCTCCAGCAGGGAGAGAAACCAGCTGTACCGCAGATCACGTGCCGCCATCTGAGTGGAAATCGATTGCTCCTGTGCAAACTCGTGAGCATTAACCCTTGTTGAGTAAAAAGGGACACCGTGTTGTTTACACCAATCATGTACCAAGTCCTCATCCTGATCGCTTTCAACCCCTCTGAGGGAGAAATTGACGTGTGCGATCCTAAATGTGCAGGGCACGGTGGTATGGAGAAATAGATTAGCCATACACATAGAATCCATTCCTCCGCTGACTCCAACCAGGATCGATGGGTGATCAACGCCGGCAGTAAGAGAACGCAACTCTATGTCAAAAAGCTCCTGCACAATGCATTTTTTTATTTATTGCCGAAAGTGTAAGATAAGCCTATGCTGAAAAGTTCCTTAAACTGCACTCCGGGCACTTTTATGGGTTTTCCGTTATCATCAAGAATTAGATTACCCTGTTTGTCTTTTTTATCCAGAAATTTTATAGCGTCATCATAGATGAGGTTGGTCCTGAGGGTTACGGAAAAAAACTTGGTGATTTTAGCATCCGCATTTACATCCCAAAAGACCTTGACATTTTGTGGTTTGTTCAAATAGTCCGAGAAGAGTGTGAGAGAAGTAAGTACTTTAAAGTTTTCAACTTCTATTTTTCCATCGACCTTGATCTGGGCACCAAGTTCGAACCGGCAAAACTGATCTTCGGCATTGCCATATTTTTCGCGTAGTTCCGGATTCTTTACCATTACGGTCTTTCCCGTAAGAGGAGAAATATTGATGGAGAAATTGTTGAAAGGCTTGTAGTCCACACCAAAACCGAGAGACACATATGCCGGAGTGAAGAAATCCGATACCAGATTGCCCTTCTCGTGGCCTTGTGCAAACTGGGTTCTCAGATTGAACAGAGCTGATATGTATAGGGTTTCTACGGCCTTGTAACCCACTTTGCTATCTAATATGAGACGGTCATCACTCTTCTTGTAGCCATCTTCAAAAGATTGTATGAAGCCATAACCAACCTGGAGTTGGTTGTCCCATATGAGTTTTTCACGTTTGTAATTGGCATTAGCTCCGGCGAAAGTATTGAGTGAAATGGAACCGTAACCTCCGGTTGCCCAGTTGGTAAGTGAAAGTTGTGAGAAACCGATCTGTGTGGTAAGACTTTTAGTCCAATATTGGGGCTTGGGGGCCACGACCGTATCTGCCACCGCTACAGTAGTATCTGCGGGAGCTGCTTCCTGCGCAAATAGTGCAGTTCCCAAAAACAAAAACAGAAGAAATGCGATTGATCGTTTCATATGATGTTTCATTGTAACAATGTAGCAAATTTAATATGCTCTTGCAAAAAGCACCCTTTCATGGGAAGGCTTGCCGGAATAGATGCACTTGCCCTCTTCCTTGCAGACGAATGAATCCAAAGGAATGCAGCGGACGGTGGCTTTGGTCTCATCTTTAATTTTAGCCTCTGTCTCAGCAGTACCGTCCCAGTGGCAAAGCAGGAATCCACCCTCTTCTATTTTCTCTTTGAACTCATCCCAGCTATCTACCTTAAATGTATTTTCCTCGCGGAATTTTAGTGCTTTTGCATAAATATTTTCCTGAATATCAGCCATCAAAGCTAGCAGGCGCTCTGCAAGTCCCTCCTGAGGGACACTCTCCTTGGTCAGATTATCACGACGGGCGAGCTCCACAACTCCGGCCGCCAGATCCCTGGGGCCTATCACGATGCGTGCAGGTACTCCTTTGAGTTCCCACTCGGCGAACTTGAATCCGGGACGAAGATTGTCTCTGTCATCCACCTTCACCGATAATCCTGCAGCCTCAAGTTCCTTTTTTAGTTCATACATTCTCTCCAAAAGCTGGGTATGCTCCTCTTCCGTCTTGAAAATAGGCACCATCACCACATGATAGGGCGCAAGTTTCGGTGGCAATATCAAACCATGATTGTCGCTGTGGGTCATAATCAACGCTCCCATCAAACGAGTAGAAACACCCCAAGAGGTAGCCCATACATAGTCAAGGCCGCCCTCCTTGTTGGCAAACTGCACATC
Source organism: Bacteroidales bacterium UBA3543 (assembly GCA_002376715.1). Taxonomy (GTDB): domain Bacteria; phylum Bacteroidota; class Bacteroidia; order Bacteroidales; family UBA932; genus Cacconaster. The sequence continues at coordinate 7,531 of DFOK01000004.1, read as the reverse complement.
GAAGGCCTTGGCGAAGTTCTGGCCCAGGAAATGAGATGTGCCTGCCTGCAAAGCTTTGCCATCCTGCATCAGAGCTTCGATGCAGAGAGTATCCACAGCACCTGCAAAGCGCTCGGATTCACTTTTACGACCTACCACAACAGGCATAGCCATATATTCACGTGCAAACTGCGCATATAATTCGACTATCATCTGAGTCTCATCTATCGCTTCCTGTTCAGTAGCATGGGCAGTATGCCCCTCCTGCCACAGGAATTCCGCTGTACGGAGAAAAAGGCGGGTACGCATCTCCCAGCGCACCACATTGGCCCACTGGTTGCAAAGGATGGGAAGATCCCTCCAGGATTGTATCCAGTTTTTGTATGTATTCCAAATGATTGTTTCAGATGTGGGGCGAACCACAAGTTCCTCTTCGAGTTTTGCCGAAGGATCAACCACAAGACCTGACCCGTCGGGATCAGCCATCAGACGGTGGTGAGTCACTACAGCACACTCTTTTGCAAACCCTTCTACGTGCTCCGCTTCCCGGCTGAGGAATGATTTGGGTATGAAGAGAGGGAAATAAGCATTGACATGACCTGTCTCTTTGAACATTTTGTCAAGCTGGTTTTGCATCTTTTCCCAGATGGCATATCCGTAAGGTTTTATCACCATACATCCTCTAACTGCCGACTGTTCAGCAAGATCCGCCTTTAACACGAGATTGTTGTACCATTGGGAGTAATTTTCTTCCCTACTTGTTACTTCTTTTGCCATTTTTTGTTGTATTTGGTATAAAAATTGATATATTTGTAATGAAATGCGACTGCAAAAGTACAAAATTATCTAACACAGGAGGTAAAAATGAAAAACAAAGTTTTCTATCTGTTTCTTATAGCCGTTACAATGGTGATAAGCTCTTGTGGTACCACAAGTTATTATTCTTCCGCATCATTTGATGACGGCATATACTACAGGCCCACACGCGAGTCGAGGGCTGCGATGGTTGCATCAAATAAAGAAATGCACGAATCTGCGAAAAAACCGCAATCATATATTTTGGAGGACGAGGAGGGTAACTACTACCTCGTAGATGATGAAACATCTTATGCTGAAAGATTGAGAAAATTTGACAGCCCTACCTATACCTTCTATGTTGATTACGGTGTTTGGACCTCCCCCTGGTACAATCCATGGTGGGGTTCATACAGATATCCCTATTTCGGTTACCCCTATTATTCGTGGTACTCCGGATGGTATAGTCCCTGGTATCACGGCTGGTATGATCCATGGTATACCGGCTGGTACGATCCCTGGTATTACGGATACGGCGGATATGGCTGGTACTACAACTATTGGAATCCATGGTATTATCACGGATACTACCCCGGACCGGGTCACCCTAACAACTACTATCAGGATGTTGCTTACGGGAAACGCTCTGCAGCTGACGGCCAGAGTTACCGCAATACTCGGCGCACAACTGCATCCGGTGGCTCCGCATACACCAGGAGGAGCGAAGGCAGAAGTGCTGACAGCTATAACTCAGGCGGAGTATATACAGGTGCACGTAGCACTACCGGATCAAGAAGCGGCACCATCTATCAACGCAGTTCCGGCAGCTCTGCACGCAGTTCCGGTAGTGTAAGTACCGGCACTACACGTTCCTCACGCAACTCCGAGAGTTACAGCACAGGCAGTAGCAGGAGTTCGTCCGGCAGCTACAGCAGCGGTAGCAACAGGAGTTCGTCCGGCAGCTACAGCAGCGGTAGCAGCAGAAGTTCGTCCGGCAGTTACAGCAGCGGTGGTGGAGTTAGCGGCAGCAGTGGAGGCGGATATAGCGGTAGTAGTGGGGGTGGAGGTACCGGCGGCAGGAGATAATTCAAAATCAAAATGTGAACAGAAATGAAAAAGATTACAACCATACTGTTTTCTATCCTGCTGACAACAGGACTTAGTGCCCAGACTGCAGGAGAGGCTCTGACATTCTCCCAACAACACTACGAAGGGACTGCGCGTACGCTTGCCATGGGTAACGCCTTTACTGCTCTTGGAGGTGATTTGGGAGCAATAGCCATTAACCCTGCATCCAGTGCCATATACAGATATTCCCAATTCTCTTTGACGCCTTCGTTCATTACAAGCAATGGCGAAACTAACTATTTGAATGATGTTTACAATGACTCCTTCACAAGGATGGCAATGTCAAACCTGGGGTTCGTCATGGCATTTGACACGGGTAATTACTCCGGACTTCTCAACTACAATTTCGGAATAACACTCAATCGCAACAACAGTTTCAACGCCATAATGACCGCATACGGCATTACTGACCAGTCGTCACTACTGGGATCCATCGCTTCCGGTCTTTCCGGAGTCCATGTGTCGGCACTGGAAAGCACGGATTCATACAATCCATTCTACAACAACAATCTCGCATGGCCGGAAGTTCTGGCATGGGAAACATATCTGCTGGCCAATACTCCCGATTCGGATTACGATTACATCGGTTCTACCGAAAATATCTATGATAACAGCATAATTGAACTGGGCGGTGAACTTGAACAAAGTTATTACCGCAAAATACATGGTGGCACCAACGCCTTTTCACTCAATTTCGGAGGCAATTTTTCGGATTTCTTCTATTTCGGCGCAAACCTCAACCTCCTAAGTCTTACATATGAATTGAATGAGACTTATGGTGAAAAAGCTATCAATACGAGGGATTTTCAGGATGGGTTTGAGTCGATGACCTCGACCTATTGGCAGCGTTCAAACGGCTCCGGCGTCAACTTCCAGGTTGGAGCTATAGTAACTCCCATACCAGGTCTCCGTGTCGGCGCCTCATTCACCTCTCCCACATGGTTTGACATGACCGACAATTGGCAGAGAAATATGAAATCCTCATTTGTCAATGGCAATTATTACGATGTCGACTCCCCTGTAGGAGCATACAATTATCGGATCAGAACCCCTATGAGATGGAGTGTCGGAGCTGCATTCACTTTCGGAAACCGAGCTCTTGTCAGCGCCGACTATGAAAATGTGAACTATTCTAAAATTTGGATGGCTGACAACGACGGCAACAGAGAAGTATTCTCAGAAGAGAATAACGAGATTACCAGATATTTCAAAAAGAGTGATATCATCAGAGTCGGAGCGGAAGTTTGGCCTTTAAATATCATGGCTATAAGAGTCGGATACAACTATTACAGCTCACCTGACCCAGAATTCTATGATGCACAACAATACATTTCCGGAGGCGTCGGATTTAAATTCGGCAAAGGCAGAACGACTCTCGATATAGCATATCGGAGAAGCATCAACAATTCCGAAAACTTTACTCTATACAATGACTATAGCGGGATTGAAGCCCCCTTAGGCGTATACACCTTTGGCAGAGGCAATCTCCTGTTTACATTCGGATTTAAATTCTAAAGGATATAGGAGATGGCGTTGGGGCCCTCATTCGACAGAAGGTCGATAATGGAGAGGTTCCCGATGAAACCAAATCTGTCGGAGAAGACCTGGGTCCAGGTCTTCTCCTTTTTATATCTGGCAAGCAGATTTTCACCACGGTACTTTGGTTGTATTATGGTGCGAAAATCCCCTTCGAGATACTCTTTCCGATATTCCGAGGTAAACTCTATCTCCGCCTTGATACCGGTCAATTCGAGACATTTCTCCAGTAAAAGCAGGTTGAGATCGAAAAGAAACCTCTCTTTTCGATCCAAAATCGGAAAGAGGTCATCCATATAATACTCGAAAAAGGGAGACGAGTTGTAAGCCGATAAAATGGCTCTCTTGTGCTGCTGGAGCCATGGTCTTCCATAGTCTATCCTAACCTCACGTATTGGCACCTTTTGGTAAGTCTCTTTGAGGATCGGTATCGAGAGAGATTCTTTACCTGCTGCAGAACAGATATTGCAACGATTGCGATATGACTGTTTTTGATAGACTTCACACTGCTCAATCAACACCTTTCCGCTACCTGCAATGGCAAAAAAATACTCCACCGGAGGAAAGTATGCGGTAGTCAATATGGCTTGTTCAAACTTAATCATCGAGAGAAGTACTTGCACCTTTCTTCACTATACCTCTCTTGGAATTAGTTATGAAGTCCAAAATAACCTTTTTGACTTCCGTATCCGGGAAGGACGACTTTACTCTGGAAACAGCATCGGAGATATTCATGCCGGAGTCATATATTACCCTGTAAATTTCACGGATTTCATCTATATCGTCGTGAGTGAAACCTCTGCGGCGCAGGCCTACGATATTAATTCCCGCAAAATTGATGGGGTTGCGTGCTGCAAGAATATAAGGAGGAACATCCTTCACTACTCCTGTGCCGCCGCCTATCATCACATGAGCCCCTATATGGGAAAACTGGTGAATTAGCGTACCTCCGCCTATAATTGCCCAATCGTCGACATCGGTCTCTCCCGCCATCCCCACATAACTCGAGAAAATACAGTTATTTCCTATACGGCAGTCATGTGCAATGTGGACATAGGACATTATCAGGCAATTGTCACCTATAATAGTAGCATATCTGCCGCTGGCTGCCGTGCCGCGATTGATAGTCGCACACTCTCTTATTACTGTATTATTACCGATAATAACGTGGCTCTCCTCGCCCTGGAACTTGAGATCCTGGGGCTCAGCTCCGACTACGGCACCTGGGAAAACTTTACAATTTTCACCTATTTTGACATAATCAAGAATAGTGGCATTGGGGCCTATACGGCAACCTTCCCCGATCTCGACCTTTCCGGCTATATAGCTGAATGGCCCTATATCTACATTTCTACCAATTTTGGCATCGGGATGGATATATGCGCCCGGATAATTTTGATTTCTGATCATAATGTTATAATATTTTTTTTTCAAACATGGATTTAAGTGCGGCAGTATTGATTGCGTGGCCCGGTTTACGGGCAATGATTTTGCCTTTGAGAGGAAGTCCCGCAAGAGCAAAATCTCCAATAAGGTCGAGAAGTTTGTGACGAGCACATTCATTCTCAAAATAGAGGGTCAGATTGTTGAGATAACCTTCCGGTGCCCTTTCAAGATTTTCAACATTGAAAATGCTCTTCAGACGATGTAGAGTGTTCTCATCAACCTCATTTTCCACGATCACTATGGCATTATCCATATCCCCGCCCTTGATGAGATTGTGGTTGAGAAGGAATTCCAGTTCATGGAGAAAGCAGAATGTACGGCAAGGGGCTATTGCGGAAGCAAAATCATCACCATCAGAAAAATGTGCCTTTTGCACTCCAAGTACTTTGGAATCAAAGTCAATCTCCACCTCCACAGTGAAGCTATCAGCCGGCAGAACCTGTAAAGAGGAGCCTGTCTCAGGGTCTTCGAATAGAAAGGGTTTGCTCACCTCAAGAAATCTTCGGGGAGTATTCTGTAATTGAAGACCATCCGCAAGAATTGCCTCCACAAAAGGTCTTGCACTACCATCCAGAATCGGTAGTTCAACATTGTCGGTTGCAACCAGGGCATTGTCAATTCCGAGTCCGTAAAATGCCGCAAGAAGATGCTCTATAGTCATTACTTCTACACCATCCTTGCAGAGAAGCGTACTTCTGGCAGTGCCTGCAATATTACGCCATGAAGCCTCTACAAGGGCCTCTTCTCCAAGATCTGTCCTTTGAAAAACAATACCGTGATCTGCCGGCGCGGGGAATAATGTCATTCTGCAATTTAGACCTGTATGCAATCCCTTCCCCTCAAATATATATCTCTTTTTTAATGTCTTCTGATGATCCTTCATTTCTTTGCACTTGCTTTGAACAAGGCATATGCCCTCATATAATCCATATAGCTTATGGCCGGATAACCCATTAGAGCCTCGCCCTCCTTTCTGACATTGCCGATAATACCGCTCTGAGCTGCCAAAGTTGTCTTATCCGCAATCGTGAGGTGACCTGCAATACCACTTTGGCCGGCGAAAACACATCCTTTGCCAACTTTTGTCGAACCTGCAATGCCGCTTAAGGCTGCCATAACACTATTATCACCCACTTCCACATTGTGTGCGATCTGACACAAATTGTCAATCTTAACTCCCTGTCTAACTATTGTGGAGCCCATTGTAGCCCTGTCAACTGTCGTTCCTGCACCTATTTCCACATCATCCTCTATTATGACATTTCCGGTCTGGGGGATCTTGCGATATGAACCATCTTCACGTGGAGCAAAGCCAAAGCCATCAGAGCCAATTACCGCATTTGCATGAATTATGACATCATGTCCGATGATGCAATCATGGTAAATGCGTACACCCGGATAAATCAAAGCATTATCACCAATTGTCACTCCATCACCGATATATACTTGAGGGTAAATGTGACAGTTTTTTCCGATTTTAACTTTTTTGCCGATAACCGTACCACGCCCCACATAAGTGCCGCGTCCTATTTTCGATGAAAACGGACGGCAAACAAACAGGCGGTTACTCCTGGGACGGCTCTTCCTGAGTGAGTTAAAGAAATCAAGAAGCAGTGCTACGGACTCGTAAGCATTATCTACCTTGATAAGGGTTGCCGGAATCTCCTGACGTGGCTCGAAAGATTTGTTAATAAGCAGGATTGAAGCTTTAGTCGTATATATGTAATGTTCGTATTTGGGATTTACAAAGAAACAAATGGTACCCGGACGTCCCTGCTCTATTCTGGCAGGTGCAGATACCCTCACCTGCGGATCCCCAATTACATCTCCCCCGAGGTGCTCTGCTATCTTTTGTGCAGTAATATTCATATATCAGATCTTTTGATCAATAATCCTTTCATAACATTCATAAAATATGCCAAAAAGATAACAAAAATTTGCCGTTTAACATAGAATTGCTAACTTTGTCGCCGATATAGTGCAAGAGATAGGGGACGTGTAGTCCCCTTATTTTTTCAAAATATCCAAGTGATGATACAAAAAGAGAAAATAGAAGAGATTTTAGCGGAATACCTCGCACAAAAGAGCGACCTTTTTCTGGTGGATATCAAGATCAGCAGAGATAATGACATTGAAATTGTCATAGAAATAGACAAAGGGTTTCTCTCTCTTGAAGACTGCGCAAATATCAGCCGTTTTGTAGAGTCCAAACTTGACAGGGAAGAGGAAGATTATTCGCTTACCGTGAGTTCTGCAGGCCTTTCAACGCCTTTCAAGGTACTCCGCCAGTACCGCAAGGCACTGAATTCCGAGATTGAACTCATACTCAAAAGCGGAGGACATTTTAAAGGTGTACTGACTGCCGTTTCGGAAGAGGGTATTACCTTTGTGACGAAAGTTTCCGAGAAAGTTGAAGGGCAGAAAAAGAAAGTGACCAGGGAAGTTGTCGGAGAATACACTTTTGACCGGATAAAGTCGGCTAAACCCGTCATTAAATTTGACAAGTATAAAAATAGATAAAAACAATAATTTTTAATAATCAAAATGGAAGGTTTAAACCTAGTCAGCACATTTGCTGAATTCAAAGATCAGAAAAACATAGACAGGGCCACCATGATGGGCGTGCTCGAGGATGTATTCCTCTCAC
>DFOK01000039.1 GCA_002376715.1 Bacteroidales bacterium UBA3543 | reverse complement strand
GTGTAGTGTGTAGTGTGTAGTTCAGGGCTAGTCCACAAACTGCATTTTATAATAAGCCGCTGTGAGTTTTTCTCCGGTGGCTTTTTCTATCATATCATTCCATTCGTAACGTCTTCCGGGATTGAAGACATATTCCTGAAGCCACTCACCGACAGCTTTATTGCCGATATAACATTCGTTTGCCATATCCTGGCTGTTGGTGACGTTTGTCACTATGTAGTGATGCAGCTGTGAGGCCAGAAGGGCTCCGAGCTGATAGTTGTGGTAATAGCAAGGATAGAGTGCAATGTGAATCTTTGATGCCCAATCAGGCTGGTTGCGTCCCTCGGGACGGGTGAGGAGTTGGTATTTTTCCACAAGATCCCACCAGAGAGTGTTCAAGTCTTGTTCGGGGTCAGCATACATCTCCTTTTCGAAACGATACATAACCTGGGTCCAGCGGCTGAAGACCAGTTGCTGGAGACGAAGTGAACGGATACAATCTTGATTGATGGCTGCTGCCTCTTCTTCGGGAAGACTCACCATAACTTTCATCCATTCCGTATTGCGGGACAACCTGTCAAACATCATTGCTACAGCTTCAGTTGTAAAGCTATGTGCAGCTTCGCGGAGGAAGAGAGGATTGCCGGCGGCATCATGTCCGATAGCATAGACAGCGTGGCCAAACTCGTGGAGCATAGTGGACATCCATTGTTCGGTATCAGAGATATTGCACAGGACGCGTACATCTCCGTTATAATCTATGTCTATACAGTAGGCGTGCTGGTTTTTGCCCTCACGGGGATAGAGGTCGCTATTCATCATTATCGTACTCACATCCAGGCCTATGCTATTGTAGAAATCGGTAGTCAGAGTTTCGAGATTGCGTCCTTTATAATACTTGTCCAAATTTACGGGGTATAGATCAGGAGCTTCCTGGAAAAACCTACCCTGGAAATGCCATGGCATCAGTTTCTCTACGGGAACTTTGTATCTCACGGAGAACTTTTTGTCCATATCTGCCTTAAGTGTGGCAAATCCTTCGCTTGTCATCTCGTCAAGTTGATCAAAGAGTGCTGATATTTCCTCCGGATCCTGTTCCGAAAGGGTCATGGACATCGTATGGTAATTGTCAAATCCCAGCGACTTGGCCAGCGTATTGCGGAGGCGAACGATTTCCAACACATCTTCAGCTACGTGAGGGCCAATTGCCTTGTGTGCTTTCCAGATCTCTTCGAGAGCTTTATTATCAATGGAGGTACGGAGTATCTCTTCTACAAAATTGTCATTGACCTTTTCCCCGCGGAATTCAGCGCGGAAACCGGCATATTTCTGTTCCAGAAGACTCTCTTTCTCAATGATGAGATTTTGAAGTGAGGTATCTGCCTGGCCTTTGAGAAATGAGAGATAGAGTATATCAAGTTGTCTCTTGAGGAGAGGATTAGTAACCCTGCCGCTTTTCTTCATTCGGCTGAGTTCGTCAAATGTGACTTTATCCGAATAGATTTCGGCAATTTTGATACCGGCTTGGGCGTATCTCTGAAAATCTTCGGGATTGCCACTTGTGGTACCGGCCCAATAACTTTTAGAGGATTCTACATAAAGAGGCAGGAGCTTTCCCTCGAGTTCGGATATGAGGGATTTGAGCTCTTTCTCAGGGTTGCAGCTTGTCAACATAACGAGTGAAAGTAGCAGAAAAGTGTATATTTTTTTCATGGTCAAAATTTTTTGTTCATTTCCCAAGTGGAGTTGAGATTGAATATTGCAAGCTCATCCTCCTCAATGACATCCAGCAGAAGACGTGTGAGGGTCAGTTCCTTGACCTGGAACTGTGTAATAATGTTTGTATTGAAATCCTTTTTGCCTTGGAGAAGGCCATCTATAGGGAAACTGATGTTGAGAATATAATTGTCCTTGTCGTAAGAGAATGATCCGGTGTAACTTGCAATAACCATATTCGTATTACCCAGACCTTCCCATACCTGGAATTTGAATGTACCGCTTTTTTCGAATACGAAAGAATAACGTGTTTCTGCATAATTGATCTCAATCTCTCCTACGTAGACTTTGGCAACATCCCACTGGCCGTACAAGAGAGTCTCTTCGTTAATCAAATCCCTTATAAACTGACATCCGGAAAGGGACATCAGAGCCGCCACAACAAGGGAGAAGAGGGTCAATTTTCTCATAATCTGGGTTTTAGTATCACACAAAGATAATAAAAAATGAATATATCGTAACTTTTATTCAAAAAATATCTGTCCGAAATGTTCCGGTGTATGGAAATTGGGGGAGGGAATGGGTATCGGATGCCAGCTCAGATAGTGTGGTACAGCCATATCGTCCCCACATTTGTAAAAATTTGCCATGACGGTGCGTCCGGATAGATCCGAGAATTCTGAAAGAGAGTAAATCGATTTGGGAATGGCGAGAGTGAGGGTCCATTCATGTTGCCCGGGAAGGTCACCAAAGGGTTCACTACCGAGAGTTGAATGTCGTCTTATTTGACTTATCACATCGTCACCGAAACGGGTTCTCTGCTTGCGGTCAGGGCCTCCGGCAAATGTGCCGTGACCAATACAATTCATCTCAAGGTTGTAGTAGAGGGAATCTTTGTCAGATGGAATCATGAAAAATTCTACACAGGAGTCGGTGTAGGGT
>DFOK01000009.1 GCA_002376715.1 Bacteroidales bacterium UBA3543 | reverse complement strand
CACGAGTTCGTGGTGCCAAGGTCAATACCGATAATTTTTCCCATAATTACTTCTATTATTCTTTATTATTGTTTACAATTTCTTGAACGGATTTTCCGTTACGACTATCAATAACGCCAAGATTGTGCCAAGCCCATAAATGAGATTACGGACTGACAATGTGGCAGTCTGACCTTATTTTATACCTGAAAAAAAGAATGAAACGACAATGTAAACTGTCATAGTTTACTGTCCGGATCGAGGTCTAATCCCGACTCAAATGCGCCCTCTTTCTGTTTATGGAAATGATATTCCCAGTAGGTGCCTTTGGCCATACGATCTACGGTAGGCATATCCAGTTGCATCATTGCAGAAGTTATCACGTTGAAGAGTCGCTGTGAGCCGGCTGAGATGCCGAATTCATCCGGATCCACACCGATAAGGAGCAATGCCTCTTCATAGTGGCGCGGTATGCGCTCCCATTTAAATATTCTGAATGCTTCCACAAAGTACTCCAGGCTCCCCTGGAGCATCAGATAGCAGAGAAATCGTTCCTGTGCGATGCGGGAGTTGATGCCGGCAAGTGAGAGTTGTATGAGATCGTGCGGTGGATTATTGGTGGTGGTATGTGCACTACTGCTCAAATGACCGGCAGGAGGAAGGGAATCCTGCGCCCCCTCAAATCTCTTCAGGAGTTTGCGTGCCGAGCTGGAATATCTGGGGCTGCGGCTAAGTATCTGTGCGTATTTTCGCACCATCGTATAGTTGCCCAGCGAGTTGTTGTACCTGATCAGCTGTGAGAGCGAGAAATGGGTCATCCCGTGCGGGAAATGGCAGGAGTACTGGAAAATATGGTGGATTGCCTCATTGTGGTTGCCCATATAGTAGTTGAGCAGGGAGTTAAAATAGTTGCCTTCTACGGTATGTAGTCCCTCCATATCAAATTCTTCTATGTTTTTGATGGGATAGGTAAAGAGACGCTCTCCGAGGTCACCGGTAAAGCCCATGGCCAGGAATGCATAGGGCATCATCTCCGGCCGATCTATGGAACTCTGCGGAGTGACGTTGTCCAGCACCTTGTTCCAGTCCCCTTTATAAGTAGCGTATCGCACTTTTGCGGTGGTCTCCGTGCTCCTTATATTTTTGCCAAGGGAGACAAATAGCGCTGCCCCTATTATAACAACGCCAGTAACCGCAATTTCCCATTTTCTGAGTCCGGCACTCTCTTTTTTCTTTAAGAAAAGTCCGGCAAATGCATGTGCTGAGGAGATTAAAAGCATCCTGTAGAGGAATATCGGTGTTTCGGCTCTTGCAGCCAGGACCCAAAAGACTGAGGCTATGATAACTGCTTCCGGTATGGGAAAATGAGCCTTTATACGTTGCAGGAAAAAGTGGAAAAGAAAAAATATGAGTGTAACAATCAGCGCAGTAAGCAGCGGCCCTACCATTGGTATTTCATAAAACTGCAGAAAAAACGACTCTAAAAGATGGGATAAGGGCCAGGATGCAGCGAAAGTCTCTCTGAAATAATCCCCTGTAAACAGGAATAGACTGTTTTGTCCCTGAATGATGGCCGTATAGCGCTGGAACAGAGCTCCTATGCAGAATACGACTGCAAACAGCAGCGCGGCTATGATATATTTTCCTCTGTTTTTCATCATTTGAAGAGTTTTGAAACTGCTTTTTCGTAATCTTTTACCTCACCCTTTATAAATTCGGGAATATTGTAGGATTTCAGGCGCAGCGTGTTGTGTTTGAAATTTTTCTGCGGCAGCAGGAAGGGCTTGTCAAACTCTCCGTTGCCTTTGTAATGTGCTATGTAAACCCGGGTGTATCGTCCATCCAGACGGCGACTTCCGAAGATCAACCATTTGCCGTTGGAAGACCAGCTATGGTAGCTTTCGGCCTTGTCGCTATTGAGAATTTCCGCAGGAAATGCCTCTTTGGATTCAACATCGTACATCCAGAGATCCGCCTCGCCATGCCAGATGGGGAAGGTGCCAAATGCAGTGTGGGTAAATAGCACATATCCGTCATTGTAACGGGGAAATGAGACCGAGCAACTGTCGTCACCGAAGAGTTCTTCAGGTTCTCCTACAAATTGACCATCCTCAAATCTGGCAGACATCAATCTGTAATGTACTTTTCCACGATTGTTGGCCACATTTTCGATGGCCTCGGCAGAGCAGAAATAGAGTGTGGATCCATCTTCCGACCAGGCCGGGAAGGTCTCCAAACGTGTCTCCAGGGAGAGCTGGGGTACAAGCATGACGGAGTCGGTCTGAAGGTCCATCAGTATGATGTCCGAAGCGGTATCATAGACCTCTATAGGTTGGAATTCATTTACGGTAAAGCACTGGAAGGTGCTGTTGGAAGAGAATACCACATAACGGCCTGAGGGGTGCCAGGCCGGATAAGTGCCCTGTCTTTGTGCACCCACCTGTGCCAGATTGATAATCCGCACCTGATCTTCATCAATGAAGACGGTGCCGCCACCTTTCCCTCTTGCGTGGAACAACATTCTTTGAGGGTTTCCTGAGTCAAATGTGTGGCAGTTGACACACCCCATATCATTGGCCCGGTTGGATACGATGCGGCTCTCCTTGTAGGATGCAAGCTCCCTCTGAGCTATGACGATGTTGTGCCAGCTCTCGTACCCCGGTTCTATGAGCCTGTAGGCAATGTAGGGGTCTATCGGGTCATCGGAGATATATACCGGGAAGGGTTTGTGGAGAGTTGCCATTTTGTCTCCTTTGCGCCACGATGTAACGGTGTACCACAGAGTGTCACCCTCTCTCTCCATTTCGTAGCGGCAATTGCTGCCGTCAGCCATCTCAAAAGTGAGTTTTGCAATCTTTTCGGGTATGGTTACTCCGATATAATCGGGAATGATATCGGGATAAGAGTCGTTCGGGATCCTTTCCGAAGGTGCTCCCGAGCATGAATGGAGCAGTATAGCAATCAGGGTAATGCCCGTTATATCTTTTATGAGTCTCATTTTATGTAATATTTATCTCTTCAGTATCGGTGACCAATCCACGGGTGCTTCGACTGTAAAAGGCTCTTTGGTTACAGGATGAATCAGGGATAGGCGTCTTGCATGCAGCGAGATGCCGCCGTCAGGGTTGGAGCGGCGAGCGCCATATTTGAGGTCCCCTTTGATGGGGCAACCTATGGCGGAGAGTTGGCAGCGGATCTGATGATGGCGTCCGGTCAGCAGTTCGACCTCTATCAGCCAATAGCGTTCGGTCTGTTCCAGGGTTTTGTAGCGTAGCCGCGCCTCTTTTGCTCCCTCGGGGACTCTGGCTCCTGCAGCCACCGGATAGGCGTAGCTGCGATTTTGATTTTCATTCTTTTTCAGGAAATGGACCAGTTCGCCTTCAAGGGGCTCAGGACTTACGGCCGTCAGGGCCCAATAATATTTTTGGACGCTCCCCTCGCGAAACATGGTATTTAGTCTTTCGAGCGACTTGGATCTTTTGGCGAAAATGGTAACTCCGCTCACAGGTCTGTCGAGACGATGTGGCACTCCCATAAAGACATTCCCGGGTTTGGAATCGCGTTGGGCCACAAATGCCTTCAAGGTCTCGCTCAACGGCTCATCACCGGTCTTGTCACCCTGGACAATCTCACCGCCACGCTTGTTGAATATCAGCATGTGATTGT
>DFOK01000019.1 GCA_002376715.1 Bacteroidales bacterium UBA3543 | reverse complement strand
CCGTAACCCGTAACCCGTAACCCGCACCCTACTCACATCTTAATGCTTCAATGGGATCAAGGCGAGAGGCGCGACGGGCCGGCAGATAGCCGGAAAGGATACTGACCACCATACATATCAGCACAGACAGCCCAAGCCAACGCCAGGGGAGCGTAAAGGCACAACCTAACATCAGTGCCACCAGGTTGCCGAAAAGCAACCCCAGAAGCAGGCCTGCTGCACATCCAATCTGTCCTATCAACATAGCTTCAGTCAGAAACTGCATCGCAATGGTACGCGGTTTGGCCCCAAGAGCTTTGCGTATGCCTATCTCGCAGGTACGCTCCTTGACCGAAACCAGCAATATGTTCATAAGCCCCACCGAGGCTCCGAGCAAAGTAATCAATCCGATGACCAGAGCCGCTATGGAGAGTTTGCCCTTGAGGGAATCCAACTCCCTTATTATCGAGTCGCTGCGGCTGATTGCAAAATTTGCCTCATCCTGCGGACGAAGCCCCCTGATGAGTTTCATAACCACTACAGCTCTCTCCCAGGCCTCTTCAAAGGCGGACTCCTCTCCTACCGGCATTATATCCAGCGAATAGCGTGCATCGGAAGCGAGGAAACGCGTACGTGCCGGACCCAACGGCACCAATACCGTATTGTCCGTACCGATACCGAAAAGCGATCCCTCTCTCTCCATCACACCCGTCACCGAATACTCCACGGCACCCAACCTTAAAGTCTCACCGAGAGGGTTACGACCGCTGAAAAGTTGTCGTGCGATATTATCCCCTATGATGCAAAGGTCACTTGAACCCTCAATCTCACGACTGCTGAAATTGCGTCCTGCGGCCAGTGAAGCAAGTCCAAGGTGCAGACGATGCTCATCAGTAGCCGTCACGGTAACTGTGGGGTCGCTGCTGATACCACCGGCCGAGACCTGTTGCATCAGCAGCGAAGAAGTGATGCTGACCACCGCTTTAGAGTCATATCTCCGTACGAATTCCTGCGCGTCAGCCAGGGAAATGGCGCGCGCAGCCCTGTCACCCTCCTCTTCGAAGGAGGAAATGGTGAAACAGTGAGCACCCATTCGGCCGAAGCTCCTCTCCACGGTACGTGAAAGGCCTTCAATGGCAGTTTGAATGGAGACCAGCGAGGTGATGCCGATGGCAATAATAAGTATGGTGAGTGTGGAACGCAATCTGTTGTCCAGGAGGGAGTCGATTGCCATATTGAAAAATCCCTTCATCCTCAAGCTTTTTCTTTTTCAATTATGTTCCAAAAGTAGGAAAATAATTTAGATTAAGTTAACTTTGCCGCGCAAAATTGCATTTAAAATGGAAAATAGAAAAATAGAAAAAAGCCGCAAAGGCGGCAAAGAGAAAACATATAGTGCGAAGCTGGCACGAAAAGGCACACGCCAGGCAGGACATACTAAAAAAGAGGATGACCAACAGTTCCATTATAGAGATGGCGACAAACCCATAAGAAAGAGCAAACCGGCCGCCAAAGAGAAAGGTACCGGAAGTTCAAAACATGACCGGCACGACAAGTATGAGAGTCGTGACAAGTATGAGAGGTATGAAAAAAGCGGCAGACGTGATAAGTACGATAAACACGACAAACGTGACAAATACGGAAAGACTGACAGGTATGAGGGAGACGAAAGGCATGACAGGTACGACAGACGCGAGAAAAGTGGCAAGTACGACAAGCGTCATAGAGCAGACAGACATGAAAAATATGACAGGCCTAAGAGAACCGAAAGGATAGACAGGGATGCACAACCCGAACAGAGCGATACTGTACGCCTCAACAAATTCATAGCAAACTCAGGCATCTGCTCCAGAAGGGAGGCCGACGAGTACATCAAAACGGGTCTTGTAACCGTAAACGGCGAAATCGTCACTGAACTTGGTACCAAAGTAAAACCTGATGATGATATCCGTTTCAACGGCCAACGTCTCAAAGGAGAAAAAAAGGTCTATCTTCTGATGAACAAGCCCAAGGATTATGTAACCACTATGAGCGATCCGCATGCAAAAAAATGCGTTATAGATCTCATTTCACCTGAAAAATGCAAAGAACGTGTGGTACCTGTGGGACGGCTCGATAAAGCCACCACCGGCGTATTGCTTTTTACCAATGATGGCGATTTGGCGGCACGCCTCACACATCCTTCTCACATGGTAAAGAAGATATACCACGTCTTCCTCGACAAAAATCTCAAAAAACCCGATTTTGATGCACTGATTAAGGGAATTACGCTCGAAGATGGGGAAATCCACGCAGACTCCCTCTCTTATGTGGACGATGATATGTCGCAGGTGGGCATTGAGATCCATTCCGGCCGCAACCGCATTGTACGCAGGATGTTTGAACATCTCGGCTACAAGGTAAACAAACTTGACAGGGTCTATTTCGCCGGCCTCACTAAAAAGAAACTCCGCAGGGGAGCATGGAGATTTTTGACGGAGGAAGAAATTACATACCTGAAAATGGGCAACTTTGATTGACATGGCATTGGTTGTCGGCCGTTAGCCGTCAACTGTCAAGAGCCAACAACAAAAACAGACACTTATGCATAAATCCGGATTTGTCAATATCATAGGCAACCCCAACGTGGGCAAGTCCACACTTATGAATGCCCTTGTGGGAGAGAAACTTTCCATTGTGACTGCCAAGGCGCAGACTACCCGTCACCGCATCATGGGAATTGTCAACGGGGATAATTGGCAGATAGTCTATTCCGACACTCCCGGCATTCTCAAGCCCCACTACAAACTCCAGGAGAGCATGATGGAGTTTGTGGACGTTGCCATCGGAGATGCCGACATCATTATTTATGTCACGGATGTCGTAGAGAAGAAGGACAAGAATGTCGCTTACATCGAAAAACTCAACCGGCTCGAATGTCCGGTGATAGTCGTCCTCAACAAAATAGACCTGAGCACCCAGGAAAAGGTAATGGAGATAATGGCTCAATGGAGAGAACTTCTTCCCAATGCTGAAATCATTCCCGTATCCGCTACCGAAAAATTCAATCTTGAGAAATTGTTTGACACCATTCTCTCCCATCTTCCGGTAAGCCCGCCCTGGTATGATAAAGAGACATTTACCGACAAAAGCATGAGGTTTTTTGCATCGGAAATAATAAGAGAAAAAATTTTGCTAAATTACTCCCAGGAAATCCCCTACTGCACGGAAGTGGTAATAGAGGAATTTAAGGAGGGAAAAGAGAGATATGACATCAGTGCCGTAATCAACGTTATGCGCAATTCTCAGAAAGGGATAATAATCGGCAACAAAGGGGCAGCCCTTAAGAAGACAGGTACCCAGGCCCGTCTCGACATGGAGGATTTTTTTCAGAAAAAAGTCTTTCTGCAGCTCTTTGTCAAGGTGGAACCCGATTGGAGGGAAAACAGACGAAAACTGCGCGACTTTGGATATATTCATGACTGACACAATAATTGAGATACCCTATATATGGCAAAAAAAACAGACGACTTTATAGAAGAGGAGGATATTCTGATTGAAGATGATTTTTCCGACGAGGAATCCGATCAGGAGATCATTGTAGAAGAGGATGATGATGCTGTGGAAGACCACAGATATGATAAGGTTATGGCCGGTGGAGAGAGTAAGTATAAACTCTCCGGAATGTACCGTGAATGGTTTCTGGATTATGCTTCTTATGTGATTCTCGACAGAGCCGTTCCCCATATTGATGACGGACTAAAGCCCGTGCAACGCCGCATTCTCCATGCCATGAAGAAGAGCGATGACGGCCGCTTCCATAAGGTTGCGGGCATCGTAGGCGACACCATGAAACTCCATCCTCACGGAGATGCCTCCATTAAGGATGCGCTGGTACAGCTTGGACAGAAAAATTATTTGATTTCCACTCAAGGCAACTGGGGCAATATTTATACGGGAGACCCCGCTGCCGCAATGAGATATATCGAGGCAAGACTGAGCAAATTTGCCCTCGAGGTAGCATTCAACCCAAAAATCACCGAGTACATCCCCTCGTACGACGGCACAAATGAAGAGCCGGTCGCCCTCCCGATGAAGTTTCCGTTGCTGCTGGCACAAGGTACGGAAGGCATTGCCGTTGGACTTGCAGTCAAAATATTGCCGCACAATTTCAACGAATTGATTGATGCCTCCATAAGTGCACTGAAAGGTGAGGATTTCGAGATATTTCCAGATTTCCAGACCGGAGGTTTGGCGGATTGCTCAAAATACAACAGGGGCATGAGGGGTGGCAGAGTCAAAGTACGCGCAAAAATAGTAAAGGTGGACAGAAGGACTCTCTCCATTACCGAACTGCCATTCGGACAGACCACCGACTCTCTGATAGACTCCATAATCAAGGCTAACGAAAGAGGTAAAATCAAGATCCGCAAGGTTGACGATATGTCTGCCGACAACGTGGATATCAACATTCAGCTGCAAAGTGACATCTCTCCCGACAAGACGATAGATGCCCTCTACGCCTTCACCAACTGCGAGGTTTCCGTCTCCCCCAACGCCTGTGTAATCCACGACCGCAAACCCCACTTCATGGGAGTGGACGAGATACTTCGGTACAACGCTTTGCACACCCGCGACCTTTTCCAACAAGAGTTGCAGATCCAGCTCGAAGAACTTGAAAACGACTGGCACTTCTCCTCTCTGGAAAAGATCTTCTTCGAAAAGAAAGTCTTCCGAATCCTGGAGAACGATGCTGCCACCTGGGAGCAACAGCTCGCCGATGTGGAAGCCGGGATGAAAGTCTATCAGCACCTCCTTAGGAGGGAAATAACCGGCGCGGATATCGACAAACTTGTGGAGAAACCTGTCAGAAAAATCTCCCGCTTCGACATAAAGGCTGCCGAAGAGAGGATTCTCGGTATCGAAACCAACATCGAAGAGGTGAAAAACCATCTGAAACACCTCACCGAGTACACCATAATGTACTTCAGGCAGCTCAAGAAAAAATACGGCAAAGATTATCCCCGCCGCACCGAACTTATCACCTTCGAGACGATACAGGCGGAAAAAGTTGTGGTTTCCAACGCAAAACTCTACGCCAACAAAGCGGAAGGCTTTATCGGCATTGACCAGAAAAAGGTGGAGGATTCCGAATATATCTGCGATTGCTCGGACATTGCGGAGATCATAGTATTTCTCAAGAACGGCACCTATCTGGTGACAAAAGTAAGTGATAAGGCATTTGTGGGCAAGGAGATAATCCATGCCGCGGTATTTAACCGAAAGGACGAAAGGACGATCTATAATGCCATCTACCGTGATGGCAAGCGAGGTACCTATTATGCGAAAAGATTCTCCGTCACGAGCATTACCCGCGACAAAGAATATGACCTTACACAGGGCAAAGAGGGATCAAATGTGGTATGGTTTACTGCCAATCCCAATGGTGAAGCGGAGACTGTCAGAATCTATTATCGCCCCAGACCCAAACTCAAAAAACTCTCCGAAGACTATGACTTCTCTCAACTTGCCATTAAAGGGCGGGGTTCAAGAGGCAATATCGTAACCAAAAACAATACAATACACCGCATCGCTATAAAATCCAAGGGTGTTTCGACCCTTGGCGGCAAGGAAATCTGGTTTGACACCGATGTGCAGCGCCTCAATGATGCCGGACGGGGTCTTTTCCTCGGAGAATTTTTCCAGGATGAGAGTATCCTGGTAATCTGTAAGGACGGTACGTTCTATACCACATCCTACGACCAGAGCAACCGCTACCAGGGCGATATTCTGACCATCTGCAAATTTGACGAAGAGAAGACCTACTCGGTCCTCTATTATGACAAAACTGCCGGATGCCCTTATGTCAAACGCTTCAGTTTTGAACTGAATGCCAACGTGCCCGCCTCTTTCATTTCGGAAGCCAAAGGCTCCCATCTGCTGGAAATCAGCGAAGATCCTTGGCCTCAAATGGAAATTACCTTTACAGGCAAAAATGCCAACCGTCAACCGGAACTGGTGGATGTTGAAGAATTTATCGGAAAGAAAAGTTACAAAGCCAAGGGGAAGAAGGTCTCCCCTTACAATGTGCTGGAGGTCCGTTTTGTCGAGCCTTTGGACAAATCGGATGTAGAAGAAGTTGAAGAAAATGAGGATATGGCTGTTGGCGAAAGCAGCGAAAGGGCGGATAATGACAAGAAAGGTGGAGATGATAACGGCAGCAAGGAGAGGGACGATAATAAGAGGAAAGAGGATGATGTGCCGACAACACCGGTAAAAGAAAAATCCAAACCTGAACCGGTTGTTGTAGATCAAGTGCCACGCGAACTGACGCTGTTTTGACAGACTTTGACACAATGTGGAAGAAGATTCTGATAATAGTTTTGTGCCTTTGCGGTGCGGTATTGCTTTTTGTGCTCGATCCGGAGAGCAATATTTTTCCAAAATGCCTTTTTTATTCACTTACCGGCTATTCCTGCCCGGGATGTGGAACTTTGAGGGCACTCCACGATCTTCTACATTTGGACATAGCCGGAGCATTTCGTCACAATGCTTTCCTTGTATGCTCACTGCCGCTAGTAGCGCTGCTGATGATTCTTGAACGGCGCAAGGAGACAAATACAAGGATCCGCACTCTTTTCAACTCTCCTGTT
>DFOK01000070.1 GCA_002376715.1 Bacteroidales bacterium UBA3543 | reverse complement strand
GTGAAGCATGCTGCAACGGGGGATTTATTTAACCATCCCGTATAAATCTCATACCCCGGATAGATTGTATCAAGTTATATCTTAAACTAAAAGTCAACCGATTTGCTCCTTTATTCCCTTTTGACGCAAAATTCTGTTTTTACCCACTAAAATGTTAACTTTATAGTTTGAAGTAAAAACAACAATTATAAATATACTATCCATGAAACGTACATTAATTATGCTTGTAGGAGCAATCACAATCCTAGGTTGTGCCGGTTGCGGCAGCGAAACCAAGTTTAAGAGCATCGATGATATCGAAAAATACCGCGCCTATTACAATGAATCACTCAAAGAACTCTCAGACGTCTCTTATCACGGGCGCAGCAATTATGGAGATGGAAACATCAAAGCAGCTGTGTACCTGATAGGCGAACTGCAGAAGATGGGTATAGGTCCGATGGTTGACGAGATTGGAGCAGAACCCCAACAGGCTACACCTCCCTTCAAAGGTACCGCCTCACCTTGTGGCCCTATGCGCTTTGAAGGAGCTCCCGATGACCAAATTGCATATCTTCAACACTACTGCTTACCGCTGAATGTAATGCGTGGTGCAATGCAGGTCATAGTTGACGGAAACGAACTTGTTCCGGCCGTTGACTTCGTAGCAAAAGAATTCTCCCCCGCCTGCAAAGGCGAATTTGCACTCGCATATCCCGGTGTTGATAAATACACTTCCGTAAAGGAGCTCGCTGACCATATCAACAGCGGTATTTACAAAAAGAAATTCGTAGTCATAGAATGGGAAACCTACAAGGAAAAAATAGGTACAAACTATTTTGAAAGGTATCGTGAATTCATGGATATGCTCAAGGCTGATAAGGTGGCCGGAGTTATCTATAGGACAGAGTCCAGATTCCCTTTTTTCAAAGCACGTTCCTATTATGTGACATCCGTACCCGCATTATGCATATGGAACGGACTTGCAGATGGAGCTAAGAAAATCAGAGTGAATATGGATTGCGAGTTGATTGAGCGTCACGATGCCCATAATGTTCTGGCATCAATCAAAGGCACGAAATATCCCGAAAGGCGTTATCTTCTGATGGGTCATTTCGATCATCTCGGCTATATGGGAATCGACAATGTACACCCCGGTGCCAATGACAATGCCTCAGGTCCCAGCATGATGCTTGCCCTGGCAAAATATTTCTCCGAGAATCCCCCCGAGTCAACCATTGACTTCGCCTTTTTCGATGCTGAAGAGTGTAATCTGCTCGGTTCCTACTATTACAAGACCAATCCACGCTACCCTCAGGAAAATATAAGATATATCCTAAATTACGATATGGTTGCAGATACTCCTGAGTCGATCTACCTTCAAATTCCTGAAGAAGGTATGGCAGGTTACGAACTGATACAGAAAATCAATATGAGCTTTGAAGAGCCTTTCAATTTCATATTGGACGATATAGTGGATGACAGTGACAACTATTTCTTTGCGCTTGACGGAGTCCCTTCCATCTATTTCCATACTGAAGGCAAGTACAAAGATATTTACCACACACCGTTTGACACTTATGAAAACATCTCCGACATAGGATTTGAACGCTTATTCACCCTTTCAATCAACTTTATAGAAAAGTATTGAGAATAGTCTACATAGGGCCCCAATTTGGTATTTAGTACACTAATCAGTAGATTTGCAGGCTATTTTTAAGTCTTAACACGAAGAATATCATGTTGAACCGTTCATATTGTTCTGACAAATATCAGTACACGATGGGAAAGTCATACTACGACAGTGGTATGAAGAATACCGTCGGTATATTCAATCTCTTTTACAGAACAGCTCCCGATAACAACAACTGGGCTGTGGTCAGCGGTATCAGCGAAGCACTTGAAATGATTGCCGGACTTGGTTCGGAGGATGAGTCTTTCTTCGAAAAATTCCTCCCCGGAGATGAGTATGCGGAGTTTCGTTCCTATCTCGCAGGAATGAAATTTACCGGTCAGGTATATGCGATGAAAGAGGGTGAGATTGCATTTCCAAAACAACCGATAATCACCGTCGTAGGCCCCATTATAGAGGCGCAGGTACTTGAGACGCCACTCCTCTGCATAATGAACCACCAAATGGCAGTAGCCACAAAAGCTTCCCGCGTCACACGCAGCACTCCCAAACCGGTCAGCGAATTTGGCTCACGCAGAGCACACGGTCCTTGGGCCGCCCAGTATGGCGCCAAGGCAGCTGTTATTGGCGGATGCCAAAGCAGTTCCAACATTCTCGCCGGTATAGAGTGCGGATTTGAATCAACGGGCACAATGGCCCACAGCTATACTACTTCATTCGGCTGCTCCATTGAGGGTGAATACAAAGCCTTTGACACTTACATAAAGACACACAAAAACGAGCCGCTAATCCTGCTGATCGACACTTTTGACACTCTCAAGTGCGGTCTGAAAAATGCAATCAAAGCCTTCCGGGCCAATGGTATCGACGACTCCTATCCCCAGGGCTATGGAGTGCGTCTCGACAGCGGAGACTTAACCTATCTCTCACAAAAGTGTCGTGAAACGCTTGACGAAGCGGGACTCACAAAATGCAGAATATTTGCAACTAACTCTCTCGACGAGTATATCATTTCCGACCTTGAGAAGCAGAATGCCCGCATTGACAACTATGGCGTAGGCGATGCCATTGCCACTTCCAAACACAATCCTTGTTTCGGCAATGTCTACAAACTGGTGCAGGTGGGCAATGAACCGGTACTTAAACGCTCCGAAGATAAAATAAAACTGATCAATCCGGGATTCCAGATTACCTACCGTCTGATTCAAAAAGGACGTTTTGAAGCCGATGTAACTTGTCTCAGAGGTGACTCCTTTGCCAAAATCATAGAAGCCGGGGAAGAACTCACAATCGTGGACGAGATGGATGTGAGCAAGTTCACCACCTTCCCTGCCGGTTCATATACATTCCGCAAACTCCAGGAGCTTATATTCGACAATGGAAAAATACTTCCGGACACACGCACCATTCAAGAAAAGAGAGAGTACTATAGAGCAAATCTAGCCTGCTTTGACGAAACGCAGACCCGTATTCTCAATCCTCACTTCTACAAAGTGGATATCTCCGATGACCTCTATGATCTGAAAATGAAAATCATCAACAGGATTATCCTGCAGATCAATGCAATGGAGGAGATGGAGGACACCAGTGGTACCAGAAGATACACTCACGTGGTGGTGGATATGCTCTACGACTTTATTGACGGCTCCCTGGCTTGCACCAATGCTGAAAAAGCAGTAGAGGAGAGTGTCAAATATATTGATGCTCACCCGGGTCAAAAAGTTCTCTATGTGCTGGACAATCATCCCGAGAATCACTGCTCCTTCAAGCAAAATGGTGGCATTTGGCCGGTACACTGCGTCCAAAAGACACGTGGAGGTGATATTCACGCTCGGTTTTATCGCATAGAGAATGAATCCAACAGGCCTTCCCGCGACAACAAGTTTTACAAGGGCTGCAATCCCCGTAAGGAGCAATACTCCGGATTCGAAGGACGCGACCGCGAAGGCATAGAACTTAACTCCTGCCTTAGCAAGGATGTCATAGTGAGCGGTATTGCAACAGAGTATTGTATTCGCGAGACCTGTTTTGACCTGGTTAAATCAGGACACAATGTGTTTCTGCTTGAGAAAGCGCTCGCTTATATTGATGAGAAAGGACACGAAAAAACCTTAAGGGAACTGGCAAAAATCGGAGTAAAAATCATATGACAGAGCTATGAACTACATCGGAATAGATCTGGGCGGCACCAAAGCGGTCGGAGCCATTTTCAACAAAAAGGGGGAGATTCTACTCCAAAAACATGTGCTTCTCGAAAACAGAAGTGGTGCTGAGGTCGGTGCACTCGTATGTGACCTCTGCAGGGATATATGTAACGAGGGTGGCATCCCACAAGGAGCACCTTTGAGCATCGGGGTTTGCATTCCGGGCATTGCCTACTCCGATACAGGATGTGTATGGGCCCCGAACATTCCCGGATGGGAGAATTACCCTCTTCGCAACGAATTGCTTAAGGTTGCACCACAGGCCACCGTTACCATCGAAAGCGACCGTACCTGTTATATACTGGGCGAAGTGCAGATGGGTTGTGCAAAGGGGTGTCGCAATGCCATCTTTATAGCTGTCGGCACCGGTATAGGAGCCGGAATTCTAATTGACAACCGTGTGCTACATGGCCATTCGGATATTGTAGGGGCCATCGGCTGGCTTGCCCTAAAGCCCCCTTACACACATGAGTACGATGAGTGCGGATGTTTTGAGACACACTGCTCCGGGGAAGGGCTGGCTAAGCAAGCACGCCGCCTTCTTAAGGAGGATAAAGAGTATAGCGGAGAACTCCGCAAACACGATATTGAAGATATCACCTCCTATCATATTTTTGAGGCATACGATAAGGGAGATCCTCTTGCAAAAAGGGTCATAGAGGAGGCTATTGAGATGTGGGGTATGGCTACGGCCAACCTTATAAGTATATTCAATCCGGAGAAGGTGATTTTTGGAGGAGGAGTCTTTGGTCCCGCAGTTAAATTTATTCCCCAAATCCGCCGTGAAGCGGAAAAATGGGCCCAACCCATAAGCATGAAACAGGTAGAAATCACATCAACAGCGCTGCCCAAGCTCGCAGGACTCTATGGAGCAGGAGCGGTAGCCATTAAATATGCAAAATAACGGATTATGACACAAAAGACTAATGTCAAGGTAATAATTGCCGCTCAAATCGGCATCTTCTTTTTCGGAGTTGTGTTCTTTGTATTGGGCACAATCCTAAATGCGCTGGGCCTTGATGCTGCCCAGAGCTCAACTTTGGCCAGCTCGCTCCCTCTGGGAGTGCTTATCGGCTCATTGGTATTCGGTCCGATCATTGACAGATATGGATACAAGATTCTCTTGGTCGGTGCAGCTGCAATGGGTGTTGTGGGTCTTGAGATCCTCGCATTTACAAACTCCTTTGGGGCAATGGTGGCTGCCATTCTTCTGATCGGCACCTGTGGAGGTATGCTCAACGGATCCACAAGTGCCCTGATTTCCGACTCCTCCGAAGGAAAAGCAAGGACATCCAATCTCTTTGTACTTGGTCTGGTCTATTGCATAGGAGCTATTGTAATCACTCTGATCATGACAATCTGCTACGAGAAAGTAGATTATCACAAAATTCTTATGATAATGGGCTTCCTGATG
This sequence comes from Bacteroidales bacterium UBA3543, assembly GCA_002376715.1. Classification (GTDB taxonomy): domain Bacteria; phylum Bacteroidota; class Bacteroidia; order Bacteroidales; family UBA932; genus Cacconaster. The sequence goes on along the minus strand of DFOK01000070.1, from coordinate 5,439 downwards.
GCAGCTGCGATGCTCTATTTCATCGTGATAAAATTCCCCGAAGCCAAATGCAAGCAGGGTATCTCCTTCAGAAGCGTGATCAAGATGATTAAGGAACCCACCCTTATTATTTTCAGCCTTGCACTGGCGTTCCAGAGTGGTCTGGAAGCCCTTGCCGCTACCTGGACCTCAAAATATCTTGCAGATATAGGGTATGTCGGAAGAATGGCACTTGTAGCATCGATTTTCATTCCTGTCGGCCTCGCAATCAGCAGGGCCTCTCTGATTGGTATCTCCAGAAAGGCCTCCAGCAAGGCAATCGTGCTGACAAGTATGGCAATAGCCGTTGTAGGTATCATTTGTCTCTTTACCGCCAACAACGCAGTGATGACCATTACAGGTACAACACTAATAGGTATGGGCCTTGCAGCTACATTCCCCGCCACATTCGGCATACTCGGAGAGAAGTACAGCGATATGTCAGGCACGGCATTTAGTTTTGCCCTGACCATTGCTCTTATAGGCAACACCCTCCTCAATAAACTTGTGGGAACACTCGGAACAGGTTCCCTTCTCTATGTAATGCTCGGATCCATCGTGCTGCTTGTGGTATTATTCTTGATTGGATGTTCTACCATTAAGCCTGAAAAGGTGACAAAAGGGTAATTATTGATTGATTTGATGCCATCGATGGTCAGTAAAAGAGTTGTAATAGTGCTGCTGGCGATATTGTGTCTGGCCGTTGTCTCAAATGGACGCGGCCGCTACACTATTACCATCGGTCAATACACTATTCCCGCTTTTCGCGACACCATTCCTACTGTTCAGGATACTATTCCCGCTTTTCGTGACACTATTCCTACTGTTCAGTATACCATTCCTACAATTCAGGATAGTGCCGCACTCTCTTCCGGAGTACCGGTCACCGATACAATCGCGGCCTCATCTGACACTCTGACCTATCCCTACGGCATTATGGAGATAGATACGGTGAATTTTTGGAAATGCATCGATACACTTACCTTCCACTATCTTGACTCCACATATACCGCCTACTTTGATTCTCTCGCTCTCCATCTTCCGGATGCAAAGGATATAAAGAGGGCCGAACGAAGAATCGCCAGAGAGTACCGCGACAGCGTAAGACTGGCCACACCCCGTATTTTGGACAGCTATATCATTCCCGATTCGCTCCACTACCGGCGTATGCTTACATGGACCCACGAGCAGGATTTCAACGACATTACCCTCATGGAAATAGATACCTCCTTCCAGTACAGGTTCAACGACTATCCCTTCCTGCGTAATGACGTCAATGGCACATACCTTGGCACTATCGGCTCAGCAATGCAGTATCACAACTTTTTTAAACGTGAAAAACTGGATGTATTTCCGATGTTCGAACCCTATCTGGGCTACTTCTACACGCCGGAAAACATACCACAATATAACACCAAATCGGCATATACGGAACTTGCATACTGGGGAACTCCCTTTGCCACCCAGCAACTGGAGGAGTCCTGTGTCAAAATCCTCACCACCCAGAATATCACACCTGCGCTAAACCTCTCCTTCCTATACAGACAGTACGGATCGAAAGGTATGCTTAAGGATGAAGCTACCAACAACCGTTCATACGCTATAGGAGTCAATTATCTCGGCAAAAAATACCTTCTCAACGCCGGTTTTATCAGCCAGGCGGTAATCCGTTCCGAAAATGGCGGTCTGCAAGACTCATTCTGGATCAGGGACACCATCGTGGATGCCAAATCCATTGAAGTCAATCTTCAGAATGCCGACAATCTGCTCAAACGAAGGACTGCATATCTAACCCACACCTACACCATACCGATGAATTTCTTCCGCAAGAAGGATTCGCTTTCGGTAGGAGAAGGTACCGTTGCATACATAGGACATAGCGCCGAGTATTCGAGATACGGTAAAGTCTACACTGACAACATCGCTGAAAACGACATTCACGGTCGTAATTTCTATTTAAACCAATTCCATCTCAACAATATATCCAGCAGAGACTCCCTGGGAACGGAACGGTTTGAAAACAAAGCATTCATACGTCTGCAGCCATTTGCCCACGATGCCGTTTTATCCAAAATTGACGTTGGAGTCGGCTACCAGATGCTCTCCATCCATAGCTTCGAACCCTCGCACTATCTGAGCGGAACCATCAATGAGCATCACAATAATCTCTACCTTTATGCCGGGGTTTCAGGACAATACCGAAAATACCTCTCCTGGAATGCCGACGGCAAATACACCTTTGCCGGATACAATCTCAATGATCTCGACATTGGAGGAAAAATCAGATTATCATTCTACCCTATAGAAGAAGGTATCCATCTTACAGGTCGATTACGCACCACATTGACAGAACCTCACCCTTTTCATCAGAAGATCTATACCAACCACCACAAGTGGCATAATGATTTCACAAAAATCTCCGACAGCAGGGTCGAGGCTTCTCTCGATATTCCAAAATGGCAGACACATGCCAGATTTGATTATGCCCTGGTGAGCGGACTTATCTATTATGACACTCTCTCGATAATAAGACAAGTGAGCAAGCCCGTAAGCATCATTTCGGCATCTTTGGAACAGAACATCCGACTTTGGATACTCCATCTGGACAATCGTGCTCTGTTCCAGATGGCATCCGACGGGGAGGCGCTCCCTTTGCCGAAGCTTTCCCTCAATCTCAAATATTATATCGAATTCAACGTGGTCAAGGATGTGATGAGAATGCAAATAGGTCTCAACGCCCTCTTCCACACAAAATATTATGTTCAATCGTACAGCCCCGACCTAGGAGTATTCCATAACCAGCAAAAGGAACTCATAGGAGGCACCCCATATTTCGATGCATTTGTCAATGTACAGTGGAAAAATGTAACCCTGTTTGTCAAGTACACCAACACATTCAAAGGGTGGCCTCAGGCAGATTATTTTTCGGCCTACAACTACCTAAGGCCTGAAAGGGGCTTTAAATTTGGCATCTGGTGGCCATTCTACATCAGATAACAGCATGACCAAAAAGGACATTTACTTCTTCGGAAAATGTTTGCTCGTACTGGTCATAGTGATCGCTATCAAACTTATAACCCCGGAAAACCGAAGCAAACGCAATACTTATCACATATATCGCAAGGACACCCTTGTGTTCAGCATTATACCGGACCGCCAAAGCCGCCAGGGAGGATTCAATCGCGAGTTGATCGAGAGATTTGCAGAGTACAATGGCTCTGAATCTCTCATAGTACCTTCTGTAGGCAGCGAACTGGACTGGAAATACCTTGTCGATGGGAAGTATGACATGCTGGTCTTCAGTATGAACGACTCAATCCCCGAGCAATATGCTTCCAAAGTGATTGTAACACGTGAAACCGGCGGCAGAGATGCCTGTGCCGTAAAAGTCGGCAATAAACGGCTGCTCAACAGTTTCAATTTCTGGCTTTCCGACTTTAAATCGGACGATACCTACAGACAGATGGTCTTCCGGTTTTTCAGGTCATACCGTTTGAGTGCAATGCCGGAGGGATTTGATCATAAGAGAGCTATTTCCCCATACGATTACATTATCAAAAAATACAGTAACTACATAAATGCTGACTGGAGGCTTATCAGCGCCATTATTTACGAAGAATCACGTTTCATCCACTCCTCATCATCGACTAAGAATGCACGTGGTCTGATGCAAATCAAAGAGTCAACCGCAGCCATCTATGGCGTAGATGATATTCTTGATCCTGAACTCAATATCAAAGCGGGAACGCTCCATTTCGACTATCTTTTCAATCTTTACCGAAAAGAGGGCTTGGACTCCGCCAATGTGATAAAATTTGCCCTTGCATCCTATAATGCAGGAACCGGACGCATCAAACAATGTCGCGAACACGCCGCATCAGTAGGGCTTGATCCAAATGACTGGGAAGAAGTGGTAAAGGGCTTCGATTCAATGCCCGATTTCAAAGGGACACAGACGACAAGGTATGTGAGAAATGTCATAGACCTTTTCGAACGCTACAAACAAGTGGTTGAATAGTCTGTAGTGGGGAGTGTGTAGTGGGTAGTTTTGCGGGGTGCGAGTTGCGCGTTACGGGGTTCGGGATTTTGTGTGGTGCGGGTTCTGCAACACTTTTGACTGAGAATATAATAATCAAAAATGCTGAAATCATAAAAGAAGCTTTATGTAAAGTTTTGATTAAGTGAAAGAAATAATTATCTTTGAGCATAATTATCACCCTTAGGTGGAAAAGACTAAGGCTCGCCACTTCAGTAATGAAGTGGCTTATTTTTATGACAATCATGTTGGAAATGAAGGGAAAGCAAAGGGTCATTGTCTATATTGATGGTTTCAATTTCTACTACGGACTTAAATCAAACAAAAGATGGCGTAAATACTATTGGCTTGACATAGTTAAGCTTTTTGAGAGTTTCATGCGCCCCAATCAGATATTAATTGCGGTCAAATATTTCTCAGCCAAGCCAGACGACTTAGAACAAAGCAGGCGACAGAATGCGTTCTTCCAAGCTAATAGGGAGAATCCAAAATTCTGTTTAATTTTAGGCAAATACATTAACAAGCAGATTAAATGCTACAGATGTGGAAATATTATTTACACACACGAAGAAAAAGAAACTGATGTGAGGATAGCAACTCAGATCGTTGCAGATGCATACCAAAAAAAATGTGATGTAACTATTATCGTTTCTGCTGATAGTGATATGATTCCCGCTATTGAAATTGCAACACAAGCAAGGCAAAAGGTGTTTGTCTATTTTCCTCCCAATCAGTATTCAAGTAACTTGGCTTCTATGGGGATAGGAAATCCGACACTACTGATACGCTATGAAAGCAGATTTCGTCAGAGTCTTTTTCCGGATGTTGTTCATCTTTCAGTTCCTGATTACGACTTACAAATACCGGAGAAATGGAAAAAATATAAATAATATACGTACGACGCAACACGTACCCCAAATCAATTCACCCGCATCGTTTTGTCCGGGCTTACGCGGCTGATGAAGAGAGTGGATATCGAGATAATGAGCATGATCACTACTGCCGAAATGATATTGAGCATCAGAATGTCCACGAAAGAGATCTTTATCGGCACAAAACTTACGAAATAATTGGTGGGATTGAGCTTGATGATTTTGAATTTCCATTGGAGGAAACAGAGCAGAAATCCGATAATATTTCCCCAAATCATTCCTTTTCCTACAATTGAAGCTGCTTTCAGCAAGAAAATGTTGCTGATATTTCTATTGCGCATACCGAGGGATTTGAGCTAGCCTATCATCGAGATTTTTTCAAAAAGAATAATCAGAATCGCAGATATCATGTTGAAGCCTGCCACAACCATCATCAAGAGCAAAACCATCAACATATTTAGGTCCAGTAGAGCCAGCCAGTCAAAAAGATTGCCCAAAATGCGTGTGAGGGAA
>DFOK01000114.1 GCA_002376715.1 Bacteroidales bacterium UBA3543 | reverse complement strand
CAGAGTAAGTATATTCTATTAACTAACAAATTTAAACCACTTATTTAAAAACCCATGCCTATGAAAAACAAAAAAGAACGGAATTGCAAAAGCAATTGGCGATGTATAACGTCATCGCAAATTTAACACCTCATCTTGCAATAAATAATTAAATAATATGAAGGCAAAAAAAGATGTGAATAAATATCATTTAATGATAAAACAAAACCTCAGACGTGCTTTTAGAAAAATAATAACAACTCCGTTACTGCTATTTTTCTGCATGTCCGGTTCTTTCGCAGAGAACAGTTACTCGCAAGACAGCAAGTTTACCCTTCACCTGAATACGACAATAAAAGAGGTTTGCAAAGAAATGGAAAAGGAAAGTGAATTTAAGTTCATTTTCGCGGGCAACACTACTGAGATTGTCGAAAACAAAACTGTATCGGTCAATCAAGATTCCAAAAGTATTGAAGAAATTTTGGATCTAATTTTGTCCGAAACTGATTTGTCATATACAATTCTGAAAAACCAGGTTGTTATCTACCGTGAAAACCAAGATAATATATCCGAACCTTCAAAGGAAGTTTCTGAGTCCGTAATGCAACAACCCAGAAGGGTAATTAAGGGTAAAGTTGTTGACAATAACAAAGAAGAACTTCCTGGAGTAGGTATAGTGATTGAAGGTACAAGAACGGGAGTTTCCACAGATGTGGATGGTACCTTTCAAATCAGCGTTAAAACAGGAGATAAATTGGTCTTCACATTCTTGGGTATGGTAAGCCAGACAATCGAGATAAAAGAGCAGACTTTCCTCGAAGTTACCCTTAATCCCGAAGCCAGAGAGTTAGAGGAAGTAACAATTGTGGCGTTCGGCACACAAACAAAAGCCTCAATTTCCTCCTCCATTGTTTCCGTTTCTACAGAAGTAATTACACAATCTCCCGTATCTAATATTGCAAACGCTCTTTCCGGACGCTTACCGGGATTGACAACAATGCAACAAGGTGGGCAACCAGGAGATGATGCGGCTGTTCTCTATATTCGTGGACAAAGTTCATTGACTAGTAATACTCCCCTTTACGTTATTGACGGAGTAGAACGTAGTGCTTCTCTATTTATCGCAATGGACCCCTCTGAGATAGAGTCGGTAACGATTCTAAAAGACGCTGCCGCGACAGCGGTTTATGGTTCAAAGGCTGCTAACGGTGTTGTTTTGATAACTTCTAAACGTGGCTTGGAAGGCAAAACAAGTATTTCGATAAACACATCACTGACGATGCAGCAATTTACACGTTTTCCCAACTATCTCGATTCGTATGAAAGTTTAAAACTCTTCAACGAAGCGATGATGAACGATGGTAATGATCCCGTTTACAGTGAAGAAGAGTTGGAGCACTATCGGATTCAAGATGACCCCTATCGTTATCCGAACACAGACTGGTATGGCGAAATGATGCGAAAGGTTGCTCCACAATACAATGCTTCGATTAATATCAGAGGAGGATCCAAAACGGTACGCTATTTTGTTGCCGCCTCTTATATGAAACAAGAAGGACAACTTAAAACCACTCCTACACGAATGTATAATCCTGAGTTCTCATACAAGCGTTATCGTATTTCATCTAATATTGACGCAATGATTACCAAGGATTTTACTCTCTCATTGGAGTTGGCCGGGAACTTGAACTCAACACAAGAGCCCACTTCCCACTTGATTATATTTCACAGATTGAACCGCATGCCTCCTTGGGCAATGCCTATCATTAACCCTGACGGTTCTTATGCAGGAACCAGCGAATACCAAAGTTCCAACCCTGCTCATATGCTGAATACACAAGGAAGTAATACACGTATTCGTCACAACTTGACCACTGCTGTAAAGATGGATTACAACCTTAGAAAACTATTGAAAGGTCTTACGTTGACGCTTCGCGGTGCATTCGACTTCCAATATGGAACAGGTAAATATTGGACGGAAACACAATCAACATATAAACTGATCTCCAGACAAGGCAGAGCGGATAGGTACACTTCATTCCTAAAGCCTGATTTCTTCTCGCCATCTACAAAAAGAGGCGAAATATCAACCAAGCGATTGGACGGTTTGGCTTCGCTCAATTACAAAGAAACTTTTGGAGATCATCGTGTAGCCTTAATGACTATAGCTAATGTCGTTAATTACGTTTCTTCGATAGCTATCCCCTACAACTCAGTGAACTTTATTGGTCGAGCCAACTACTCTTATCTCAATAAATATCATGTTGAGTTTAATGCTTCATATCGCGGATCCGAGAATTTCGCTCCAGGCCGTCGATTTGGATTTTTCCCTTCAGTTTCCGCCAGCTGGAACGTACATGAAGAGAACTTTATGAAAAAGGTCTCATTCATCGACCGACTGAAATTCAGAGCATCCTATGGAATGACAGGTAATGATTACGCCAGCACACGTTTCTTATATAAAGAAGGGAAATGGCTAACCTACCCCACAGGTGGCGCTTACTTTGGACATAAAGGCGGTTCACAAAGGGGATATAGTACAGAACCAAGTATTGCAGACCCCTTTGCAACATGGGAGAGAGCGCAACAAATCAACCTGGGTCTTGACCTTGCTTTATGGAAAAATCGTCTTTCCCTTACTGTTGACAGATATTTTGAAAAGCGTGACGGCATATTACAACAGCCTCGTTCCATCCCCTCTGTTATAGGCATTGGATTGCCCATTATGAATATCGGAAAAACAGAAAACCAGGGATGGGAGGTAGATCTTGCTTATATGGATAAAATATCCCAGAATTTCTCCTACTATATAAAGGCGAATGGTTCACTAAATGATAACAAAGTTATTTTTATAGATGAAGCGGAAGGAATTGAGTGGTGGCGTAAAGAGGAAGGTAAACCTCTTTTCCAAAAATTCGGATATGTAGTGTTGGGATTCTTCCAAAGCCAGGAAGATATTGACAATTCGCCTGTACAGCTAGTGGGAACAGCTCCTATTCCGGGCGACCTGAAATATTTGGACTTTAATGGTGACGGCGTTGTAAATGAGGTAGACCAAGTTCCTATCGGTTATCCTGAAGTTCCCCGTATTACCTATGGATTTTCATTTGGATGCAACTTGCACGGATTTAATCTGAATGTACACTTCCAGGGAGCAATGAGATCGAGCGTCATTATTGGACACTACTTGATGTATGAGTTCTATAACCGTGGAAAAGTACAGGATATCCATTTGGGAAGATGGACACCCCAAACTGCGGAGACAGCGACTTATCCGGCACTGCACATAGGAGGTCAGAGCCAAAACCATGTATATAACACTTTCTTCTTGAAAGACAACTCCTATTTGAGATTAAAAACAGTAGAGCTCTCTTACAATTTACAGAACAAAAAGTTCTTATCCAAAGTGGGAATTCAAGGTGTCAGGTTCTATCTAAGCGGACTTAACCTTTTGACTTGGGACAATTTGAAAGTTGTAGACCCGGAAACTCCTTCAGAAGCTTCGAGTAGATTATATCCTCAAGCCAGAAATTATAGCGTTGGTGTTAACATTCAATTTTGACAACGATGATTGCAAAAGATAGTAGCGAATCGATTCCGATTCACTCAATGATAGATACAACACAATATAAAAAGAGAATCGAATGAAAAAAAATATAATATGTATAGTGCTCATCATCTTGGCCGCAACAGGATGTGAAAAGTTTTTAAATCAGGCACCGACCGGTGAGCAGACTAAAGAGTACATTTTCCAAGACTACATTCGTGCACAACGATATATGGATCGTTTGTACGAGTACCTTCCGGGGTTATGGACAGAAAACGGATCGACCATAGGCAAATATGGATTCCTTGAATCCGCAACCGATATGGCAGAGTATACGGCAAATTATGGAACCGCAAACTCCACCTTTAATGTCGGTAACTGGAAAGACGCAACCGCCGAAGTATACAGCCATTGGACCACTGCGTATGAGCAAATCAGACGATGTTTTATAACATTGGAAAACATAGATGGTTTCAACAACGAACCTAGAAATGAGGATGGTACAAGTCGTAAAGAAACTATGAAAGGCGAAATTTACTTTATGCTGGGTTTCTATTACTTTGATATTATGAAACGCTACGGAGGAGTGCCCTTGGTGGAAAGTTCGCTGACCTTGGATGATGATTTGAAAATTCCTCGCGCCACTTATGAAGCCACCAAAGATTTTATCGTAAAATATTTGGATCAAGCTATTGCAATATTACCCGACAAATGGAGCAGCGATGATTATGGACGTGCTACAAAAATAGCGGCAATGGCGCTTAAAGCGAGAGTTCTGCTTTATGCTGCAAGTCCGCTGAACAACCCTAACAATGATAAGACAAAGTGGGAAGCAGCAGCAAGAGCCGCACGTGAAACTATCGATATCTGCGAAGAAACAGGTCACCATTATCTCTATTCGAGAGAGTACCAAGATATTTTTATGAGGACCTATCCCGAGGAGAATCCCGAGGTAATTTTACCTCGTCTTGCAGGTTTAGGTACAGTGACTTTCAACTCTAATCTCATAAGGTATGGACATGCTACACCCGGACAAGGTTTCCAGGGATGGGGAAGCAACTCCCCCTCGCAAAACTTTGTGGACAGATTTGAAGTAATTAAGTTTGATGCTGACGGAAATGCAATCGGCACAGAGCCATTTGACTGGAATAATCCCGAACACGTGAATAATATCTACAAGAATCGCGACCCTCGTTTCTATTGGACCATTCTTTATAACGATCTGTTTTGGATTACCAGAAAAATTGAGACATGGAGGGACGGTTCAAATTACGGTAAAGACCGTGACCCTAAAGACCATCTCTATTCACGTACCGGATATTATTTGCGTAAATTCTGGCCCAAAGAGTGTATGAACTATACTCAACCCGGCGTTGCAACAATAATAGCTTTTTATTTCCGATATGCAGAAGTATTGCTGAATTACGCCGAGGCAATGAACGAAGCTTTTGGACCGGATACCGATGGACTGGGCAAAGGCAAATCCATTACAGCGAGAGATGCCGTTAACCAAATCAGAAAACGTTTGGTTTGTCCGGCTACAAAGAAGATTCCGAATGATCCTAGCAAACCTCATTTCAGAGTAAGAGAGGAACGGTTGAACAACCCCGATTTCCCTGTTCTTCCCAATGGAATGCCCGAAATACCGTCAGGTCTTTCGACGGATCGGATGCGAGAAAGAATTATCAATGAAAGGATTATTGAACTTTGTTTTGAAGGAGACTACCTGTTCGACATTTTGCGCTGGAAGAGAGGCCCTGAACTGATGGGAAGCCCTATTTACGGTGTTGACGTTGTAAAAAGCGGCAGTTCATTTAGATACACGAAAGTGAAAGTAGAAGAGAGATTTTTCGACCCTTCTCGTATGTACCTGTATCCAATCGATCTTACTACCGTTCACGCTATGGGTATAGAGCAGAATCCCGGATGGTAACATTTTAGAAAACAAAAATTTTTAATGGTATGAAAAATATTGTTCCATGCATATTAATTAACGCGCTATTATGTTTGTTTCCTTTTACAATAAATGCACAAAAACAATCTTCTTTTATTGTAAACGGAACCGTAATGGACACTCATGACAATCCTTTGGCGGGAGTTATAATATACATGCAAGAATCCACAAGTAATGCTTTGACCGATGAAACCGGTAGTTTTCGAATAGAAGTACCGGCTTTGTACACACAGCTTACTTTTGAACTGGATGGATATTCACTTTTACATATCAAAGTATCAAGCAAAGATCCGTTGAGAATTATAATGTATCCTACCGAAGCGGGACAAAGTACTCATGACAGAATATATATGCCCTGGAAAATTACTGATGAGCGAAGCAACACGGCATCCATCTCAACAACCTCGCCTGAAGAGTTGCGAAAAAGCCCCGTTATGTCAATTGGAGGTACACTTTCCGGACGCTTGAAGGGTTTGAACGTAGTCCAAGGAGCGGGTGAGCCGGGATACGACAACGATTTTTGGCGTGTACGTGGATTCCGCACTCTGGAAAACTGGGGCTCAAACAATATGACGAAGGGTGCATATGGAACTCCCATTGTTGTGGTGGACGGATTTGAAAGGGAGTTTACCGGACTTGATGTTAGTGAAATAGAATCCATTTCCGTGCTGAAAGATGCTGCAGCCACAGCAATCTACGGAGGCAGGGGTGCAAACGGTGTGATTTTGGTAACCACCAAACGCGGACAGTTAGAGAGACGCGTAATCAGCTTTGAAGGGAGTGTGGGTGTAGTGATGCCTGACCGTTTGCCGAAGTTCCTTGATGCTGCACAATATGCGGAACTCCATAATGAAGCACGAAGAAACGATGGGTTACCAGAACTTTACAGTGCCGACGATATTCAAAAGTATAAAGACGGGAGCAGTCCGCTAAGTCACCCCAACAATGATTTTTACAAAGAGTTTATCGGACGCTCGGCACTGCAACATAAGGGAGCTCTGAATATTTCGGGAGGCGATAAAACAGTAAGATACTTCATCACTTTTGCTTACAGCCACCAGGACGGTTTATACAAACGAATGGATGAAAATCCGGAGTTCGAGACCGAAAGCAATTATACTCGCGTCAACACGCGTGCTAACTTAGACGTAACTCTCTATAAAGGATGGGAGGCTTCGTTTAATATTGCTGCAAGAATTGAGGAGAGAAACCACCCGTATGAAGCAGAAAGCGACATATTCTCAACGTTGTCGACCACACCCCCTAATGCATTTCCTTTGGAATTTATGGGTATTGACCCCAATTTAAACTTGGAGATAAAGATGTTGGGAGGAAAGTCCAATTACACTAAAAATCCTTTGGGAATGCTTTCTTATCGAGGTAGTACCGAATCACTGCGTAAATTTTACCAGTTTGGTTCTACCTTAAAACATGATATGAACTACCTACTCCCCGGATTGACAGCAAATTTTGAGTTCAACTTTGACGGACGAACTACATACGATATACGTAAGTATAGACAATATTTAGTATGGGATCCGCGTGTTAATGCCGATGGTTCTATAGACTACGTTCCTTTCAACCAGGAGACTTCACTAACAAGAAGCTCGCTTTCAGAAGGAATGCAGTGGGTGGGATACAACCTGAATCTACGCTATGACCGTACTTTCGGCAATCACAAGATCAATTCGCTAGCCATGTTCCGTCGTTTTACCACAATCTACAAAGAGGCAAATCAACCTGACTTCAAAGTAGAGGATTGGGTATTGAGAGGCACATATGCCTATAAGAATCGCTATTTCGCAGAAGTTACGGCAAGTTATTCAGGAGGAGAAAACTTCTATCATACCCCCGACAGACGCGTGTTGTTCCCTGCTGTTTCAGCAGGATGGATTATTTCTGACGAGCCTTTCTTTAAGAAAAACAACTTTATTACTTATCTCAAATTGAGAGCATCTTGGGGTATTACAGGAAACGACCGCTATAATTTTTTGGATGATGAAGGCTTAATGTATCGTTATGCTTATCGCGATCGTTGGTTGAGCGGATCGTCAAATACACACTATTTCGGAATCAGCCCTACGAATATACCTTATGTAGTGTGGGAAGGAATTGTCCCGAATCCCAATTTCAGAATTGAGAAATCGATGATGTCCAACTTCGGATTGGAGGCTTATTTCTTCAACAACCGCTTACAATTAGAGGGTGATTATTTTATTGAGGACAGATACGATATCTATACAAGGGGTATAGGTAGTATTCCGGCATACATGGGTATAGGTGCAGACAAATTACCTATTGAGAACAAAGGAGAGGTAAAGACACACGGATTTGAGGTTTCGTTGGGTTGGCAAGACAAAATAGGAGATTTCTACTATGCCCTAACATCTTATGTCGATTTCAGCCAATCTAAAATCATAGAAATGTCAGAGCCGATAAAACCGGAAGCCTATCGTATCGAAACCGGAGGTATAGTAGGTCAAAGCTTCGGTTTGATAGCATTGGGACTTTTCAAAGATGAAGATGATGTGAAAAACAGTCCTGAACAGTTATTCGGCGCCTATGGTCCCGGTTACATCAAGTATAAGGATATGAACAATGACGGAAAAATTGACATTGACGACTACACTGCTGTGGGTGACGGTTATTTGCCTCGATTAAATTATGCCGCAAATATTCAGTTACGCTACAAGGGTCTCGACTTTTCAGTTCTGCTTCAAGGTGCCTCAATGTCGAGTGTTTATTTGAGCAATGCTGCTGTAAGGGCTTTCAGAAGTGATGGAGCTATTTCTGAGTTTGCATTAAACCGTTACACAGGACCGGAGAATTGGGCAACTGCGACCTACCCGATCCTATCAACGTTGGGTAATGACAACAACTGGCGATTGTCTACTTACTGGTTGAGAGATGCTACCTATTTACGAATTAAAAATGTGGAATTGGGTTATACTCTTCCGGAAAAGATCTCAAATAAATTGCATTTAAGTCGTATCAGATTTGTTTGCAATGCCTACAACCTGTTCTGCTTTGACTACATCAAGGATTTTGACCCCGAAGCGTCATCTTCAGGTGTTTCCGGATATCCGCAGATTAAGCTATTCAGTTTTGGATTAAATATAAATTTTTGATTAGCCTTATGACCATTATATATACTCACAATGTTTTAAATAAATTCTAAACACATGAAAAAGAAGCATATAAAACTGTTTGTCATACTCTCCGTCATGTTGAGCTTAACTTTGTCGTGCGAAAGAGCCTACTTGGAACCTTGGCCACCGGATGGAGCACGCGAACCGCAAGATGTGTGGAATTACTACGATTTTACTCGCGGCTTTTTGGATAAAATTTACGCTGACAACTTAATGGCTCCGCGCATTAATGACCTCAGTGGTTCAGGCATGCTGGCCAGTGTTACCGATGAAGCCATGCACTCCCTTCAATCGGCAAGAGTGAATCGCATAATTAACGGAGCCTGGAGTCCGAGTAACAGCGTGAACGTTTTTTTTAGCGGGAACTTTGAAGGAGAATGGCGCATACCATGGGAAAACGCCTATTTGGCAATAAGGCGTGCCAATATTTTCCTTGAAAATGTTGACAACTCAGTACTGATCGACGACATCAGCAACCCCGCAAGGCGATATGACCGCACCTTCTTTAAGGCTCAAGCCTACTTTTTAAGGGCTTATTTTCAGTTCGACTTAATGCGTCGTTATGGTTGCTTCCCTATTACTACACACAGTTTAACTCCTGACGACGATTTATATAAGCCTCGTAACACTATGGAAGAGTGTTTCCACCAAATTATTGAAGATTGCGACAAAGCCATTGAAGGTCTGCCGCTGTTGTGGGATGACAAGGAGTTTTATCGACCCAATAAAACAACAGCGCAAGCGTTAAAATCGCGCGCAACACTCTACTACGCCAGTCCTTTGTACCAAGGCGATTTCGAAAGTTTCGGACTTGCTAAAGGAGAAACCGGAGAGGTGGAGCGTTGGAAAGAGGCGGTAAAGGCAGCTCGGGTTACCATAAATGGCAATCCCTACTATGAATTAATTTCGGTTACCCGTTTCACTCCTCCATACTCTTCTACTGGCACTTATTGTCAGCGAGTGATGCAATTGCGCGGCGCAGCACAGGTGGAAATCATTTGGGGTTCGCAATCTTACGCTCGTCATGACGAAATGTATAATATGCCGACAGGCCTTCAAGGATGTTATGGGTATACCAACCCAACTCAAGACTTTGTGGATATGTTTGAGGTGGTTAAAAACTTTGGAAAATCAAATGCAACTGCAGAAAAATTTGATTGGAGCAATCCAAATCATGCAGCCAATCCCTATAACAACCGGGACCCTCGATTCTATGCATCTATAACCTATAACGGTTTGCGTTGGGGATTGTCTTCGTCCCGCCGCTTTACAATTGATACCTATGAGGGTGGAGTACACCGCGACAGACTTGATCCAAAGTCAACCAAAACAGGTTATTATTACAGGAAGGGTCTTAGTGAAAACTATTATGGACATACTACGGCATTAAGAGGTTCGTTAATGAGGCGCCTCCGTCCCGAGTATCGTGTTGCTGAAATGGTACTGAACTATGCCGAGGCAATGAACGAAGCGTATGGTCCTGAAGAGTCGGAACCCGGTGGCGAACCGTTGCGTTTGGGTAATGTAACCAATGCTTTACAAGCAGTAAACCTCGTGCGTGCACGAGTGAAGATGCCTCCAATTCCAAGCGGTTTGACGAAAGATCAGATGCGCGAAGTAATTAAGCACGAGCGTGCGATAGAGCTCTGCTTTGAGGGACATCGTTTCTACGACCTTCGTCGCTGGAAAGAGGGAGAAAAGTTGGGTGGTCCCGTTCACGGAATCCGCATTGAAGCTACAGGATTTGACAGCAACAATCGTCCGACAGGATTTACGTACACGGTAGAAAAGGTAGATGACCGCGTATGGCACGACAAAATGTATTGGTGGCCAATTCCTCACGATGAAATCGTGAAGTATGAAGGGAAGCTGAAGCAAAACCCTCAATGGTAATAACAACCAATTAAATAATTAGCTTAATACCAGATAATTATGAGAAATTTATTATTAACGCTTTTACTCTCATTGTTATTTATAT
>DFOK01000064.1 GCA_002376715.1 Bacteroidales bacterium UBA3543 | reverse complement strand
TTCAAAGTCTCGTTTGGACCGATATTAGCACCTGCACCACGCTCTCCGTATCCCAGTTCAGCGGGTATCCAGAGGGTGATTTCTCCACCTTCATCTATAAGTTGGAGACCTTCTGTCCAACCCTGGATAACATTCTGAAGATTGAAGGTTGCGGAATTGCCTCTTTCGTATGAAGAGTCGAAAACAGTACCGTCAATAAGGGTACCCTCGTAGTTACACTCAACAGTACTCTCTGCTCCAGGGAACACTCCGTTACCTGCTCTTTCGATCTTATACTGAAGACCCGATTCGGTGGTTACCACACCTTCGTTTTTGGCATTCTTCTCGAGGAACTCCTTACCTTTGGCGAGAGTTTCTTCACCTTTTATCCTCATACGATCCTCCATAAACTTGTTGATCACTTCAGAGAACTCACTACCGATGCGGTTAGCCTCCTGAGGGTCAATCTTACCCATAGCAAAAATATCCTTCATACCGGAAACAATTTCATTTAGATTCAAAGAACCGAAATCATTCATTGAAATTACCATTCCGAAGTTCTGACCGAGAGCGTAGCTCACTGAGTCAACCTGAGCCTTTGTGATGCCTGCAGGCTGTCCTTCATCTGAAGTCTTGGTGGAGCAAGAGATCATCATCATTGCTCCGAGAACGCATATAGCGCAAAATTTGATAGCTTTCATACTATTTTTGATGTTTATAATTATTGATTAGTAATTGCTTAACGCTAAATAATTTACAAATGTATTGAAAATTTCACAATTAGTCACTTTTATTCCACTTTCCGGAGAATAAAAATTTTACAATACGGAAAATATTGTTTAATTTAGTAAAATCAAAGGAAAAGCCTTTAGTATATGAAAATTACCTCTGAAGAACTACACGCAAAACTGAAAGAATTTTTCGGCTTCAATTCGTTCAAAGGCGAACAGGAAGAGATAATAAAGCATCTGATAGCAGGCAATGACGCTTTCGTGCTAATGCCTACAGGCGGCGGCAAGTCACTATGTTATCAGCTTCCGGCTTTGTGTCTGGAGGGTACTGCCATTGTCATTTCCCCGCTTATTGCACTTATGAAAAATCAGGTCGATGCCATACGCGGATTTATCCACAACCAGGAGGGAGTAGCTCATTTTTTAAACTCTTCCCTCAACAAAACACAGATTGCTGAGGTCAAAGATGATTTGCTAAAGGGCATTACCAAACTGCTCTATGTAGCTCCCGAGTCCCTCACTAAAGAGGATAACATTCAGTTCCTCAAACAGCTCAAAATATCATTCTACGCTATAGATGAAGCTCACTGTATCTCCGAATGGGGACATGACTTCCGCCCCGAATACCGCAAAATTCACGATATAGTGCAGGAAATCGGTGAAGCACCACTCATCGCGCTTACCGCTACTGCCACCCCTAAAGTTCAGTCCGACATACAGAAGAATCTCTGCATGACGGAAGCACGAGTCTTCAAGTCCTCATTTAATCGTCCTAATCTCTATTACGAAATACGTGACAAGGCCAATCCCAAAAAGGATATCGTTAAATTTATCAAAGAGAATTCCGGCAAAAGCGGCATCATCTATTGTCTCAGCCGTAAACGTGTCGAAGAGATAGCGGAATTTCTAAATGTAAACGGCATTAGGGCTCTTCCCTATCACGCCGGTATGGATTCCAATACCCGAAGTCACAACCAGGATATGTATCTGATGGAAGAGGTGGATGTGATAGTTGCTACCATAGCGTTCGGGATGGGAATAGATAAGCCTGATGTTAGGTTCGTCATCCACTACGACATTCCAAAGAGCCTGGAGGGCTACTACCAGGAGACCGGGCGTGCAGGCAGAGATGATCAAGAAGGTCAATGTATAGCATTCTATAGTTACAAGGATATTCTTCGCCTCAAGAAATTTATGCAGGGTAAGCCCATTTCCGAGCAGGAGATTGGCAATCAGCTATTGATGGAGACGGTGGCTTATGCCGAATCCAACCAATGCCGGCGTAAGATTTTGCTCAACTACTTTGGAGAAAATTACCTCAAGGATAGTTGCGGAAATTGTGACAACTGTCTCCACCCTAAGAAACATTTCGACGGTCAGGAGCAAATGCTTACTGTTATAGAGCTCATTCTTTCTCTCAAAGAGTATTTTGTGGAAGAACACCTGGCCAACATTCTTGCGGGAGAGTCCAACTCAAAAATCAATTCATATAAACACAACAAGCATGAGCTTTTCGGCATCGGTAAGGAGAAGGGGGTGCGCTTCTGGGCGGCTATTATCCGTCAGGGAGTGGTCCTGCAACTGCTGGACAAGGATATCGAGCGTTATGGTCTGATAAGCGTAACAGAGAAGGGCAAAGCTTTCTATGAGTCACCACAAACTCTTATGCTCACAGGAGCTAGGACATTTTCGGAGTACGATGATGACGATGATGATGAGTTCGGCGGCATAGGCGGACCCAGAATAGCTGCTTCAGGAGGCGGCGATCCTGAGCTTCTGGCCATTCTCAAGGATGTTCGCAGGAGTGAATCAAAGAGGCTCAACCTTCCCCCCTGGATTATCTTTACAGATCCCTCTCTCGATGATATTTCCATCCAATATCCTATTACAATAGAGGAGCTCAAGAATTGTCAGGGGGTGGGCGAAGGAAAGGCACGCAAATATGGCAAACCCTTCCTTGAGGTAATTGCCAAATATGTAGAGGAGAATGAGATTGAACGTCCGGATGACTTTGTAGTACGTACGGTGGTCAACCGTTCTGCCAACAAGGTATATATTATAAAGTGCATCGACAGACGTCTGCCTTTTGAGGATATAGCGCGTGCCAGGGATATGGATATGGAAGAGCTTATGGATGAAGTAGAGTCAATTGTAAGCTCCGGCACCAGACTCAACATCGATTATTATATTCGCCAGACCATTGACGAGGACAAAATCGATGATATCTACAACTATTTCAGAGAGGAGGCCGTTTCTGACTCGGTCAACGATGCTCTCAAGGAGCTAGGTCCTGCTTATACGGAAGAAGAGGTCAGACTTGTAAGAATTAAGTTTGTCTCCGAGCTGGGCAACTGATTTCCTATTTCCAGCCATTTAATCTCCTCGTCGCGGCCCCAGTAGGTGAGTTGGCGCTTTGCGTAGTGGCGGGTGTTGCGTTTTATCAGCCTCACTGCCTCTTCCAGAGAGTGATTTCCATCAAGGTAGTCAAAGATTTCTTTGTAACCCACTGTCTTCAGGGCAGGCATATCACGATATTGCACCAGAGAACGCACTTCTTCCAACAAACCTGCCGCCATCATCATATCGACTCTTCGATCTATTCGATCGTAGAGCACTTCACGCGGACGTGTCAGACCTATTTTGACAATTTCGAAATCCCTTTTTCTTGTGCGGCCGGTCTTGAAGGAGGAGAATTTACGTCCGGTGCCAATTGTAACCTCCAACGCTCTGATTACTCGCTGTCCGTTGCTGATATCTATGGAGTCGTAGGATTCGGGGTCGAGCTTTTTCAACTCCATCTGAAGAGACTCTAACTCCCCTTTTTTGAGACGCGCAGTCAAAGATTTGCGCAATTCCTGATGCACTTTCGGAAAATCATCCAGACCTTTACAAAAAGCATCTATATAGAGTCCGGAACCTCCCGTCATTATGAGCGTTTCATTGCTGCGGAAAAGTTCCTCAACCAGTGCCAGAGCCTCAACTTCATATTTTCCGGCAGTATAATACTGCTCCACAGAATGTGAATGGATGAAATAGTGCTTTACCCGAGAGAGCTGTTCTGGAGAGGGAACGGCAGTACCTATACTCATCTGGCGAAATAATTGGCGGGAATCACAACTAATTATCGGTGAATCAAAGTGCTGCGCCAGCTCAATGCTGTAATCTGTCTTTCCCACCGCCGTGGGGCCGAGCAATATGACTACTCGTCGCATATGGGGAGATCTTCAGTATCCAATACCTCTTCGGGCTTCTCTGTAATATCTTCCTTATACTCAACTATATCTTCGTAATGTGATGAGAACTGATCGGGATTGTGTCCCTTGCCCTCCGAATTGTGGGGATAAGAGCGCATTGGGATAAACTTCACCTCGTCCATAAACTCAAGGCGGATGTATCTGTCATCAGAGATGTCATATATATAGTTGAGAATGGGCTCACCCTTTTTGATGGTATCTTCAAATGTAACGCAGTCCATCGTACCGTCCCCCGTATCAAACATCCCGTACTCACTGCAAAGATATCCTTCGGCATCACATCCCTCAAACATTACAACCTGGTCGGGAGCGAACTCCAAATCTGCCAGAATAAAGCTATTGAAAGCAAAAAGCGTCATATTGGACTTTACCTCATATATCCTGTAGAAAACTTTGCTCTGCGGGAGAGTAGCCCTGTATCTGTAAATAATCATTGCCGATCAGTTTAGTATTGCAAAATTACTAAAAAAGCTATATTTTTACAATTCAGAATGAATTCACCATCAAAAGTTGATACTGACTGCTACCTGAGCATCGCAGCACCTTCACAGGGCCTCTACAAGGAGAAAGGGAGCAAGTTTCTCGCTTTTGCATATCCCGTGGAACAAGAAGAACAGGCACAAGAGATTATCGCCGATCTCAAGAGAGAATATTTCGATGCCAGACACCATTGTTACGCTTACCGTATCGGACATACCGGAGAGCGATGGCGTATGAACGATGACGGTGAACCCTCTTCAACAGCAGGCAGACCCATATATGGGCAACTTCTTTCCAATGAATTGAGTGATATTCTGGTGGTTGTAGTCAGATATTTCGGAGGTATCAAACTCGGCGTTCCCGGTCTGATACGCTCTTACAAGAACGCAACAGCTGACGCAATTGCCAATGCTGAGATTGTGGAAAAAATTGCCGGAGAGTTTTTTACCGTCACTTTTGACTATCTCCAGATGAACGATGTGATGAAAGTACTCAAAGAGATGAATATCACTCCCATTTCACAGAATTTCGACCTAACCTGTAAAATGGATGTAAAAGTGCGTCTGACACAGATCGAACAGTTTTACGAATCACTGAAAAACACACAGATATGCCGAAAAACTTAATTTCAATTCACGATTTTTCAAAAGAGGAGATTCTCCACATTGTGGAGATAGCCGAAGATTTTGAAAAGAATAAATCGCAGAATATCCTAAACGACAAAGTGGTTGCCTGCATCTTTTTCGAGCCTTCCACCAGGACGCGTCTCAGTTTTGAAACCGCTGCAAACCGTCTCGGTGCACGCGTAATCGGCTTTGCTGATGCCGCCAATACCAGCATTGCCAAAGGTGAATCCCTCAAGGACACCATAAAGATGGTATCCAATTATGTTGACATAATAGTAATCAGACATCCTCTTGAAGGAGCGGCCAGATATGCCTCCGAAGTCACTCCCGTACCTGTGATCAACGCCGGGGACGGTGCTAACCAGCACCCTACTCAGACTATGCTTGACATCTATAGCATCAATAAGACCCAAGGGCGCCTGGATGACCTAACCATCAACCTGGTGGGGGACCTCAAATATGGACGTACCGTACACTCACTGCTCCAGGCAATGTCCTACTTCTCCCCTCACTTTATATTCACTGCTCCCGAAGAACTTAAGATGCCACTCGAATACAAAAGATTCCTCACGAGTAAGGGGATACAATATACTGAATCGAAACAACTAATAGAGCATCTTGACAGCACTGATATTCTCTATATGACCAGAGTGCAACAGGAACGGTTCAACGACCCCATCGAGTATGAGAATGTCAAAAATGTTTACCGATTAGAGGCATCAATGCTATCAAACGTGCGCGACAACCTCAAAATTCTCCACCCGCTTCCCCGAGTTAACGAGATTGCCGCCGATGTGGATGACACTCCATACGCATACTATTTCAAACAGGCCGAAAACGGAATGTACGTAAGAATGGCCATCATAGCATATTTACTGGGATACAGATAAACAGAGAATCATGGAACAGAAAGATAAACATTTGAAAGTTACAGCCATTAAAAATGGTACCGTACTCGACCACATACCTGCCGAAAGCCTTTTCAAAGTGATCGATATACTTAACCTCTCCAAGCGTTCCAACCAGATTACCATCGGAAGTAACCTGGATAGCCGCAGTATGGGCAAAAAGGGTATCATTAAGATTTCCGAACATTTTTTCGAAGATGAGGAAATAGGCGAAATTGCCCTGATAGCACCCAATGCTACCATCAATATTATCCGCGACTACGAAGTGGTGGAAAAGAAGATAATCTCAATTCCCGAAAGTTTCGTAGGCATCTTCAGATGCATGAATCCTATGTGCGTGACTAACCATCAGGATATTCCGACAAAATTCACTACCGTGCGAGAAAGGGACGAAGTTTTGCTTCTCTGCCACTATTGCGAGAAAACCACCGACACGCGTAACTTGAAAATCGTAAGCAAAAAGTGATTTATTGCGAAATTATTATATCTTTGTAGGATAAACAACAAATAAAATATAATCAAAAATATGAAAAAAGTTTACAATTTCAACGCAGGCCCTTGCGTACTGCCTAAGCAGGCCATCGACGCTGCAATAGCTGCATTACAGGATTTCAAGGGTACAGGTATGCCTGTTATTTCCGTTTCACACCGCTCAAAAGAGTGGGAGGCTGTTATGGACGAGTGCCGTGCACTCTGGAAAGAACTCCTCAATATTCCTGACAACTACGAAGTGCTCTTCCTCGGTGGAGGTGCATCTCTCCAGTTCCTCTACGTTGCAATGAACCTCCTCGAGAACAAAGCAGGTTATCTCGATACAGGATCATGGGCGAAAAAAGCTTTCAAAGAGGCCAAGGGCATCGGCAATGCCGTTTGCATCGCCTCTTCTGCTGAAAAGACCTATAGCTACATTCCCAAGGGATATGAGATCCCCACAGACCTCGATTATTTCCATATCACCACCAATAACACCATCTATGGAACAGAGATCAGGTATGATATGGACTGCCCCGTAAACCTTGTGGCCGACATGTCATCCGATATCATGAGCCGTCCCGTAGACGTTTCCAAGTATGCTCTCATCTATGGCGGTGCACAGAAAAACGTTGGTCCTGCAGGCGTTACTTTTGTTATCGTACGCAAGGATATTCTTGGAAAGGTATCAAGATATTTACCCACAATGATTGACTACAGAACCCATGTTGACAAGGGCTCAATGTTCAATACTCCTCCCGTATTCCCCATCTTCGTAATGACTGAGACTCTTAAATGGGTGAAAGGCCTCGGAGGTCTTAAGGTAATGGAAAAAATGAATGTAGAGAAAGCAAAACTTCTTTATGATGAAGTTGACCGTAATTCCCTCTTCGTAGGTACTGCAGCAAAGGAAGACCGTTCCATCATGAACGTGTGCTTTGTAATGGCTGAAGGCTATGAGTCCCTCCAGGACGAATTCATGGCATTTGCCAAAGAGAGAGGAATGGTTGGAATCAAGGGTCACCGCTCAGTGGGTGGCTTCCGTGCCTCTATCTACAACGCCTGCCCTAAAGAGGCTGTTCAAGCACTTGTTGATTGTATGAAAGAATTTGAAAAAATCCATAAAAAATAAAAAAAGATATGAAAGTACTAGTAGCTACAGAAAAACCCTTTGCAAAAGCTGCCGTTGACGGCATTAGAAAGATTGTTGAAGAAGCAGGCCATAAACTGGTACTCCTGGAAAAATATACCTCTACCGACCAGCTTCTCGAAGCTGTTGCAGATGCTGACGCACTTATCGTGCGCTCAGACAAAGTAACAGCAGACGTGGTTGCTGCTGCGCCAAAACTCAAGATTGTGGTACGTGCAGGAGCCGGATTCGATAATCTTGACCTTGCAGCCTGCACTGAAAAGGGCATCGTTGCAATGAATACCCCCGGACAAAACTCCAATGCGGTAGCCGAGCTTGTGTTTGGTATGCTTATTTATTTGCAGCGCGCAGGCTTTTCAGGTGCATCAGGTTCGGAACTTAAAGGTAAAAAACTGGGATTGCATGCTTTCGGTAATATCGGAAAAATTGTGGCCAATATTGCCAAAGGTTTCGGAATGGAAGTATACGCCTTCTCCCCTTCATTGGCACGTAACCCGAAATTGGGAGACCAGTATGGTGTAACCGCTATTACTTCTCCTGAAGAGTTATACGACAAGAGCGACATCGTTTCGCTTCATATGCCGGCTAACGACCAAACAAAGGGATGCATCAATTACGACTTAATGAGTCGTTTGCCTCAGAATGCCATTATCATTAATACTGCACGCAAAGAGGTGATGAACGAAGCCGATTTGGTGCGTATTATGGAAGAGCGTCCTAAGTTTAAGTACGGAACAGATATTTGTCCCGGAAATCACGAGGAAATGGTTCAAAAATTTGGTGTTCGTTATTTATCATCATCTAAAAAATGCGGTGCTCAGACTGAGGAAGCCAATGTAAACGCCGGACTTGCTGCTGCCAGCCAGATTTGCAAATTCTTCGCTACAGGCGACAGAACATTCCAACTCAATAAATAATCTCATCAGATAATATGGTAAAAATAAAACCTTTTGCAGCTATCCGCCCTCCTAAGGCGATTGTTAAAGAAGTGGCAGCGCGCCCTTACGACGTGCTCAACTCGGTTGAGGCGAAAGCCGAAGCGGGTGAAAAGTCACTCCTTCACATCACCAAGCCGGAAATCGATTTCGACCCTATCATAGACGAACACTCACAACCCGCCTATGACAAGGCAGTTGAAAACTTCAAACTCTGGATGAAGAGAGGATGGCTTGTACAAGATACTGCTGAAAACTACTATGTGTATGCCCAGACTATGGATGGCCGCACCCAATACGGCCTCGTTGTCTGCGCCAATGTAGAAGACTACCTTACCGGTAAGATAAAGAAACACGAACTCACACGTAAGGATAAAGAGGAGGATCGCATGATCCATGTTCGCATACAAAATGCAAATGTGGAACCTGTATTCTTCACCTATCCGGACAATAAGGAGATCAATGCCCTCGTCAGCCGTTATGCTGCCGGCGAGCCCGAGTATGATTTCGTAGCCAACGACGGTTTCGGACATCATTTATGGATAATCAGCGACAAGAAAGACATTGCACGTATCACTGAGATTTTTGCAAGCATCCCAGCATTTTATGTAGCAGATGGTCACCACAGGACAGCAGCAGCTGCTCTTGTCGGAGAGGAGCAACGCCGTAAGAATCCTAATCACACAGGCGAAGAGGAATACAACTACTTCATGGCAGTGGTATTCCCCGAGAGTCACCTCAAGATTATCGACTACAACCGTGTTGTAAAGGACCTCAACGGTATGACCCCAAAAGAGTTTCTTGAAGCTCTTAAAGAGGATTTTGTTATAGAAAGCAAGGGCTCAGCAGAACCTTACAGACCCTCAAAACTTCACAACTTCTCGATGTATCTTGAAGGTGTGTGGTACTCGCTGACTGCAAAGCCAGGCACCTACGATGATAATGACCCTATCGGTGTTCTCGATGTTACAGTTTGCTCCAATCTCATTTTTGACAAGCTTCTCGACATAAAGGATCTCCGTACATGCACCAGAATTGATTTCGTGGGCGGTATCCGCGGTCTTGGCGAGTTGAAAAAGAGAGTAGATTCCGGAGAAATGGCTGCGGCTTTCGCACTCTATCCTGTTTCTATGAGACAACTGATCAACATTGCCGACACAGGCAATATCATGCCTCCCAAGACCACCTGGTTTGAGCCAAAGCTCCGAAGCGGTCTTACAATCCACAAACTGGAAAGGTAAAGTAAAAAAACCTCAGCCAATGAAGCTGAGGTTTTTTTAATATTTAGTCTGTAGTGGGTAGTGTGTAGTTTGTTGCGGGGTACGAGGTACGAGTTACGGGTTTTTATTTTTCCCAGGGCCTGTCTCCGGGCACGTAAGGCACGTATTTGATCGTAATTTGTAAATCCACTTCGCTTTCGTTGATGAAATCAACTATCAAGTTATACATATTGACCATATTGGTATACTCGATCTCATTGATGCCCATCGCCAATCTCCACTCCCTGTCACAATTCTGAATAAACGAGAATGTGCCATCCAGAAGAGGGAGCACGGTCTCCTTATTGAGAACAAGCGAAAATGAATCCTCAGAAATATCGGCAATTGGAAGTTTGATGTCAAACGACTTCTCTTCGAGCGAAAAACTGAATCCCATACCATTAAGCACCTTCTGAAGATCAGCTACAGCACTGGCGGGAACATGGAGATAGAGTTCCCCGTCAACCACCACATAATGGAAAGGTGATGAACTTGCGAAATCAGAGATGATTTTAAGCCCTTCTTCATCAAAAGCGGTCATGAATGAACCGTCAAGCTGAGCATTGAAGCTGCAATTATCTTGAAATGTGATGTCTCCGCAGCAGATATTTGTGGTTATTGTTCCTACAATATTATCAATAATAGTGGAAAGGATTGAGAGAGTGATTGACTGTCCCCCAAGCATAAATGAGCTGCTGCCGGCAGAAGTAGTGAGTTTTATGGTGATGTCAGGCAGATAGATAGTGTTCCAGCTGATAGCTTTGGTGCCGAAAAAAGTGCCTCCCACCCTTTTAGCGCCGATCATCCAGCGGCCGTTAAGAGGGGATTGAATGGTGGTTCTTATGGAAAGCTCAGGGACTTTACCTTTGTAGAGAGACCCCGTAGCCTCCACTGTAAGATACCCTTCTGTTCCGCTGGCGGTAAAACTAGTGCGGCCACCATCCTCCATGACGTCAGTTACCTTGAGTACAAGCTGAGGATAACCGACAATAATGTTGTTAAGTTGAAGAGTGTACCAGCCGCTTTTTGAATCAATAACTACTGATGGATCTTCATAATCGGAAATAGGAGATTCCGATTTGCCATTCCGGATTACAGATTCGACTTTGTAGATGCCATCAATCTCACCAATTTTATCACATCCGGTGAAAACAAATGCAATAAGGCATACAGCCGCCAATAACAGTGTTCGTTTCATAAATGGTATTCTTGGTTTCCCTAATAATGTACAAAAAATATTCCAATTATGAAGAGGCGACTTATGACTCCTTAGTAATCGATATAGAGAACGCCTTTCAAATGGTCCGTTTCGTGCTGGAAAATAACTGCCGTAAATCCGGAAATAGTATCCGTACAGGGCTTAAAGGTGAGTTCATCATTGTATGAAATTACAACAGATGTGGAGCGAAGCACAGTATCACGACATCCGGGGACTGAAAGACAACCCTCCCATCCATATTTCTTTTCCGGAGAATAAAAAGTTATGACCGCATTAGGATAAAACTCGAATGGTGCTCCTTCTTTGTCAAATCTCTGTACCGCTATGAGTTGTCTGCTGATGCCGACCTGCGGTGCTGCGATACCTACTCCCTCATTTTCGGGATCATTTACCGTACAGAGCATCCTGTATCTCAATACACTGTAAACGTCGGAAGCCACATCCTTTGCCGTCAGAGGGACAGCTACCTGACGGAGCAATTCCGTTTCTAATGGGCTGTCTATAGTATAAAGCGGCATTATCGCCGCAGAAGTATCGCTACCTATCAATGCTTTTTCCGATTCAGTAAAGGTTGTACCGTCACTACAGGAGAAAAGCATTGCAGCAACCGCAATGGCTGCTGCAACACAAATGATAATCCTTGATGGTCTCATAATTTAAAAATTTTTACCAGGCGAGTGCACCTGCGCCAAGAATGGCTGCATCAGAGTCTTTAAGACCGGAACGGAGCACTTTGACCTTGCCACCTTTCCAGATACTGAGAAGATTGGCCTCCATCGCTTCCACAATCGGTTTCATAATAAGGTCACCTGCCTCTGCAAGACCTCCGAAGAGGATGATGGCCTCAGGTGTACTGAATGCCACGAAGTCGGCAAATGACTCGCCCAGCTTCTGGCCGGTGAATTCAAATACCTTTTTTGCAATGGAATCTCCCGCGATAGCAGCATCATAAACATCTTTGGATGTTATCACCTCAAGAGAACGAAGCGTAGAGGGCTCATCACTCATATCGAGCCATTCACGAGCTGTGCGCGCAACTCCAATCGCCGAAGCGTAAGTTTCAAGGCATCCCACCTTCCCACAGTTGCATTGGCGACCGTTATACCTTACCGCACAAGTGTGGCCAAGTTCGCCGGCAAAGCCGTCATGACCATAGACCATCTGTCCATTGACAACAATACCGCTGCCTACTCCGGTGCCGAGAGTTATTTCAATGAAATTCGTCATACCCTTTGCATTACCATAATGCATTTCCCCGATAGCTGCCGCATTTGCGTCATTTGTTACCGTTACAGGTTTGCCGGTTTTTTTGGCAATATAGTCTCTAAGAGGTACAATCCCCTTACCCCAGGGGAGATTGGCTGCCCCCTCAATAGTGCCTTGATAATAATTGCCGTTAGGGGCACCAATGCCGATGCCTTCTATATTATCCCAATCAACATGCTCTGCAATCTTCCTGATATTAGCACAGAGGTCATCCATAAATTTCTCCGCATCTGCCTCACCATAGACTTTTGTGTCCATTCTGCTCCTGGCAAGGATGTTGGCACGTCTGTCCACGATACCGATCATAGCCGACTGGCCTCCGATATCAACTCCTACCACATATTCTTTTGACATATTATTCGATCTTATTATATGATGAGTTTAAAATTATTCTGTAGCAATCTCTTTGTTAACATTCTTATAACCGAAAAGGGCATAGAAGAGGATATATGCAAATCCGGCAACAACCACCCAGTAGCTATTGATGTGGCCAGAGAAGTCGGCAACCCAGTTCTGCACAAAAGGAAGAATACCACCGCCACACACGAGCGTCATGAAGATACCCGAAGCCATAGGAGTATATTTTCCGAGACCTTCAGTCGAAAGATTAAAGATAGCTCCCCACATTACCGAAGTGCAGAGACCGCAAAGTACCACAAATACCATACTTAGAGGAAGTGCTTTCTCACGGAAAGAGATGGTGATGGTCTCAGGTATGAATAGGATACAAAGCACGAAAGCTATTGCCAATAGCGAAACCGTGACGAGCATCGTCTTGCTGGACACCTTGCCGGCTATGGGAGCGCCTATAAGCCTCCCAACCAGCATCATAAACCAATAGAAGCCCACTAAAGTACCCGCTATGGCAGGTCCTACATTGGGATTACCGGACATATAAAGATTGGCGGTATTGGGGATACCCACCTCTACCCCAACATAGAAAAATATTGCGATAGCACCGAATACAAAGTGACGGAAGGACATCGGGCCATATTTCTCCTTCTGCACATTGCCGGCTCTGCGAGCATTTCTCTGCTCTATTGTCTCCATATGAGGCTCGGGGATATTGGTAACTCCCAGAACAATTCCGGCGAGAACGAAAATACCCATAGCTATCATCATAGCAGGAGCCGCATCACTCACCGTAGCAGTCTCCATTGAGCCACCGATGAGGTAACCGAGAAGTATGGGAGCTATAGTGCCTCCGATGGAATTGCAGGAACCGCCGAACTGGATCAGCTGATTACCGCGATTACCACCGCCCCCGAGAGTGTTGAGGAGCGGATTAACCACGATGTTTAGAAGACACATCGAGAGTCCCGCTACAAATGCACCGAGGACATAGACTCCGAAAGCTACTGACGGTGACACGTAACCGGAGAGGAACTGGATGCCCACTCCCACAAAACCCACAATTACGGCCGTTAGAGCTGTAAATTTGTAACCTCTGCGCTTTAATATGATACCCGCGGGAATACCCATACAGGCATAAGCGATGAAGTTGGCAAGCGTACCGAGTTGTGAGAGGGCATTACTTGCGCCGAATTGATTTTTTACAATTACTCCCATCGAGCCTGCGAAATTGGTCACGAAGGCAATCATGAAGAAGAGAGCAAACATTATTGCAATCGGCAGTGCAAAATTCTGTTTCTTGACGTTTGTCATATTATTGAAGTTTAAATTTGAAAACACTTGTCGAAAATCTTCCAAAGGTAGCAAAAAATAGAGAATTGCTATAGCGATAAAATTATTTCTCGCTGAAAGCGTGATGATATCCATCGATACGGTCCCATTCCCCGCGGGTAAAGTCGGGAACTGCCACAGGCATTGAACCGGCTTCAATGGAGATACGGCTGAGTTCTACCGGAGATGACCACTCTGCGAGGTCATATACATCCTGATCAAGGGGCAATCCGTTGCGCAAGCAGTAGATCAATCTATAGTCCATTATGAAGTCCATCCCGCCGTGGGCACCCACCATACGCGCTTTCTCTTCGATCTCAGCAGTTATCGGATGTTTGTACTCTTGCAAAAGAACCTCCAGCAGCTCTTGGCTGACAAAACTCACCCCATCCAGTCCCAGGTATTCTTCGCGTCCGTCGGGTAGATTGTGACTCATAAGTGCGAAACCTTGAACGGGATATTTGCATGCAAAGCCCTCACTACCCGTAATCTGATACATCCGACTATAGGGACGTCGCGAATAAACATTATGTTGGATTTCTATCTGCCGCCCACCAACCGTACGGATCAGAGTGACGATGTGGTCACCACTTACGAACTCTTCAACCTCTAAAATCTCCTTTGCCACCTCTTTGCCATGCGAGGACTTGGTATCCATAGAGACCAGATAATCCATCCTATCGCCTCTGTGAATATTGAGCACTTGACATGCGGGGCCGAGACCGTGTGTGGGATAATTGTCCCCTCGGTGCTTTTGGTTATAATCAAGCCTCCAATAGTTCGGATACAGCTTCCAATAGGAGTCAATATTGTGGATATATCCCCCTTCGACATGTATAATCTCTCCAAAAAGCCCCTGTTGAGCCATATTGAGAACCGTCATCTCAAAGAGATCATAGCAACAATTTTCCAGCATCATACAATGTTTGCGGGTGCTCTCGCTGATATTGATGATCTCCCAGCACTCGGCTATAGTCATCGCTCCTGGAACTTCTACAGCAACATGCTTACCGCATTGCATAGCATAAACAGCTATCTGCGCATGGCTCTTCCAAGGAGTACAGATATAAATCAAATCGATATCCGGATATTCGCATAGTTCTCGCCATCCATTATCTCCGGAATAAAGCACCGGCTCCGGCAACCCTCTCTCCAGGAGTGCATTTTTAGAGGCCTCCAACCGTTCAGGTAACAAATCACAAAGTGCTGAAATGCAAACTCCATCAAGATGTGTATAGCGAATCACAGCCTTGGAACCCCTCATACCTAGTCCAATGAAACCCACCCTGACTGTATTGAGCGGCTCGCAGGCCATTGCCAGCGCACTCTGCTGACCTTCAGGACGGTCAGGTGTCTCAAGTACGATCCTGCCGTTCTCTATCGAATATGGCATTGAAGAGTCTACTTTCATCCGCATATGACCGACAATGTAAAATTCTGTTTCTTGATGTTTGTCATAGTTGAACGGTCCATTTAAATGATTCCGTCAAATATTTTCCAAAGGTAGGAAAATAAGGAGGAATGCATAAGCGGATATTATTATTTCTCGACGAAAGCGTGACGATATCCATCTATGCGGTCCCATTCCCCGCGGGTAAAGTCGGGAACTGCCACGGGCATCGAGCCGGACTCGATTGAGATACGGCTAAGTTCAATCAGACAGGACCACTCTGCGAGGTCATATACATCCTGATCAAGAGGCAATCCATTGCGCAGACAATAGATCAGACGGTAGTCCATTATGAAGTCCATCCCGCCATGGCCACCAACCATACGTGCCTTCTCCTCAATCTCAGCAGTTATCGGATGCTTATACTCTTCCAACAGTATCTCCAGCAGCTCCGGGCTGACAAAACGCTCTCCATCCAGTCCGGCATACTCCTCGCGACCTTCCGGAAGATTGTGGCTCATAAGAGCGAAGCCGCGCACAGGATATTTATTGGCAAAGCCCTCGGTGCCGGTAATCTGGTACATTCGGTTATAAGGGCGGCGAGTATAAACATTGTGCTGAATTTCTATCTGCTTGCCGCCAACTGTACGGATCAAAGTAATGGTATGGTCGCCGCTTGCAAATTCTTCGGTTCCCATAATCTCCTTAGAGACCTCTTTGCCTTGTACCGATTTGGTATCCATTGAGACCAGATATTCCATCCTATCGCCTCGATGGATATTCAGCACCTGACAGGCGGGGCCGAGACCGTGCGTGGGATAGTTGTCACCTCGGTGCTTTTGATTGAAATCTAGTCTCCAGTTACCCTGATAGAGCTTCCAATAAGGGTCAAGATTGTGGATATAGGCTCCTTCGACATGCAGAATTTCGCCGAAAAGCCCTTGCTGAGCCATATTGAGTGCCGTCATCTCAAAGAAGTCGTAGCAGCAATTCTCCAACATCATACAGTGCTTGCGGGTGCTCTCACTGGTATTGATGATATCCCAACACTCTGCTATGCTCATCGCTCCGGGAACCTCTACAGCGACATGTTTGCCGCATTGCATCGCATACACCGATATCTCCGCATGATTCTGCCAGGGAGTACAGATATATACAAGGTCAATATCGGGATTTTCGCATAGTTCACGCCATCCCTCTTCTCCGGAATAGAGTGCAGGTTCCGGCCAGCCTCTCTCCAAAAGTACATTTTTGGAGGCCTCCGTTCTTTCGGGGAGCAAATCACAGAGTGCGGTGATTTGCACTCCGTCAATGTATGTGTAGCGGATAACGGCTCCATAGCCCCTCATACCAAGTCCCACGAAGCCCACTCTGACGGTGTCAAGCGGCTCACAGGTCATTGCCAGGGCACTCTGCTGTCCTGCAGGACGCTCTGGTGTCTTAAGCACGATCCTTCCATTCTCTACCGAATATGGCATTGAAGAGTCCACCTTCACCTGCACACAACCGGCAGTGAAGATCAGTGTGCAAATTATGCACAATCCAAATAGTTTTTTCATTTTAATATTGTGTAAGCAATTAAATTCACTCTTTCATTAATTCATAGGTGATGTAGTGCTCTCCGGACATGCCTATCGCCTCATAGAGTTCCCGGGCACGGGTATTATTCTTATCAACATAGAGACGAATGCCCTTTACATCGGAAGTAGAATCAACTATCATCCAAACATGCTCAAGCAGGGCGGTAAAGACTCCTCTCTTACGATATTCCGGCAGAACATAGAGGGATTGAATCCACCAAACCCAGCCGTTGCGCCAGTCACTCCACTCATCGGTAATCATGAGACATCCGACTATGCCCTCCACGCCCTCAAGCTCTGCCACAAAATAGGTTGCCTTATGTGGATCATCTAAAACCGACTTAACACCTTGAGACACTATACGACGATCCAGCTCTTGGCCTTCGGTCTCAAGAGCCATCTGCACCTGAAAATCTGTCAAACGTTTGCGATCTCCGGGTCGTGCGACCCTAACTTTTATTATGTCCATAAAAAATAGTTTAATAAACTCTACAAAAATACATTATTTTTCCTTAACTTTGTGGTTTGTTGAACTTTAAAGTTAGATAGAACAAACAAAAAACAATATCAATTATGAACAAAAAAATCTTTTATGTGCTGGCAATAGCCGGCATCGTACTCTTAGGCGGTTGCAAACAAGTTTGCACCGTAACAGGCACAATTACCGATGAACTCGCTTCCACCCCGGGAGCCGCCATCGTATTTACAAATGTAATCACAGAACAGGCTGACACCGTACAGATTGTTGACGGCGCGTTTGAATATTCCTGCGATGCAGATGTAAACGGATGTTATAGCGTTTCTCTTTTAACTGAACCCAGAATCAGGAACAACAACAATACGATGTTTATCCCTGAACCCGGGACAATCACTATCAATCTCAACGAGCCCGCCTCTGTTGAGGGTGGAAAACACAACAAAGCACTTTTTGAATTCAGAGATACCCTGAAACAAATACAGGAAGAGGCGATGAACCAGTATGAAGAGGCACGTGCACTTCCCCAGGAGGAAGCTGCTGCAAAAATGCAGGAGGTTCGGGAGAATTACCAGACAAAGGTGCGTGAATTGAGCGACAAAACCATCGATGAACATCCCAACGGATATCTCGGTTTTTATGCTCTGAACAACTTCATCTACGACCTTTCATTTGAAGAGCTAAAGGCATATGTGGAAAAGATGGGAGAGTTTACCAAAAACCATCCCTTCGTAGCCGGCCAGATTGCAGCAGGCGAGGCCAGAGAGAATACCGCAGAAGGTAAAATGTTTGCGGACTTTGAAGGCAAAACTCCCGCTGGAGAAGCTATTAAACTTTCCGACTATGTCGGCCAAGGCAAATATGTTCTCGTGGATTTCTGGGCATCCTGGTGCGGTCCCTGCAGAAGGGAAATCGAAAACACTCTCCTGGGTGTTTATGACACATATACTCCAAAAGGACTTGTTGTTCTTGGAGTAGCAGTTTGGGAGCGCAACGGAGACAACTCCGCAAGCGTGACTGCAATGGAAGAGCTTGGAATGAAATGGGATCAGATCTTTATGGGCGATGACAAGACCCCTACAGATCTTTATGGTATCTCAGGAATTCCTCAAATTATACTCTTCGGCCCTGACGGTACTATTGTTAAACGTAACCTTCGCGGCGAAGAACTTATTAAGACTGTAGAAGAAGTTCTTAGCAAATAGACTCCCGCACAGCGCTAGCGAGCTGCTCCATTGCGCGTGACAACAATGCACGCGGACAGCCCACGTTAAGACGCATATAACCTGAGCCCTCCTTGCCGAACGCAACACCGTCGTTCAATGCAAGGCGGGCTTTGTTTGTAAATAAATTCTTTAGCTCTGTCTGGTCAAGTCCGAGTCCGCGGCAATCCAGCCAGATAAGAAAAGAGGCTTGTGGCCGCAAGGGACGTATAGCAGGGATGTTCTTTGCAAGAAACTCCTCCACAAAGCGCACATTGCCCTCTACATAGTCGAGCATCTGCCTACGCCACTCTCCACCCTTTGTAAAGGCCGCTTCTGTAGCCACAGTCGCAATAAAGGTGGGCGAAGCAAGGTGATTGGCACTTAGCCAGCCATAGAAACTTTCACGAATCTCCGGATTATGCACCACACAGAAGGAACTCACCAAACCCGCAATGTTGAAGGTCTTGGTCGGAGCAGCAAAAGTGATTGAGATGTTGCGCGCCTCCTCCGATGCCATCGGGAATGGAATATGACGATTGTCAAATAATGCCATATCTGCATGAATCTCATCTGAGATCACCATAACTCCATATTTAGAACAAACACGTGCCATCTCAGCCAGAGTCTCCATGGACCACACAATGCCTGCGGGATTGTGAGGATTGCAAAGGATCATCAGCTTCGGAGAGGAAGTCTTACAGATCTCTTCAAGCCCCTCCAGATCCATATCGTAACCCTCCTCAGTGCGTATGAGCGGATTCATCAGAAGTCTCCTTCCCGTATCATTCGGAACATGAATAAAAGGCATATATACCGGGGGCTGTATGATCACTCCATCCCCGGGAGAAGTAAAGCACTGCAGCACAAAGGCAATGCCTTTTACAATGCCAGGAATAAAAGACAACTCCTCGCGGGAAATCTCCCATCCATGCAGTTGCTTCTCCCAGTTGATAATTGATTGCCAATAACTCTCAGGAGGTGTCGAATAGCCATAAATTTGATGATTGAAGCGCTCTCTTAGAGCTTCCACAATGCAGTCAGGAGTTTTAAAGTCCATATCCGCCACCCACAACGGTATCAGATCCTCTCTGCCGTACAGTTTGTCAAGGAAATCTGTCTTGATCGCTTGAGTTCCACGTCTGTCGATTATTTCGTCAAAATTTGTTTTCATACGGCAAATATAATTATAAAAAAGGCAGTTTCTTTTGGTTATTTGAGTAAAGAGAGTTATTTTTGCAACCCCAATGAGGGATCGGGAAGTGGCGCAGTTGGTTAGCGCACCACGTTAGGGACGTGGGGGCCGTCCGTTCGAGTCGGATCTTCCCGACAAAAGAGAGAGCGACTAAGGTCACTCTCTCTTTTGTTTGTAAATAAAAACAATTATCCATATCAAATAACAAAAGCCCCGATCAGCTGTTGCTGTCGGGGCTTTCTTAAAGTTGGCGGCTACCTACTCTCCCACTTGGTGTAGCAGTACCATCGGCGTTGGTGAGCTTAACTTCTCTGTTCGGGATGGGAAGAGGTGGATCCTCACCGCTGTAACCACCTTAATATACCTTTTGACTAGTTGCACGGGCGGACTCCGTGGAATCCGACCGCAAGCCAATATATCT
Source organism: Bacteroidales bacterium UBA3543 (assembly GCA_002376715.1). Lineage (GTDB taxonomy): Bacteria > Bacteroidota > Bacteroidia > Bacteroidales > UBA932 > Cacconaster. The sequence goes on along the minus strand of DFOK01000064.1, from coordinate 3,256 downwards.
TTTGAGAAAGATAACGAAATAAATAACTGTCTATCTTGCTGAAATCGATCAACTGACTTTCCAGTATATCGATTCCTGTCCAAGCGAAGTGTTCGGGATATTAGTACCGTTCGACTTTGACATTGCTGCCTTTACATCTACGGCCTATCAACGTAGTAGTCTCCTACGTCCCTCTATGGAAATCTAGTCTTGGAGATGGCTTCGCGCTTAGATGCTTTCAGCGCTTATCCTAACCGAACTTGGATACCCGGCGGTGCAGCTGGCGCCACAACCGGTAAACCAGAGGTTCGTCCATCCCGGTCCTCTCGTACTAAGGACAGACCTCCGCAAATTTCCTACGCCCACAACAGATAGGGACCGAACTGTCTCACGACGTTCTGAACCCAGCTCGCGTGCCACTTTAATCGGCGAACAGCCGAACCCTTGGGACCTACTCCAGCCCCAGGATGTGACGAGCCGACATCGAGGTGCCAAACCGCTCCGTCGATTTGAGCTCTTGGGAGCGATCAGCCTGTTATCCCCGGAGTACCTTTTATCCTTTGAGCGATGGCCCATCCATACAGAACCACCGGATCACTTTGCCCTAGTTTCCTACCTGGTCGACTTGTCGGTCTCACAGTCAAGCACACTTATACCAATATACTCTGTGCACGGTTGCCATTCGTGCGGAGTGTACCTTGGGAAGCCTCCGTTACGCTTTTGGAGGCGACCACCCCAGTCAAACTACCCACCATACAATGTCTCCCGAAATATCGGGGTTAGAATTCAAATAATTAAAGGGCCGTATTTCAAGGTTGACTCCACAAACGCTGGCGCGCCCACTTCATAGTCTCCGGCCTATCCTACACATCAAGTACCCAAATTCAATGTAAAGTTGCAGTAAAGGTTCACGGGGTCTTCCCGTCCCGCTGCGGGTAAACGGCATCTTCACCGTTACTACAATTTCACCGAGCTCATGGCCGAGACAGCGCTCAGATCGTTACACCATTCGTGCAGGTCGGAACTTACCCGACAAGGAATTTCGCTACCTTAGGACCGTTATAGTTACGGCCGCCGTTTACTGGGGCTTCGATTCAGTGCTTCGCTTCCTTGCGTCAGCTAACACCCCCTCTTAACCTTCCAGCACCGGGCAGGTGTCAGGCCTTATACCTATTCTTGCGAATTTGCAAAGCCATGTGTTTTTGCTAAACAGTCGCCTGAGCCATTTCTCTGCGCCCTCCTAGACGGAGGGGCCCCTTATCCCGAAGTTACGGGGTCAAGTTGCCTAGTTCCTTAGCCATGATTCACTCGAGCACCTGAGGATTCTCTCCTCACCCACCTGTGTCGGTTTACGGTACGGGCTGTCATATGATTAACGATACGGAGGTTTTCTTGGAAGTCTGATTACCGCGACTATCACCTCGTCCGAAGACTTGGCGTACTGTCGGATTTCGACACGATGAAGCTATTAACAAAATCGTATATCTACGTCCTTCAACCAACTATTCCGTCAGTTGGCGCGCGTGTCACTACTCCGTCACTCCTTCTCTCATATAACAGGTAATGGAATATTAAACATTTAGCCATCGTCTTCACCCTTCGGTTACGACTTAGGGCCCGACTAACCCTGGACCGATTAGCGTTGTCCAGGAAACCTTGGGTTTTCGGTGTGCGGGGTTCTCACCCGCATTATCGTTACTTATGCCTACATCTTCTCTTCCAACCGCTCCAGTATACCTCACGGTAAGCCTTCTGCGCTGATTGGAATGCTCCCCTACCACTCCTAAAGGAGTCCATAGTTTCGGCTGTGGTCTTGATGCCCGATTATTATCCATGCAACATCGCTCGACTAGTGAGCTGTTACGCACTCTTTAAATGAATAGCTGCTTCCAAGCTAACATCCTAGCTGTCTCTGCAATGTCACCGCGTTTGATCAACTTAAACCACCATTGGGGGCCTTAACTGTTGGTCTGGGCTGTTTCCCTTTTGCCACCGGACATTAGCACCCGGCGACTCACTCCCATGAAACATTTACCGGCATTCGGAGTTTGTCAGGAATTGATAGGCGGTGAAACCCTCGCATCCTATCAGTAGCTCTACCTCCGGTAAACTATCATGAGGCTGTCCCTAAAGACATTTCGGGGAGTACGAGCTATCTCCCAGTTTGATTAGCCTTTCACCCCTACCCTCAGCTCATCCGAAAAATTTTCAACTTTTACCGGTTCGGTCCTCCATCACCTGTTACGGTAACTTCAACCTGGCCAAGGGTAGATCACTAGGTTTCGCGTCTGTTCACATCAACTATGCGCCCTATTAAGACTCGCTCTCGCTCCGGCTTACGTGCCTGAAGCACTTAACCTCGCTAATGTGAAACAACTCGTAGGCTCATTATCCAAAAGGCACGCCGTCATCCCGAGAATCGGGACTCCGACAGCTTGTAGACGAACGGTTTCAGGGTCTGTTGCACTCCCCTGTCAGGGGTTCTTTTCACCTTTCCTTCACAGTACTGGTTCTCTATCGGTCTTCTATGAGTATTTAGCCTTGCGGGATGGGCCCCGCGAATTCAGACAGGATTCTTCGTGTCCCGCCCTACTCAGGAGTCCTCTGCCGATTATCAAACTTGCCCGTACGGGATTATCACCCTCTACGATGTAACTTTCCAGATACTTCCGGTTCGTTTGATAAGCAGGTAGTGAGGTCCTATGACCCCGTCATTGCCGTAACAGATGACGGTTTGGGCTGTTTCCTGTTCGCTCGCCACTACTAGGGAAATCGATCTTTCTTTCTTTTCCTTCAGGTACTTAGATGTTTCAGTTCCCTGAGTTTGCCCGTATTGTATACGTGACAGGTCTTCAACCTGCCGGGTTGCCCCATTCAGAAACGGCCGGATCAACTCGTGTTTGCCAATCCCCGACCATTTTCGCAGCTTACCGCGTCTTTCATCGCCTATAGAAGCCAAGGCATCCGCCGTTCGCCCTTTGTTTCTTCGTCTTGAATCATCGCAATAGAACAGAGAGAAATATTCTCTTTGTCTATCACTTGCGGTGCCATGCACCGCCAATTTGAAATTGTAGTCCCGTAATTAAAAATCGGAAAAAACTCCTTAACTTAATTTACAGACTATCTAATCTTTTTACAGTTTTTTTACCTCGTTATCTATCTCAAAATTTCAATGAACGTATGGAGATATTCTCTCCTAATACGACCGCCGTACGATTTCCGTCAGCCTTGGCTCACAAAAATCACGGTCGATATAATAAAAGGAAGACAAAAAGCG
>DFOK01000103.1 GCA_002376715.1 Bacteroidales bacterium UBA3543 | reverse complement strand
TATCAAATCTCACGATGAACTTATCGGAGATATTGTCGGTCTTCTCCAGTCGCCTATCAGAAGGATTGTTTCCGCTCTGCAGGAGGCAAAGAAAGAAGTTACCGAAGAATAGTTTAAATAGTAATAATAAATAATTAAAATCAATAAATAATCATGGCAGACATCAAAGCTCTTGCGGAAGAACTGGTTAATCTTACCGTAAAAGAGGTTCAAGAACTTGCAAATATTCTTAAAGAAGAGTACGGAATCGAACCAGCAGCTGCTGCGGTAGTTGTAGCAGCCAGCGAAGGCGGTGCCGGCGCAGCAGAAGCTGAGCAGACTGAATTTGACGTAATCCTTATATCAGCCGGTCAGGCAAAACTCCAGATGGTAAAAGCCGTTAAGGAGATTACCGGTCTCGGTCTGAAAGAGTCTAAAGATCTCGTAGATCAGGCACCTAACGCCAAGATCCGAGAGAAAGTGTCAAAGGCAGAAGCTGAACAGGTTAAAGCTGCTCTTGAAGAGGCAGGCGGAGAAGTTGAAGTTAAATAAGACACTCCCCTCCCGATATAGGGACTAAGTAATCCGGGTTTAGAGCCGAGAGGGCTCTAAACCTTTTTGTCGTTTTTTAAGATTTTTTTCATCAACCTTTAAATAATGCCGCAAATATCTAGTAATCAGCGTATTTCATTCGCAACTTCTAAGACCCTTCTTGACTATCCCGATTTTCTTGAGGTTCAGTTGAAATCTTTCCGCGATTTCTTTCAACTGGACACTACTGCGGATAGCCGTCGTGATGAGGGTCTTTTCAAAGTATTTCAGGAGATATTCCCAATCGAAGATACGCGCAACAATTTCACTCTGGAGTTTATAGACTATTTCGTAGATCCTTCACGTTACTCCATCGAAGAGTGTCTGGAAATGGGTTTGACATATAAGGTTCCCTTGAAAGCCAAACTCAAACTATCCTGCAATGACAAGGAGCATGAGGACTTCGAAACTGTCATTCAGGACGTCTATCTAGGTGATATCCCCTATATGACACCCAGAGGCACATTCATAATTAACGGGTCCGAAAGAATTGTGGTTTCCCAGTTACATCGTTCTCCCGGTGTGTTTTTCGGACAGAGCCTTCACGCTAACGGCACCAAACTCTATTCTGCCCGTATCATTCCCTTCAAGGGATCCTGGATCGAGTTTGCAACAGACATCAACAATGTGATGTATGCATACATTGACCGTAAAAAGAAATTGCCCGTAACCACCCTTCTCAGGGCAATCGGTTATGAGAGCGACAAGGATATTTTGGACATATTTGGTCTCGCAAACGAGATCGAGGTCACAAAAGAGAACCTTGAGAAGCATATCGGCTCCAAACTCGCGGCAAGAGTCCTCAAAACATGGAATGAAGACTTCGTAGATGAAGATACAGGAGAGGTTGTATACATTGAGCGCAACAAGACTATAGTTGACCGTGAAGTAATCCTCGAGGAATCACATATCGAGGACATTTTGGAATCCGGCGCAAGCACTATACTCATTCACGCAGATGGCGAAGATGCGGAAGAATTCGCTATAATCCACAATACGCTCCAAAAAGATCAATGCAACAACGAAGTTGAAGCAATATACTATACATACAGGCAGTTGCGTAATTCAGAACCGCCTGATGAGTCAACTGCACGTGATGTGATTGACAAACTCTTCTTCTCCGACAAGAGGTATGACCTTGGTGAAGTGGGTCGTTACAGACTTAACCGCAAACTCAATCTTGATACATCGACTGATGTACGGGTCTTGACAAAGAAGGATATTATCGAGATTATCAGATATCTCGTCCAACTGATTAACTCCAAAGCAACAGTAGATGATATAGACCACCTTAGCAACAGACGTATCAGAACTGTGGGTGAGCAACTTGCCAACCAGTTTAGTGTGGGTCTCTCACGTATGGCACGTACCATTCGCGAGAGAATGAATGTAAGGGACAATGAAGTGTTCACTCCGATGGAACTCATTAATGCTAAGACACTCTCGTCAGTTATTAGCACATTCTTTGGCACAAGTCAGCTTTCACAATTCATGGATCAGACAAACCCTCTCGCAGAAATGACTCACAAGCGTCGTCTTTCGGCATTGGGACCCGGAGGTCTTTCACGAGACAGGGCAGGTTTTGAGGTTCGTGACGTACACTATACACACTATGGACGTCTCTGTCCTATTGAAACTCCCGAAGGACCGAACATCGGTCTGATCTCATCCCTATGCGTTTACGCTAAGATTAATGACCTCGGATTCATCGAGACTCCTTACCGTAAGGTAAAGGATGGAGTTGTGGATATGAGTGATGATGGTTTTGTCTATATGAGTGCAGAGGAAGAGGAGTACAAGATGGTGGCGCAGGCCAATGTGACCATTTCCGATGATGGTCACATTCTCGATGAACGTATAAAATGTCGTAAGGAAGCCGATTATCCGGTGGTAACCAAAGACCATGTACATCTTATGGACGTGGCCCCAAACCAGATAGCCTCCATAGCCGCTTCACTGATTCCTTTCCTGGAGCATGATGACGCTAACCGTGCGCTCATGGGTTCCAACATGATGAGACAGGCGGTACCTATTATCAAACCTGAGGCCCCTATTGTGGGCACAGGACTCGAGGCTGCCGTAGTAAGGGATTCCAGGACTCAGATTGTGTCTGAAGGAGCAGGAGAGGTGGTTTATGTGGATGCGCGCGAAATACATATAAGGTATGAGCAATCGGAGGCTGAGAAGTTTGTAAGTTTCAGCCCCGAAGTGACGGTTTATAAACTCCCTCAATATCGCAAAACCAACCAAAGCACATCCATTCACCTTACTCCGGTAGTAAGGAAGGGTGATAAGGTTGTTGAAGGAGAGATTCTCACTGAAGGTTATGCTACTCAGAATGGAGAGCTGGCTCTTGGACGTAACCTTAAAGTGGCTTTCATGCCTTGGAAAGGTTACAACTTCGAGGATGCCATCGTGATTTCGGAGAAGATTATTAGAGAGGATATTTTTACATCCATCCATGTAGACGAATATCTGATGGAGGTGCGTGAGACTAAACGCGGTCCGGAAGAACTTACAGCTGATATCCCTAATGTCAGCGAAGAGGCTACAAAAGAGTTGGATGAGAATGGTATCATCCGTATAGGTGCCAGTGTGGAACCGGGTGATATTCTCATTGGTAAGATCACCCCTAAGGGTGAAAGCGATCCTTCACCTGAAGAGAAACTTCTCCGGGCTATTTTCGGTGACAAGGCCGGTGATGTAAAGGATGCATCTCTTAAGGCATCACCCTCACTCTCCGGAACAATCATAGATAAACGACTTTATGAGCGCGTAACTAAAGACAATTCCCGTCAGGGTAAGCAGGCACTAAAGGATAGGATCCAAAAAGCTAAAGATGGTTTCGAGAAACGCGGTGCAGAACTAAAAAAACTCTTCATCGACAAGCTCTGGACTCTCGTTTCCGACAAGAAGTGTTCTGGTCTGAACGATCTCTATGGTACCAGTATAATAGGTAAAGGTGATAAATTTAACCGTACCGCACTTGATATAATAGATTACAACAATATCAATCCTGTGAAGTGGACTTCCGACAAGAAGACCAACGAGCAGATCAAGAAGCTCATCAATAATTATCTCCTTGCATCCAAAGAGCTGGATGCCGAATTCAAACGTGTGGATTACAATCTCACCATCGGCGACGAGCTACCTACAGGCATTATGAAGATTGCAAAGGTCTATGTTGCCAAGAAGAGGAAAATCAGAGTGGGAGACAAGATGGCCGGTCGTCATGGAAACAAGGGCATTGTGGCCAAAGTGGTTCGTGATGAGGATATGCCTTTCCTTGAGGATGGTACCTCCGTGGACATCGTACTCAACCCTCTCGGTGTGCCTTCTCGTATGAACCTCGGTCAGATTTATGAGACCGTATTAGGCTGGGCCGGTAAGGAGTTAGGACTGAAGTTCAGCACACCCATCTTTGATGGTGCAACTCTTGAAGAGATAACCAAATATACCGATCAGGCAGGTCTTCCCAGATATGGCAGGACCTACCTCCGCGATGGCGGTACCGGTGAATTGTTTGATCAGCCGGCAACAGTAGGCGTAATTTATATGATCAAACTCGGCCATATGGTAGACGATAAAATGCATGCCCGTTCCATAGGTCCCTACTCTCTCATCACACAGCAGCCTCTTGGAGGTAAAGCACAGTTTGGTGGTCAGAGATTCGGAGAAATGGAGGTTTGGGCACTCGAGGCATTTGGTGCCGCGAACATCCTGCAAGAGATTCTGACCATTAAGTCAGATGATGTCAACGGACGTTCCAAGGCATATGAGGCCATAGTCAAAGGCGATCCCATGCCTATACCCGGCATTCCCGAGTCTCTAAATGTGCTCCTGCATGAGCTCCGTGGCTTAGGACTTAATGTAATGTTAGATTAAATCACCGTTTGCTAGAAAATATATATAACTATGTCATATTACAACAAAGACGTAAAGGTTAAGTCCAATTTCAATAGGATTACCATCGGCCTGGCATCTCCTGAGGAAATTCTTGCAAGATCTTCAGGAGAAGTTCTCAAGCCGGAAACCGTCAACTACCGTACTTACAAACCTGAGAGAGATGGTCTCTTCTGCGAAAGGATTTTCGGTCCTTCCAAAGATTTCGAGTGTCACTGCGGAAAGTACAAGAGGATACGTTACCGTGGTATTACCTGCGACCGTTGCGGCGTTGAAGTTACAGAGAAAAAGGTGCGCAGGGAGCGTATGGGACACATCGAACTTACAGTTCCGGTGGCTCATATATGGTATTTCCGTTCAACACCCAATAAGATAGGCTACCTGCTGGGCATTCCTTCAAAGAAACTCGAGTCCATCCTCTATTATGAAAGGTATGTGGTTATCAATGCCGGCGCGGCCGAAAGTGCTTTTGGTTATAAAGAGTGCGATCTTATAACAGAGGAGGAGTATTTTCAGGTACTTGATCAACTCCCAAAGGAGAACCAGCAACTATCCGATGATGATCCTGACAAGTTTCTTGCCGGAATGGGTGCGGAGGCTGTCTATGAACTTCTGAGAAGGATTGACCTTGATGCCGTCTCTTTCGACTTGCGCAACAAAGCTGAGAATGAAGGTTCGCAACAGCGTAAAGCAGAGGCTCTGAAGCGTTTGAGTGTTATCGAAGCATTCCGCGAATCTAAGGATATGAACAAACCGGAGTGGATGATAATGAAGGTTATACCCGTGATTCCACCCGATCTACGTCCTCTTGTTCCCCTCGATGGAGGCCGCTTTGCCACATCCGATATCAATGATCTTTACCGCAGGGTAATCATACGCAACAACCGTCTCAAGAGACTAATCGAAATCAAAGCTCCCGAAGTAATTCTACGCAATGAAAAGCGCATGCTTCAGGAGGCTGTCGACTCCCTCTTTGACAACTCACGTAAGTCCAATGCTGTCAAAACAGAGGCTAACAGGACTCTGAAATCACTTTCAGACAGTCTGAAAGGTAAACAGGGCCGCTTCCGTCAAAATCTTCTCGGAAAGCGTGTGGATTATTCAGCACGTTCGGTTATTGTTGTAGGTCCTGAGCTTAAGATGCATGAATGCGGTCTTCCCAAACTTATGGCTGCCGAGCTTTACAAACCATTTATCATCCGTAAACTCATTGAGAGAGGTAAGGTAAAGACTGTAAAGTCCGCGAGAAAACTCGTTGACAGAAAAGATGCTGAAATTTGGGAAATTTTGGAAAACGTTATGAAGGGTCACCCTGTGCTTCTTAACCGTGCACCTACCCTTCACCGCCTTGGTATTCAGGCATTCCAGCCTAAGATGATTGAGGGTAAGGCCATTCAGCTACATCCCCTCGCATGTACTGCCTTTAATGCTGACTTTGACGGTGACCAGATGGCAGTCCATCTTCCTCTCGGTAATGCTGCAATACTTGAGGCACAGCTCTTGATGCTTGGGTCGCACAATATCTTAAATCCCGCTAACGGAGCCCCCATAACCGTCCCTTCACAGGACATGGTACTTGGACTCTATTATATCACTAAAGAGAGAGAGGGTGCAAAGGGTGAGGGTATGAAATTTTATGGTCCGGAAGAGGCCATTATCGCTTATAACGAAAAGATAGTGGAACTCCAGACCAAGGTGCAGGTGCGTCTTCCAATAGATCGTACAAATCCCGAAAAGGGATATCATATGGTCGACACTACTGTAGGTAAAATTCTCTTCAACCAGCTTGTTCCCCCTGAGGTTGGCTATATTAATGAACTTCTCAAGAAAAAATCACTCCGTGATATCATCGGCAAGGTGCTTAAGACCTCAGATGTAGCCCGTACAGCGCAGTTTCTGGATGATATTAAGGATCTCGGTTACAAAATGGCATTCCAGGGTGGTCTTTCATTCAACCTAGGTGATGTTATCGTACCGAAAGAGAAACAGCGTCTTGTGGATGCAGGTTATGAAGAGGTGGAGAGCATTCAGGCGAGCTTCAATATTGGTCTTCTTACCAATAATGAGCGTTACAACCAGATTATAGATGTCTGGACCAAGACCAATAACAATTTGACAAGAATCGTTGAGGAACAGATACGCAAAGATAATCAGGGATTCAATCCCGTATTTATGATGCTCGACTCCGGTGCACGTGGTTCTAAAGAGCAGATTCGTCAGCTTTGTGGTATGCGTGGTCTGATGGCAAAGCCGCAGAAATCCGGTGCTACAAGTGCCGAAATTATTGAGAACCCTATTCTTGCGAACTTCAAGGAGGGTCTTTCGGTACTGGAGTACTTTATTTCAACTCACGGTGCTCGTAAAGGTCTTGCGGACACGGCACTAAAAACCGCTGACGCCGGTTACCTGACACGCCGTCTGGTGGACGTTTCTCACGATGTAATTATCAATGAGGAGGATTGTGGTACGCTCAGAGGCCTTATAGCCACTGCCATAAAGAACAAGGACGAAATTGTGGAGACTCTCAACGAGAGAATACTCGGTCGTACTTCCGTACACGATATTTACAACCCTCTGACTGCAGAGAAAATTCTTTCGGCAGGTGAAGAAATTACCGAAGAGATTGCGGATCTCATCGATACTCTTCCTATTGAAAGCGTTGAGATCCGTTCAGTGCTTACCTGTGAGTCACGCAAGGGTGTTTGTGCCAAATGTTATGGCCGTAACCTCGCAACCGGCCGTATGGTGGAAAAGGGAGAGGTAGTGGGCGTTATCGCTGCACAGTCTATCGGTGAACCGGGCACACAGCTTACCCTGCGTACTTTCCACGTAGGTGGTACTGCCGGAACTATTACTTCCGATAGTGAAATCATCTCCAAGTATGAAGGAAAACTTGAATTTGAAGATCTTAGGACCATAACCAAAGTGGAAGGTAAGAGTGAACGTACCATCGTGGTAAGTCGTGCTACAGAAATGAAGATTGTACACGATACCACAGGCATTAACCTCTCACAGTACACTATTCCTTATGGTGCGGAGCTCTTTAAAGTCCCCGGCGACCTTGTGGCCAAAGGTGACATGATTTGCAGCTGGGATGCATATAACTCCCTCAACATTTCCGAATATACCGGTACTGTAGTTTATGAGCATCTTATCAACGGTGTTACTTACCGTGAAGAGAGAGATGAAACTTCAGGACATATCGAGAGAGTCGTTATTGAGTCCCGTGATAAGTCCAAAACTCCCTGTGTCATCATAGTTGATGATAATGGAGATGTCATCCAGACATACAACCTTCCTGTAAATGCCCACATAATGGTGGAGAACAAGCAGAAGATTGTAGCAGGTGATATTATTCATAAAATTCCTAGGGCAATCGGTAAGTCAGGTGACATCACAGGTGGCCTTCCCCGTGTTACAGAGCTTTTCGAAGCGAGAAACCCTTCCAATCCCGCTACTGTATCTGAGATTGACGGTGAAGTTTCACTCGGCAAGATCAAACGCGGCAATAAGGAGGTTATCATCACCCCCAAGAACGGTGAAAAGAAGGTTTATCTGGTACCTCTTTCCAAGCAGATACTTGTAAATGACAATGACCACGTTAAGGCTGGTACTCCCCTGTCTGACGGAGTTATCTCTTCCGCTGACATTCTGGCTATCCAGGGTCCCGTAAAGGTACAGGAGTATATCGTAAATGAGATTCAGGAGGTTTACCGTATGCAGGGAGTGAAGATCAACGACAAACATTTCGAGATTATTGTGCGTCAGATGATGCGTAAAGTAGAAATAGTTGAACCGGGAGATACCCATTTCCTTCCTGAGCAGTTGGTTGACAAGTGGGAATTCATGGAGGAGAATGATGAAATCTTCGACAAGAAGGTTGTTACGGATTCGGGAGATTCTACCGAACTGCATAAAGGAGAGATTGTTACTCTTCGCAAACTTCGTGACGAGAATTCAATTCTCAAACGTCAGGACAAGAAGATAGTCATCGCACGCGATGCTACCCCTGCAACCTCAAAACAGGTGCTCCAGGGTATTACACGCGCTGCTTTGAGGACCAATAGCTTTATGTCGGCTGCATCCTTCCAGGAAACCACCAAGGTATTGAGTGATGCTGCAATACGTGGTAAGCAGGATACCCTTGAAGGCCTCAAGGAAAATGTAATCTGCGGACACCTTATTCCTGCCGGTACAGGACAGCGTTCATTTGAGAAACTGGTCGTAGGTAATATGGAAGATGTACAGAAGGCGCTGAATATTGCAAGACCCCGCAGGCGTGAAAGACCTGTGGAAAGGGAGTAACAAACTAAAATGGCAGCTATTTGGCTGCCATTTTAGTTTGTGGTGCGAGTTGCAGGGTACGGGTTATTTGCTTTCTTTTTTGAGTTTGTTGAAGCAGTGGCGACAGATGGGTTCGTAAATATCTTTTTCACCAAGTTCAACAAGTTTGTCGCTGGAAGAGAGGCGATGTGAGTGGTTGGCAATGTCGCCGCATCTGACGCATATTGCGTGTACTTTGGTAACATATTCGGCTACTGCCATAAGAGCCGGCATCGGGCCGAAGGGATTGCCTAGATAATCCATATCAAGTCCCGCGATTATAACTCTGATACCCTGTGAAGCCAGCTGCTGAACGACATCCACTATGCCTTGGTCAAAAAACTGAGCCTCGTCAATTCCCACCACATCTACGTTACCCGTAAGCAGCAATATGTTGTTGGATGAGTCAACGGGAGTTGACAGTATGGTGTTCGAGTCATGCGATACTACCTCCGCGTCCGAATATCTGACATCTATTTTAGGTTTAAAGATCTCAACATTCAGATTGGCGAATTTAGCTCTCTTTAGACGGCGTATCAGTTCCTCGGTCTTGCCCGAAAACATTGATCCGCATATGACCTCTATCGAGCCCGGATTTTTTGCGCTTTCTATAAACATTTTTCTTACTTTTGCATAGAACTCCAGACAAAGGTAATCAAAAATGTCTAGACTTTATATAGTTCCTACTCCAATTGGTAATCTTGAAGATATAACTTTGAGAGCAATAAGGATTCTCAAGGAGGTGGATTTAATTTTGGCAGAGGATACCAGGACAAGTTCGGTACTATTGCGCAAATATGAGATTACAACCCGAATGGAATCACATCACAAATTTAACGAGCACAGGACTGTCGCTTCCGTTACGGAGAAGATTCTTTCCGGAATAAAAGTAGCGTTGATCAGCGACGCAGGGACTCCTGGAATATCCGATCCTGGTTTTCTGCTGGTAAGAAGTTGTGTTGAGGCCGGCATAGAGGTTGAAACACTCCCAGGTGCAACTGCATTTGTTCCTGCTCTGGTTAATTCGGGTTTCCCCTGTGACAGGTTTGTCTTCGAGGGATTTCTTCCACAAAAAAAAGGTCGTCAGACACGTCTCAAGGCACTGCAGAAGGAGACCAGGACGATGATATTCTATGAATCGCCTTATCGTCTGGCCAAAACATTGAGCCATTTTGCAGAGTATTTTGGCGCGGAGCGCCAGGCAAGCGTATCTAGAGAAATTTCCAAAATTTACGATACTACGCATCGCGGCACTCTCGCATCGTTGGCTGAATATTTCACATCGCATGAGCCTAAAGGCGAAATAGTGATAGTGGTCTCTGCGAAGCAATCGGCTAAAAATTCAGAACAGGAGAGCTGACATTAAACACTAAGTTAACAAACACTTTTATGAGCAAGGTAGATATGGAGAGAAAAGAAAAAGTGAAAAAGAGCGCAGCATCAGGTGTTATTGCACTCATATTCTTGATTATCGGATTTCAGGCAGCAATTTTTTTTGAAAAAGTCATCAACCGACCGGCACCGCAAATGGCATCGGAAGAGACTACAGATGTGGTAAGCCACCATCCCGGAGCAGATGATTCTCTACTGCCGCCGGCATCGCAATCCTCTGCTGAGTTTTCTTCAGGTACGTATTCCCGAAGCAGGAATACAAGAAGGAGTAATTCATCTGTGGACAATGATGGGCGGACTCGTTTTGGGGGCTATCCTGCCCCTCCAAAGAGTTACAGTAAACCTAGTCGGCCACCACGAAAAGTGGAGTCATTTTCATTTGATCCCAATACGGTCACTTTAGAGGATCTGGTAAGGCTCGGGCTCTCCGAACGCCAGGCGGAGGTGATCTTAAATTACCGAAACAAAGGCGGTACATTTCGCAGAAAAGAGGACTTTGCCAGAATGTATGTGGTGTCGGATACCTTGTATCAGCGTCTGGAGCCATTTATCGATATACCTAAATTGGAACTTAATACTGCCGACAGTGCGGCACTGGTCACGCTTAGAGGCATAGGACCTTATTACGCGCGCAGGATTATAGAATATAGAGAGCGCCTGGGCGGATTTTTCGATCCGCAGCAATTGATGGAGATTGATGGTATAGACCGGGAGCGTTACGATGGTTTTTCCTCTTCCATTCAAGCTGACAGTAGTCATATAAAGCGTTTTGATTTTTGGTCTTTAACAAAAGAGGAGCTTAGTGCACATCCCTATGTCGGGTCTTTTGCCACAAAGGGCATACTTCGTTACCGTAATGTCACAGATACATCGCAATGGAGTTTCAGTGATCTTGTGCGCAATAATATACTTACCCCCGACCAGGGCTCAAAACTCTCGAAATATCATAAATAATATTTATTACAGGGGACAGACGATTTTTTTGTTTACCTTTACACGCGATTTTTGTTAAAAACAGTAAAACATGTTGGAATGCAGATCCGTCACCAAAAAGTTCGGTGACTTCAAGGCTCTTGACAATGTCTCGATAGAGGCGGAGAAGGGGCGTGTTTTTGGTCTATTGGGTCCGAATGGGGCCGGAAAGACTACTCTCATCCGTATCATAAACCGTATCACCATCCCTACTGAAGGCGAAGTATTCTATAACGGTAAACTGATGAACGACGAAATAGTACGTGAAATAGGCTATTTGCCGGAAGAACGCGGTCTTTACAAAAAAATGAAGGTGGGGGAGCAGGCAATTTATCTTGCGCGTCTGAAAGGCCTTTCCATGGCAGAAGCAAGGAAAGAACTCAAAGAGTGGTTTGTTAAATTCGGTATCCGCAGCTGGTGGGACAAAAAGGTGGAGGAACTCTCCAAGGGTATGGCTCAAAAGGTGCAGTTTATTACTACTGTGCTCCACAAACCCTCCTTGCTAATACTGGACGAACCCTTTGCGGGTTTTGATCCGGTCAATGTGCAACTCATCAGAGACGAAATCATTAGGATGAAAGATGAGGGTGCTACCATAATCCTTTCTACTCACAATATGGAATCGGTTGAGGAACTTTGCGATGATATTGCACTGATAAATCGTGCTAAATTAGTGGTAACAGGTCCTACAGGGCAGATTCGCGAAAAATATGGCTCCAATCAGGTAGAGGTGCTCTATCGCTCCTCTCAGCCTCTTGCCACCTGGTCCAATTATTTCACCATCTCAACGGATGAAGAATATAAACATCTGAGAAGAGCTATACTCGATGTTAGTGAAGGCGCAGGATCGCAGCAGATACTTCCGGAATTGCTGGGCAGTGTGGATATTGTTTCCTATAGGGAACTCGTACCGCGAATGAAAGACATTTTTATTAAACTAGTAAGCGAAAAATAGGAGGGAGCCATGAATCTAAATAAGATAGGTATAATATTGGGACGCGAATATTCGGTACGCGTAAAGAAAAGATCATTTATTCTGACAACTATTCTTACTCCTATTTTACTGGCTGCACTATTCATCGTGCCTACCGTACTGGTGTTTGTGGGTGGCAAGGATACGGAGAAGGTTATGGTACAGGACGGTTCAGGCATAGTGATCCCTCATCTCGAAAGCAGTTCTACAGTAGAATATGTCTTTGCGCCTGAGGGAGCTACCTTGGAGCAGCTAAAGTTAGATTTTAATAATCTGGATGTATATGCGCTCGTGGGGATCTCTGAGCTTGACTCTGCCAACAACGTAAAGGTGGTGGCCTACTCTGCTGAGCCCTTAAATGTGGATATCAAGAGTGATATTTCGAGTAAAGTCAACAAGGCTGTGGAGTCGATGAAACTATCACTCTATAATATCTCCGATCTCGACCGTATTCTTGCAGAGGTAAGGAGCGATGTGCAGATCACAACCTTGACTCTCACTGATGAAGGGGAAAAGGAGGAATCGGCTGAGATCTATATGGCACTCTCATACATAATGAGTTTGTTGATTTATATGTTCATCTTTATGTTTGGCAATATGGTGATGCGCGGAGTGATTGAGGAGAAAAGCGGGCGTATAGTCGAGGTGATTGTCTCCTCAGTGAAGTCGGTGGAGTTGATGATAGGTAAGATTTTAGGCATTGCCCTGGTTGCTTTGACACAATTTTTGATATGGGTGGTGCTCACTCTGGTTCTCGTTGCGGTGGCAGGTTTTCTGATGGGTGGAGATATCGTTGGAACTATGGAGGCATCAGATGTAGCCGGCATGGGCTCTATTCTGAAAGGCATTTCTGAGGTGAGGTTCGGCTATATATTAAGCTGCTTCTTAATCTATTTTGTACTTGGATATTTGCTATATGCGGGTATGTTTGCAGCAGTGGGTGCGGCAGTGGACAACGAAGCAGACACTACACAACTCTCGATGCCCGTCACCATTCCTCTGATTCTGGGCCTCTTTCTGATGCTTCCCACTTTCCAGAATCCCACCGGACAGCTTGCTTTCTGGGCTTCCATCATACCCTTCACCTCTCCCATGGTGATGATGGCGCGCATTCCTTTCGGCGTAGTGCCCTTCTGGGAACTTGCCCTTTCGATCATTCTGCTGTTTGCGACCTTCCTTTTGATGGCTGTGATTTCGGCTAAGATTTATAAGGTAGGTATTCTTACCTATGGTAAAAAGGCCTCCTTCAAAGATCTCTGGAAATGGGTTAAAACAAAGAATTAGAACAATGAATATCAAAAGAATCTTTATTACCGCACTGCTGTTGCTTGTAATTACCGCAGCACATGCCCAGATCAAGTATAGCTGGACGACAGTCGCTATGGATGCAACCTGGGGAGATATAAAGGATTTTACAGCTACTAAAATTATCAGCAAATATGAGCCAATGGTAGCCCCTTTGATGGAAATCATAGGTTATTCCGAAGATGAATATGATAAAGGCATTCCCGAAGGTCCGCTTTCCAATTTTGCGGTGGATGTAATCCGTGCAGTTGCCGAGAAGGAGACCGGCTCTAAGGTAGATGTGGCTATGACCAACTTCGGAGGTATCCGCACTTCTCTTCCGAAAGGAGCAGTGAGGGTTTATGACGTATATTCGATTTTTCCGTTCGACAATTATCTTGTGACCTTTGACATTTTAGGAGCTGATTTGGACAAATTTCTAAGAAATATGGCCTCACGTGGTCGTGTTGAGGCGTTGAGCAATGTGCAGGTGATATTTGACGGACGGACACTAGAGTCGCTCACGGTTGGAGGGGAACCTATAGATCCGGGAAAAAATTATAGGTTTGCTACCATCAATTTCCTGATGGATGGCGGTGACAGGTTGAGTGTGGGCGGTTATGCCAAAAATATCACTCATTTGGAGAATATTTTCATCCGTGATGCCATCGTGGATTATATTAGGGAGATGACTGCACGTGGTGAAATCATTTCCCTTAAAAATGATGGCCGCGTAATTGTAAAGAATATGGAGGACCCCCGAAGATGAGACATAATATCATAAAATATGCTTTTCTGTGTGTTGCAGTAGCCGCAATGGTGGTATCCTGCTCGCCCGGACACCTTGTAATACTTCATACCAACGATACTCACAGCCAGATAGAGCCCGTAAGGGTCGGCCGTGACCGTGATAAAGGTGGCGTAGAACGCCGATTGCAGTATATCAATTCCGTAAGGAAAGAGATAGGTCGTCGCAATGTCCTGTTGCTGGATGCAGGTGATTATAATCAGGGGACACCCTATTTTACCGTGGCAAAAGGCGACCTGGAGATTGAACTTATGAATGCACTCGGATATGATGTGGCAACTCTGGGTAATCATGAGTTTGACAATGGTCAGGAAGAGCTCGCAAGACGTCTCTCATCGGCTGAGTTTGTTACGGTCACTTGCAATTACGACTTCTCCGGCTCGGTTTTAAAGGACTATGTCAAGCCTTACACCATTATCCGCCGTGCCGGATTGAAAATCGGCATAATAGGTGTGACATCATACCTTGAGGGAGTTGTACTCAAAAGCCATATTGACGGTCTTGTACGCCTGGACGCAATCTCAGAGGTCAATAAATGGGCCGACTGGCTAAAACATAAGAAAAAATGTGATTTGATAATTCTTTTATCTCATTTTGGCCATCAGGGTGGTTCAATGGAGCACCCCTCGGATATCCTTATGGCACAAAACTCAAAAGATATAGATATTATAATTGGAGGCCATTCCCACACTTTTCTCAAGAATGCAGTAGAAATAGAAAACCTCGTCGGTCGCAAGGTGGTAATCACCCAATGCGGAGGGCAAGGTGTAATCGTGGGTAGAATGGATATTCCTACTCCCGTTCGACCTTGAGTTGCTGAATGGAATTGACTCCGTCAGTGGTCTTGACGTAGAGTATCACTCTGAATTTTTCACCGCCTGCGGTAAGTGATCCAACCGCATACTTCATAGGGGCTTTACCGCTCTTGTGGATTATGGTGAACTTTTTGGGAGTATAGTTGGTGAAAAAGTTCTTGATAATCAGACGTGCCTGATTTCGGGTACAGTTGTTGATGGCACCCAAAATGTTCAGTTCAAGGTTGTCGGCAAACCAGGCGGAGAGTTTTTCATAGTCGCCAGATTGGATATATTTGCCGATAGGGGTGAATACATCCTGCTCGGTGTTGCTTTGGACATTGCTCTGAGAAGTCCTCATAAACTGCATCGACTGGGCCGGTGCAGTAAGAGAGAATATCACGAACATTGCCAAGAGTAAAATCTTCTTCATTTGGCGTTATAGGTTTAAGAAATAACAAAACTGCATATTATATCGTAAATGAGCAAAAATCAAGCCATCGGGCGAAATAATCCCCTTAAAAATGTTATTTTTGTAGTATGAAAGTCAAACTTCTCCTTGTAGGCAAGAGCGTGGAGGACTGGCTCCAGTCAGGAATCATACTCTATACCAGCCGTCTAAAGCACTATGTGCCGTTCGAAATGACGGTTATTCCCGAACTGAAACAGACTTCGGCGCTCTCTGTCGAACAAATCAAAGAGAGGGAAGGGGATCGTATTCTTGCCGGAGTAAAGAGTTCGGATGAAGTGATATTGCTTGATGAGCGAGGTCAAATGTTTTCTTCTGAAGGTTGGGCACGACATTTGGAGCAAAAAATGACATACGGATCAAAAGACCTGGTTTTTGTGGTCGGAGGCGCATACGGATTTTCGGAAAAAGTCTATCAACGTGCGGACGGAAAACTTTCCCTCTCACAGATGACCTTTTCTCATCAGATGGTGCGCCTGATTTTCGTTGAACAATTATACAGAGCATTTACTATCATTAAAGGCGAGCCATACCACCACAAGTGAAAGGATTAAGGAGTATATATAAGCGGATTACAGGAGCCGGTAACAGGTATCTGACGGTGTTGATGGCGGTTTTGGCCATCGTGTTCGCCGTTATCTCTTTTGTGGGCAGCACAGGTACATATAATCTCCGCCGTGAGGTGCGCAAAGTGCAAAAGCAGGTTCATAATCGGCAGCACATGATCGAAAAATATGCCCACCGTGCTATCAATACACCGGATGACCAGTGGGTGGATCTCAGAGACCTGCCGGAAGATATGGTCATATATAAGTATGTAGCCGATACGCTCCAGTCTTGGGCCAATCAGTTCCCGATAAGCAACGATGAAGTGGATGCTTATGCTTTTACCTACCGCCTCCACTATCTGAGCAATGCGAACCTTTTCAGTTCTCCGCTGGCTTATTTGGGGCTTGAGGAGCAGTATGTAAATCTCGGCTCCGCATGGTACATAGTCAATACCTACATTTCACCTTCCTATCAGACCAAAGTTATCACAGGTATTTTGGTGAAAACGGAATATCTGGATGACAAGGGTCTGAAAAACTATTCAAATAAGAAACTTCGTATCGGTGCAGGTTTTGATCCGGTAAGCGTCAACGTGGATGATGCCGGTGTTGTATATGGTATTGAGGGTTTGCCGCTTTTCTCATTGGTTTCCGAGAGTCCTAGTCTTGTCAGGAGTGCAAATCTGACTCCGATGTGGATTTCAATGCTTTTTGCGGTGATTGCGCTCTTCCTGTTCCATGTAAAGCAACGTAGTTGGTTGTCACTTACAATAACGGCTATCGTTCTTTTGGCGCTTAGGATAGTGGCATTCATTGTAGTTGGTCTCAACGATATGTCAGGAGAAATATTTTCGCCGATTTATTATGCGGACAATCGCTTTTTTGACTCTCTAGGCAATTTCTTACTCAATAATGTCTTAATCTCCCTCCTGGCTTATGCCGTATTCATAACTCGTCTCCAGATCGTCAAGCGAATCAAACGATCCGGTAAGACTATGAGGAGTGTGCTCTCCGGTGTTGCCGTAGTAGTTACTTTCCTTCTGGTGCTTTATATCCATCTGACACTTCGTTCGCTGGTTATCAACTCAAATATCGTACTGGAGCCATTCCGAATTGACGAGCTTTCGTGGTATTCCATTTTGGCTTATTTCTCTTCAGCTATGATATTTCTGGGGCTGCTACTGATGCTACAGCTACTGGTGCTGATTTTTCGCAATAGACGGACTTTCTCACTCTTGAGCTGGTTCAATATGACACTCTATGTGTTGGTTATATCTCTATACTGCGTTACGATGATAGTGATCTATGGTTTCGAAAAGGAATATGAGATAAACCGTGTCAGGACCAATAAACTGGCGATGGAGAGAGACCTGAGTCTTGAACTTCAGTTGCGTAGCGTTGAGGAGACCATAGCTCACGACCCTATTATTGCATTGTTGACAGCGGTTGACAGGCGTGAAGTGATACGTAGCCGTCTGCTTGAACGTTATCTCTACCGTAATATTGCACAAAAATATCATATCGAACTGACCGTTTGCTCTCCCAGTGACCTGTTGGACTTGGGTCATGGCAGCGAACTGGTGCAATGTTATCCCTTCTATCAGGACCAGATAACGAGGTTCGGAACTCCGCTGGCGCCTAATTCGAGATTTTTCTATATTAACAAGTACAATGGTCTGACTTCATATCTGGGCTTGTTTACATTCTTTGATCCTGTGAGTTCGAGAGTTACCCGACTCTTTGTGGAAATTGAATCCAAATTCTCTTCAGAGTTGGGGGGGTTGCCGACCATATTGAGTGGTGACGAGGGTTTTAATGATCTGCAGCTTCCGCGCAATTATTCTTTTGCCAGATACAGCAATGGCCGTATTATTACTTACAGAGGAGACTATGAGTATCCCGTGATTTTTGACGAGAGTTGTCCTGACGGGTATTCAATGCAAATCAAAAAAGGTTATGTTCACTTTATCAACAAGTTTTCATCTGATGAAATCACACTTGTGAGCCGTCCGAGTCACAAGTTTTTCTCAAATGTGGTCTCATTTTCATATATAGCCATTTTCTTCGGACTCTTCTTCTCAATAATGACATTCTGGGGAAGAGAGAGTAAGCTCTTCTCCCTTCCCAAAAATTCCATCAAGAGAAAGATCACAATTATAATTACCTCGGCTATGATCTTCTCCATTCTATTCCTGGGAGTAGCCAGTATACATTATATTAGCAGATTGAACAGAACTGGTAATGAACGTGAAATGGATGAGAAAATTACCACCGCTCGCAGCGTGCTGTCAGAGTATTGCAAATATGTAAATGTTTATAGTCAGGTGCAGTCACTTGAGTTCTACAATGTAATGGATGAACTCTCAAAAGTGATCAGAACCGACATAAACCTATACGATACTCACGGGGGTCTTATCCGTACTACACAGCCTGATATTTATGAGCAGTTCCTGATGGGCAAACGTATGAACGGCAATGCATATCATGAGATTGCGCACAACAATGCCCTTAAATATACCACAATGGAGGAGGTTGCCGGAATGAAGTACTTTTCGGTATATGCACCGCTCTTCAACAACCAAGGCTCTATGGTGGCCATTATCAACCTTCCTTACTTTTCGCGTTCGGCGGATATGTTGAGTGCCTCCTCTTCGATGATTGCGACTATCATCAACATCTACCTTGTACTGATCATTCTTGCCTTCATAATAAGTGTACTGCTCTCCAATTCTCTCTCCAGGCCTCTGGTGGAGATTAAGGAGAGAATACAGGGATTGACCACATCTTCCAACAGGAATAGATATATTTCCTATCACAATAACAGAGACGAGATAGGAGTGCTCGTAAGTGCCTACAATAAGATGGTGGACGACCTCGATCACAGTCGAAGGCAGCTGGCACAGGCTGAACGTGAGCAAGCCTGGAAAGAGATGGCCCGCCAGATTGCGCACGAGATAAAGAATCCTCTAACTCCGATGAAGCTTCGCATTCAGTATCTGATTAGAATGAAGGAGGAGGGGCGCTCAGGATGGGAAGAGCAAGTAGAACCTACTCTCAACTCTATTATGGGACAGATAGCCAATCTTAGCGAAGTGGCGAATGCATTTTCATCATTTTCAAGATTCTATAACGAAGAGGTAGTGGATGTAAATCTGAATGCGGCTATTTCCGAGCAGGTCTTTTTCTTTGATACCAATGACGATATTACTATTGAAATCCGCAATAATGTTCCTAATCCTGTGGTATCCGCCAGGAAACAGCAGCTCTCTCGTGTTTTTGTCAACATAATCCAGAATGCTATTGAGTCAATTCAAAATGCGCGCGGAACCGGACGGATCCTCATCACAATCGATGCTGTAGAGCATGAAGAAGGAGTTTATTATAAAGTGGATTTCGAAGATGACGGTCTGGGAGTCGCCGAAGAACATATGGAAAGACTTTTCCATCCCAATTTCACTACAAAAAGCGGAGGTACCGGTCTTGGACTCGCTATCTGCCGTAACATCATAGAGCAATCTCAGGGCACGATATCTTATTCCAGATCATCTTTGGGAGGAGCTTGCTTTACAATACTTCTTCCTGCCAAAAAATCTATTTCTTTCTGAGGTAAATCTGAATTGTACAACCGCTAAAATCGAAATGCTCCCGGAGTCTGTTTTCAAGAAATCTTTTATAAGGATCTCTCACATATTGAGGCAGATTGCAGAAAAAAGCAAATGAGGGCGACTGCGTAGGTAGCTGGGTCACATATTTTATCCTGATATATTTGCCTTTCCAGGCAGGGGGAGGATAATTTTCGATCTCGGGAAGCATCACTTCATTGAGTTCGGAAGTGGGGATTTTCCTAGAATAATTGGAATATACCGTGGCCGCAGCATTAAGTACGTCTAGTATCCTCTGCTTGTTGATTACGGATGTGAATATAATCGGAACGTCGCTAAATGGAGCAATGCGCTTTTTGATCACTTCGGTAAACTCTTTCATCGTGTTATTGCCTTTTTCCACGATATCCCATTTATTGACAACTATTACACAACCCTTCTTGTTGCGGGCGATGAGATTGAAAATGGCCATATCCTGTGCTTCGATGCCGGTTGAGGCATCAACCATCAGCACACATACGTCGGAATTTTCTATGGCTCTGATGGAGCGCATCACCGAATAGAACTCCAGATCCTCTTTGACGCGAGTCTTCTTACGGAGTCCTGCCGTGTCTATGAGCATGAATTCATGCCCGAATTTGTTATAATAGGTAGAAATTGAGTCGCGTGTAGTGCCGGCAATTGGAGTTACGATATTACGTTCTTCACCCAGAAAGGCATTGACGAGTGAAGATTTGCCCACATTAGGCTTACCTACTATGGCTATGCGTGGTACATTGGCGTAGGGATCATCCTTGACAGTGTTTTCTTCGGGAAGCAGTTCCACAATTCTGTCCAGCAGGTCGCCTGTACCACTGCCGTTGGCTGAGGAGATGCACCAGGGATCACCCAGTCCGAGAGCGTGAAACTCATGTGCGCCATACATCTTGTCGCCGGTATCAACCTTATTGACGGCAAGTACGACCGGCTTATTACTCCTGCGTAGCAGCCCCGCAATCTCAGCATCAAAGTCGGTAATGCCGGTGCCCACCTCCACAACAAAGAGGACTAGATCGCACTCTTCTATGGCAATCATTACCTGTTTGCGTATTTCGCTTTCGAAGACGTCATCGGATTTGGATGTAAATCCTCCTGTATCTACTACTGAAAATTCGTTGCCGCACCATTCACAGGTACCATAATGACGGTCACGTGTCACGCCTGCAGTCTCATCAACTATTGCCTGCCTCATGCCTACTAAACGGTTGAAAAGGGTAGATTTCCCTACATTCGGTCTGCCTACTATTGCTACCAGATTCATTTTGATATCTATGTTAGATCGCCGGAGTTGCGTATGCTATTATATCCTCTTTGGTGATTTTGGATCCGCAGAGGATCATTAGGCGTTCGGTGACATTGCGGAGTTCGCGTATGTTACCTCTCCATGGGAGTTTGTTCAGTTCCTCATAAGCTTCGGGAGTTACTTTTTTGGGAGTGATGCCCATTTCCTGGCTTATCTGCTTTATGAAATGTTCCACCAGAAGGGGAATATCTTCCACACGTTCTGCAAGCGTGGGTACATGGATCAGAATAACACTCAGGCGGTGGTAGAGGTCCTCTCTGAAATTACCTTTCTCAATCTCCTCGGTGATGTTTTTATTGGTCGCGGCCACAACCCTGACATTGACGGTGATGTCCTTGTCGCTACCGACTCTGGAGATTTTGTTTTCCTGGAGCACTCTTAATACTTTAGCCTGTGCAGCAAGGCTCATATCTCCGATTTCATCGAGGAAGAGAGTGCCGCCATCGGCCTGTTCAAATTTACCTTTATGCTGTTTCACCGCCGAAGTAAATGCTCCCTTTTCATGTCCGAAAAGTTCACTTTCGATCAGTTCGCTGGGGATGGCTGCGCAGTTGACCTCAATAAAGGGTGCTGAGGCCCGTGTACTCTTTTCGTGAAGGCGTCTGGCCACAAGTTCCTTACCTGTACCATTGGATCCGGTGATCAGGACCCTGGCCTCAGTGGGAGCCACTCTGTCCACAATATCCTTGATATGTTTTATTGCTGCCGATTCACCTATGATCTCATATTTAGCACTGACTTTCTTCTTAAGAATGGTAGTTTCCTTTACCAGTTGAGTCTTGTCGGTGGCATTCTTAAGGGTTATGAGGATTCTGTTTAGGTCAAGTGGTTTTTCAATGAAGTCGAATGCCCCCTTTTTTATGCATTCCACGGCTGTGTCTATGGTGCCGTGCCCGGAAATCATGATTATGGATGATTCGCAGCCTTCTTTAGCAAGGACGTCAAGTACCTCAATTCCATCCATTTTGGGCATTTTGATATCGCAGAATATGGCATCGTAGTTGCCGCTGAGGGCTGCCTCCACACCTTCTTTGCCGTCACAAGCCAACGCCACGGTATGATTATCCATTTCGAGGATATCTTTCAAGGCATTGCGGATACTGCGTTCGTCATCAATAATCAGAATTTTCATGAAGGTTTTATATTTGTTTCAAAGCACAAAGATAGAGTTTTTTTGTCTATTTTTGTGTTTTCACACCAAATGAGAGAGATATGATTATTGCAATTGACGGCTATTCTTCGACGGGCAAAAGTACATTTGCAAAACTTATTGCAGCCCGTTTAGGACTGATATACCTCGATTCGGGGGCTATTTACCGTGCTGTTACCCTTTTCGCGCTGCAATGTGGCTATATTAAGGACAATGTGATAGATACTGCAGCCTTAGAACAAGATCTTGCGGCCGGCAAGGTGAAGATTTCCTACAACAGGGAGAATCCAGAGGGCAGGGCTGAAATCTGTCTCAACGGAGTGAATGTTGAGTCTCGCATACGCCTGCTTGATGTCTCGGATAGTGTGAGTCCGATAGCGACGCTTCCTTTCGTTCGCAATTTCGTGGATTCACTCCTTCGTGGCTACGGTCCTCTGGGAGTTGTGATGGATGGACGTGACATCGGTACCGCAGTTTTCCCGGAAGCTGACCTAAAGATTTTCATGGTCGCCGATGCAAAAATCAGAGCGCAGAGGCGCGTCGATGAGTTGGTTGGTAAAGGCGAGAAGGCTGATTTTGACGAGATTTATAGAAATGTGCTCGAGAGGGACTATATTGATTCACACCGTGAAATGAATCCCCTGCGCCAGGCGGAAGATGCGGTGGTCCTGGACAATAGCTATATATCAGTCGATCAGCAGATGATATGGTTGGGCTGGGTGCTCAAGGCCAAATTTAACATGGAGTTTTGATGAATATTACACTGGAAATAGATCCCTCTTCCGGCTTTTGTCCCGGGGTAGTAAGAGCGGTGCGGCAGGCTGAAGATTATCTCGCACTACATGACACTCTGCACTCTCTGGGTCCGATAGTACACAATTCACTTGAGATTGACCGACTCATGGCCAAGGGGCTGCAGATCGTGGATCTTAAATCGATAGATAGCATTGCGGGCGGTGTGCTTCTGATAAGGGCACACGGTGAGCCCCCTTCTACTTATGAATTGGCAGCAGCTAAAGGAATTACACTGATTGATTGTACCTGTCCGGTGGTATTACGTCTCCAAAAGGAGGTGCGCAAAGCTTTTCTGCGAATGGAGAGTGTGGGCGGTACAGTAGTAATCTTCGGTAAACACGGACACGCTGAGGTTAATGGCCTTGTGGGGCAGACCGAGGGGCGTGCAGTGGTCATAGGCAGCACTGACGATGTATCCGTAGTGGACTTTTCCAGGCCGATAGAGCTCTTCTCCCAGACTACAAAGGATCCTGTGGAGTATGAAACTATAGTGGAGATTATGAGATCCAAGGGAAAGGATGTGAAGGTGCATAATACCATCTGTGCGCAGGTTAGCACGAGACATGAATCACTGGTGAATTTTGCGCGGAGTCACTCGATGATACTCTTCATCAGCGGCAGAGAGAGTTCCAATGGTAAAGTGCTCTTCGACCTTTGCAAGAGCGTCAACCCCCGATCCTGGTGGATAGAGGAGGCCTCTCAGGTGGACCCTACCTGGATTCGTGACGGCGACAGTATCGGTATTTGCGGTGCCACTTCCACTCCTTTATGGCAGTTGGAAGAGGCAATGGCAAGCCTTTCCTCAGGATTGAAATAAAATCAGTATATTTGTAAGTTAAATGATTTCGGGACAATTTTTTAATTTTTTCTATACTTTTTATGGCAACAACAGCAGATTTTAAGAACGGACTCTATTTGAATTATAAAGGAATACCCTGCTCTATAGTATGGTTCCAGCATGTAAAACCGGGCAAAGGCCCTGCTTTTGTCAAAACCAAACTTCGTAACCTCGAGAATGGGCGTATCCTCGAAAATACTTTCACCGCAGGTGAAAAAATAGAAACCATAACAGTCGAGCACCGTACTTACCAGTTCCTCTACGCTGATGAGGATGGTTTCCACTTCATGAATACGGAGACTTATGATCAGGTTCATCTTGATAAAGACATGGTTGAGAATAACGATCTTATGAAGGATGGACAGACGGTTCAGATGGTGTTTTTCGCCGAAGAAGAGAGGTATCTTACCTGTGAACTACCTACGTATGTCGAGCTTGAGGTAACCTATACCGAACCGGCCGTCAAGGGTGACACCGCTTCTACCAATGCCATGAAGGCTGCTACTCTTGAGACAGGCGCTGAGATTATGGTTCCACTTTTCATCAACCAGGGTGACCGTATCAGGGTTAATACTACTGACAGGTCATACGGTGAAAGAGTGAGGTAGTATTTTGAATGACTTAACCTTTTACAATACACGTTATGCGTAAACTATTAATAATATTGATGTCCATATTCGTGCTAGGCGGATGTGGACGTTTTTCTTCTTCCGATCCTTCGATCAATATTACGGAAGATGAGAGAGAGGCGAGGATCGCCATTGATTTTTCCCGCGACAGCAATTACATCGTCAACTATCTGAAACTCTATTATCCGGAGCTTACAGCAGCACAGGTTGCTGCCTGGGAGGCCACAAATGCCCTCGAGCATAAATATATTGATGGGCAGAAGCGTTATTTCCGCAATGCGGGACGCAATCTTTTCCGTATTGATAAGGAGGCAAAAAAAGTCTACGAGCAGGTTGAAGGAGTGAAGGTGGATCAACTTCACTTATTTCTGGACGGTTATAATAAAGAGGTCATCAAGGCCGTAAGAGAGCAGAAGAAAAGTCTTGTGCTCCCCGTCACAATGACTATCAAGTACACTTTGACTGTCAAACCCGATGTGGTACCCGACAGTACGGTGCTCCGTGCCTGGATGCCTTATCCCCGCGAGGACCAGAATAGCGTCAAAGATATTCGCTTGATTTCCACCTCTGAGCCGGAATACAAGATTTCTTCAGACAGGTATGTTCACAAGAGCATTTATATGGAAAAAATTGCGGTTGCCGGACAGCCGACTGTTTTCTCGTACGAACTCTCTTTTAAGGGCTACAACGAGTGGTATGACTTCAATCCCGAGGAAATTAAGCCCTATGACACAGGAAGCCGACTATACAAGGAATACACCGCTGAAAGGGCTACCCATGTTATCTTCAGTGACCGTATAAAGAAGATTACCGATTCTATCGTAGGCACTGAAACCAATCCTTACATTAAGGTTAAGAAGATCTACCGCTGGATTGCAGACAACTATCCCTGGGCAAGTGCTCGTGAGTACTCCACCGTGGAAAACATCCCCGAGTATGTACTGGACAACAATCACGGCGATTGTGGCCAGGTGGGATTGCTTCTGATAACTATGGCGCGCTATGCAGGAGTGCCTGCAAGATGGCAGAGCGGCTGGATGCTTCATCCGAATAGTGTCAATATGCACGATTGGTTGGAGGTATATTATGAGGGCATCGGATGGGTGCCCACCGACCAGTCATTCGGACGCGGACGTTACAATGTTAAGGACAACGACGATGAATATCACTTCTATACAAAGGGTCTGGATGCTTTCCGCTGGATTGTGAACAGTGACTATTCAGGTGAGTTTTCTCCCGCCAAGAAATTCATCCGCAGCGAGACTGTGGATTTCCAGCGTGGTGAAGTGGAGTGGGAGGGAGGCAATCTCTATTTCGACAAATGGAGCGGCTGGATTTCGGATATTCAGTATAAGTACGAGAAAAAGTGATTGTTTAGCGTTTTATGAGGCTAATGTTTTTTGTGAAATAAATTCCGCCGCTGTAATTCAGCGGCGGAATTGTTTTCTGAAAATCAAATGAGGCGAATAATGATTCGCATTATTTTTTCAACGCTTTGTTTAGTTCACGCCTCATTTTGCTTACACCCGGGAAACCGACGCTATAGTACATTTGATTTCCTTCACGGTCTAGAATAATGAAAGTGGGGACACCTTTCACATCTAAGATGTCGTGGAGATAGTCCCATTGCTCGGCACTCAAGCGGTAGTGAGAACCGGATATATCCGCAACCATATTTTCCCATACAATTTCGGGGGAATCTTCCCCGGCAAGGTATAAAAATACCACATCTTTATCGGCAAACTCCACTTTTATAGGTTGCATCAGCAGATGTGATACCATACATGGGCCACACCAGGTTGCCCAGATATCTATCAGTATTACTTTTCCTTTAAAAGGTTTTATTAAGTTTGGAAATAGCTGCTCGTCCACATCATATGTGGATTCCAGAACTTTGTAATCCGTTGTTTTTTTATTCTCTGCCGTCAAGTCGACACCATATATTTTATAATAATCGTCGCTATCGTTACCTATGAAGTCGAATGTGATTGTTTCAATAGGCAGCGGTTCAAATATCAACTTAAACTCAACTACACCTGATTGGGGCATCCAAAACAGTAAATCAAGTTCAATATCTTCGCCCCCGCGAATCATATACTTTTTGCCGCCGGCTAGCAGATAGGTATCAGACGCTATTCTGATTGAATTGCTGGGTGAGGAAAAAGCTTTTATATCCAGAACAGTTGCTGTGTCCGATAAAGTTACCTTCGAGATTTCCAACATACGCGTGTCGGTAACTATGGTCTTTGGTTGCTCAACTATTTTGATCTGTTGTGCCTGTGCCGTCATTCCTATGACAACAAGCAAAAGGGTGAGGAGGGATTTTATTTTCATTTTATTGTTATTAGTCATTTGTGGTTTCTGATATGCTAATTTTATGCCCAGAAGGGGGCGCGTAAAAATAATTTAAAATTGACAATTACGTTAAGAATATG
>DFOK01000021.1 GCA_002376715.1 Bacteroidales bacterium UBA3543 | reverse complement strand
GATCAATAATAATTAATATAAAAGCCTATGTTCTCAAAAGAAACTTATATCTCAAGGAGAGAAAAATTGAAAAAACAATTTCAATCAGGTATTCTGCTTTTTCTCGGCAACGACGAGTGCGGATGCAATTATGAAGACAACACCTATTTTTATCGTCAGGACAGCAGTTTTCTCTATTATTTTGGAATAAGCAAGCCCAATCTTGCCGCAATAATCGACATTGACGAAAACAAAGAGTATATCTTCGGCGACGAAGCTACCATTGACTTAATTGTTTGGACCGGCTCACAACCCTCCATACAGGAGTTGGCTGATAGGGTAGGAGTAAAGTACACCGCCGGTTTATCGCGATTGACTGAGAAACTCAGAAAAGCCGATAAGGAGCAAATTCACTATCTGCCACCCTATCGTGCTGAACATATTTTGAAACTCAATCACCTTTTGCGCTATTCAAAAGAAGAAATCTCTGCAAAATTCAGCAAGAAATTTATTGAAGCGATTGCCAATCAGCGCAATATCAAGTCGGAAGAGGAGATTGTGGAAATCGAAAAAGCGGTAACCGTAACCTCGGAGATGCACAAAAGGGCTATGAATTTTGCTCTACCCGGAATGACGGAAGCACAAGTGGCTGCAGTCGTTCACGAAACAGCACTTGCTGCGGGCGGAAATCTCTCTTTCCCAATTATTGCCACTATCAACGGGCAATTTCTTCACAACCATTACCACGGCAACACTATAAAAGAGGGTCAACTCTTTTTGTTGGATGCAGGTTATGAAACCCCACTGGGGTATGCCGGAGATATGAGCAGCACATTTCCCGTATCGGAAAAATTTACCGAACGTCAGAAGGAGATTTACCAGATAACATTGGAGGCTCACAACAACGCCATTAAAATGGCGAAGCCCAACGTCAACTTCAAAGATGTGCATTTGCACGTTTGCGAAACTATTTTCGACGGGCTGAAAGCCCTTGGATTTACCAAAGGTAACACGCAGGAAGCCGTTGCAAATGGGGCACATGCGCTATTTTTTCCTTGCGGAACCGGTCACCTGATGGGATTGGACGTGCATGATATGGAGAATCTGGGAGAGGTGATTGTGGGATACAACAATGTGCCTAAAAGCAGCCAATTCGGCCTGAAATCACTCCGATTGGGCAGGCCTCTCGAGCCCGGATTTGTAATCACCATCGAACCCGGGATTTATTTCATTCCAGAACTGATTGACCACTGGAGAGCGAATAAAATCAATGCCGACTTCATCAATTTCGACAAAGTTGACAAATACCGCGACTTCGGCGGCATCCGCAACGAAGAAGACCTCTTAATTACAAAAACAGGAAATCGCATACTTGGTAAGCCCTTGGCTAAAACTATCGAAGATGTAGAAGCTGAAAGAAAAGTGGCCTTTAGGAAATAATTTTTGCCGGTATCGGCAAAAATCCCTATATTTACTGTAATATTCGGCTTATAACTTGCCGATAGGTGAATATTATGAAATATATTTCAGTAACAGAATATGCTAAAAGGCACGGTATTCCGGAAAGAACAGTCAGGCATTATTGCAAAACAGGTCAAATAGATGGGGCATATCTTGTTGGAAAAACCTGGAATATACCTCCTGATGCTGTTCGACAATTGCGAGAGAGTGATCAACGCAAAGTGTCGCCACTTTTGAAGGCCCTGCGTGAGCAGCAGCAAATCGCTCTAAAGGGTGGCATTTACCATCGCACTCAGATAGATCTCACTTACAATTCCAATCATATTGAAGGAAGTCGCCTGACATATGATCAGACAAGGTTTATTTTTGAAACCAACACTATAGGTGTGGAAGGGGAAAGTCTGCGGGTGGATGATATTGTTGAAACAATAAATCACTTTCGCTGCATTGACTTGATTATAGAGAGGGCGGAAGAGAGATTGACTGAAAGTTTGATAAAGGAGTTGCATTTTATTCTAAAGTCGGGCACTTCCGATAGCCGGATGGAGTGGTTTGCAGCGGGAGAGTACAAGCTCTTGCCAAATGAAGTTGGTGGGATGCCGACAGTAGCTCCGGAAAAAGTGAGTGGGGAGATGAAAGTGATGCTAAAAGAGTATAATTCAAGGAAAACCAACTCTTTTGAAGAGATAATCAACATGCATCATAGATTTGAAACGATTCATCCTTTCCAGGATGGCAATGGCCGTGTCGGCCGACTTATTATGTTCAAGGAGTGTCTGGTAAACGGGCATGTGCCATTTATAATAACGGAAGAGTTGAAGATGTTCTATTATCGGGGATTGAAAGAATGGAATCAAACCCGCGGTTATTTGCTTGATACTTGTCTGACGGCGCAGGATAATTATAAGGCACTACTCGATTACTTCAAAATCAAGTATTAAAATGGATGTTATGCACACAGACTGTTTCTGTAAAAATTGCCGTAAGAGATTAATGAAATAAGAACATATAATATTCGCAAACACCTATTGTTGCACGATTTATGTAGGTCTCTTATTTGTAAAGTCAAATTGCTATGGAAACACCTATGAGAAAATTCGCTCAATCACTTGCATTTAAGGGGATTATGATTGCTCTCCTGACTTTGCTTTTGCTTATTCCGGGAGCAATGATTCAGAATCTTATTAGAGAAAGACAAGAACGTAGCCGTGAAACCGTCTGGAAAATCAACGACAAATGGAGCGGTCCTCAAGTGCTGTGTGCGCCGTTGTTGTGCGTTCCGTACACCACTGCCAAACTCGATAAGGACAAAAAACCTTTCTACGAAGAACACACGCTTTACATTACGCCGAAAGAGTTGAAAATAAATGTTTTGTTAACTCCGGAAGAGCGGTATTACGGTATTTACAAAACCATTCTTTACAAAAGTGATATTCATTTTGAAGGGAATTTTTCAGAACTAGCCGATCTGCAAATAGATAATAGCGAGCTCCATTTCGATAAAGCCAAAATTGCCATTGGCATCACCGATTTGAGAGGAGTGTCACAAACTCCCAATTTTAAAATCGGGGATACAATGCTCGAGACAACAGTTGGAGAGACAGGACTTTCGATTTTAGGGAAATCCTTGATTGTCAATTTGAAAAATGTCGGTTTGACTGATAGTTTGCCTTTCAACTGCGAACTTAAATTAAATGGCAGTAGCTCTATTAGTTTTATTCCCATTGGACAACAGACTGCCGTTACGGTTAGTGGTCAATGGAAGTCGCCTTCATTTATAGGCGGGTTTTCTCCCGAATCGACCGTTGATAAAGAGCAGTTTAGCGCAACTTGGAATATTTTAAGTTTTAACCGCGAAATTCCCGTAACGTGGTCTGATGATAATATTACTTATTTGGGTAATACTTCTTTTGGAGTAAATCTTATCGAAACCGTTGACCACTATCAACAAAATATGCGTACGGCGAAATATGCTCTTATGTTTATTGCGCTGACATTTATTGTTTTCTTTTTTGTGGAAATTTTCACTAAAAAACCGATACACATTTTCCAATATGTGCTGGTAGGCATTGCGTTGATACTTTTTTACAGTTTCTTACTTTCCCTTTCGGAACAAATCGGTTTTGGCTGGGCTTATTTAGTGGCTAGTATTGCAACCATCTCAATGGTAACGATTTACTTTTATTCACTTATAAAGCAAAAACTCCCCACTTTTATTCTCGCAGCCATTTTGCTTATACTTTATGCTTTTCTTTATATTCTTTTACAGATTGAAGATTATGCCTTGCTGGTTGGAAGCATATTCC
>DFOK01000087.1 GCA_002376715.1 Bacteroidales bacterium UBA3543 | reverse complement strand
TTGTAATTAATAGATTAAAGGGTTTGTTCTTTTCTAAGTTCGTTGAGTTTTCCTATATTTAAGTCATAAAGTTAAGTATTAATATTTAAAACGGCAAAATATTTTTGTTCGATGCCTCTTGACATCGGAAAATCCAACCTCTTATTATGACTTTTACAGCAGTTTGAAAAATTGTGTAAAAAGGACTTTTCTTTTTAGATTTTTTTAGTCATCTTTGTGCAGCAGCAAAACTTATCACATAAACTCTCACAAAGTATAACATTATAACCTTACTTAAATAATTATTCACCAAACACAAAACTTAAAATCTATGAAGAGATTGATGTTAATTGCGCTAACCGCATTGATTTGCAATGCGACGTTTGCGCAGATTAGGGTTACAGGAAAAGTAACCTCATCTCAAGATGGCTCACCCGTTCCGTTCGCGAGTGTTGTCGTGAAGGGCACAATGCAGGGTATAGCCACTCTTGACGACGGAACCTACGCACTTGACGGGGTTCCGGCTAATGCGACTCTTGTCTTTTCATCCATCGGCTTTAATGACCTGGAAATGCCCGTAAACGGACGCAACGTGGTCAATGCGATCCTTACCCCGGACGCAGAGGCTTTGGAGGAAGTTATGGTCGTAGCCTACGGCACTGTTAAGAAAGGATCCTATTCCGGTTCCGCCACGGTTGTCGAACAGAAGACAATAAAGGATGCTCCTATCGTAAGCTTCGAACAAGTCCTTGCCGGTAAGGCCCCGGGAGTTCAGGCCGTATCGATGTCAGGCCAGCCCGGTGCCGATTCACAGATTCGTATCCGCGGCTATGGTTCATTTAATGCCGGCAACGCACCTTTGTACGTTATAGATGGAGTTCCTGCCACAAGCGGCAACTGGTCTTCCGGCAACGCATCTGCAAGTGTTATGAACTTCTTGAATCCGAGCGACATTGAGTCTTTCACCATTCTTAAGGATGCGGCTGCGGCTTCACTTTACGGATCACGTGCATCCAATGGTGTGATACTAATTACTACAAAGAGAGGTAAATCCGGCAAACTCACATCAACATTTAAAGCAAGTGCCGGTTTCTCTTATTTTGCGTACAACCACCTGCCCCTCGCAACCGATGAGCAAACTGAAACACTGCACAGGGAAGCATGGACCAATTACGGAAATGCCAACCCTTCCAGATGGGCAAGTTATGGTTCACTTGACGCATATGTGAATGCAAAGGTTGCAGAGAACTACCCTGCAAAAGATGAGAGTAAGTATATATACAAAAATTGGGAGGATGTTATCTTCCGTACCGGTATCATTCAGAACTACGAGTACAGTATTTCCGGGGGATCAGATAAATCCAAGATTTATGCCTCGGTAGGTTATACTGACCAGCAGGGTGTTGTTGTAGTTTCTTACCTCAAACGTCTCTCAACTACCATTAATGCTGAAAGCCAGATAAGCAAATGGCTTAAGATCGGTGGTAACCTCCAGTATTCATGGCAATATCAGCAGGGTCACCAGGAGGGTTATGTTACCAAAGCCAACCCCATATTTATGTGGAAAATTCCCCTCAGCGAAAGATGGCCCTATGCTTACAAAGAGGATGGCTCACTCTATCTGGAGTGCTGGAACCCTTCAATGACCACAGTAAATCCTTTGGGTTCCTGGGGTAAAGAGTACAACGACTACAACCAAAACCGACTCCTCCTCAAGGCATACGCTGAAGTAAAGTTTACCGACTGGTTGAAAGCCAAGACCATCATCAGTAATGACTGGATCAACCAGAGAGACCGCTTTGCTTGGTACTATGGGCACCCCAACTTCTATGCCTATTCCAAGGTCGGAGGCTTTATTTCTGACCGTAACCGTAATATCAGCCGCCTTGTTAGCTCCACTACCGTAAATTTTGACAAAACCTGGGGCAAACATCATGTAGGTGCAATGGTAGGATGGGAGGCAGAACAGGAGACCTACTTTTATCTCGGCCTTGCAAAGATTGACTTCTCGCACCTCGGTGCTACTGAGTCCATCCTTGCTACCGGATTTGACAACGGCCGTTCTTATTCTCAGGCTGATGCTCTGCTTTCGGCTTTGAGCAGTGTGAACTACGACTATGACGGTAAATACTACCTTACAGGCACATATCGCCGTGACGGTTCTTCAAGGCTTTCCAGGGAGACCCGCTGGGGTGACTTTTGGTCAATATCGGGGTCGTGGAGATTCTCCAACGAAGAGTGGCTCAGAGCAGACTGGCTGAATGATGCCAAATTGCGTGCATCTTACGGCACTTCAGGTACACTTCCATCAAACTACTACGGCTATATGGCTGTATATGCTTATACATCTTACGGCGACTTCGGTGCAAGCTACCCTAAAAACCTGGCCAACTCCGACCTTTCATGGGAAAAGAACACCAACTGGAATATCGGTCTTGATGCTACCATATTCGACAGATATACCTTCACCGCAGAGTATTATAGCAAGCTTACTACCGACCTTCTCCTCGATGCATCAGTGCCCACAACCACCGGTTTTTCAAGCACTCTGACCAACATCGGTTCCATGGTAAACAAAGGCTGGGAACTATCCTTGAATGTGGACATCCTCAAGACCCAGGATTGGGACGTATCGGTAGGTGCCAACTGGTCATATCTACATAATGAGATACTCTCACTCTCTAAAGAGGGAGAGACTATCGTTAGTACCCCTCACATTTGGAAAGAGGGTTATAACTTCTACCAGTTCTACACCAGAAACTATCTCGGAGTATGTCCGGAAGATAATCATATGGGCAACTCACGTCTGAAAGCCGGTTACCCTATGTATGCAGAGGGCACTTTCTATGAGAAAGGTGCAACTGTTGACCAGACTGTTGTGCTCAAGGACGGCACTAAGATCGAGAAAGGCGGTACTATGCCTTACGACAGCTATAACTATTACCCTACCAATCGAAATAACGCAAGCTCTATGATTCTTGACGGTATGACTGCTATTCCCAAAGGATTCGGCGGTTTTAATGCAAACGTGAGATGGAAAGATCTCTCGCTCTCAATGTCATGGGCTTACAGATATGGGGCATACGTTTGGAACGAGGCAATCGAGCAGATTAGTAACGATGGTTATTACACATTCCACAGGAACATAGCTGCCAGTCAGGTTGACACCTGGTCACCCTCCAACCCTAATGGAACTCAACCTCTCCGTATCGTTGGAAACAACCAGGGTGGTTACTACTACTCAAGCAGATATATCAGTAAAGGTGACTTCCTCAGGCTTAAAGACCTGACTCTCTCTTACAACGTTCCCCGTACCCTTCTCAACAAGATCAATTTGGTAAATGCACGCGTATACGTATCAGGAACAAACCTGATTACATTCGCCAATACAGATATCGATCCTGAGGTTACCGTGAATGGTCGTTACCGCTATGGCATGCCTGCTCTGAGGTCTGTTTCATTTGGTCTCGAAGTAAGCTTCTGATTATGAAAATCAACCCTAAATTAATACATGTACAAATGAAAAAATTTATTTTTAGCATAGTAATTGCGGCCGGTATGGTGTTCGGACTCTCTTCTTGCGAAGGTTTCCTCGATAGAATGCCTACCGACTCCGTCGTATCTGAGACTGCTATGGCAACGCTCTATGACGCAGGGGTTGTTGTTAACGGTCTTTACACACCATTAAAATACTACACTATGTATGGCTCCTGGTGGGCATACATGGGTGACATGAGAGCTGATAATATCTATCCCAGACAGGTTAGTGGCACCGGCAATATATTCTACTGTCTTGACTATGATTCAGAAGCTAATACCTATTTCGGTTTCTGGAACAACTACTACAATGTGATTATGAGAGCTAACTCCGTCATCGAGAATATCGAGACTCTCCCTGCATCAGGTGCAGCGCAAATTGCACAGAGAAATGACTATCTTGGCCAGGCTCATGCAATAAGAGCTCTCTGTTACTTTGACCTTGCCAGACTCTACGGATACCCCTACCTCAAGGATAAAGGTGCATCGCTGGGTGCAGTTATCCTCGAAACTGTCGCATCCCCTTCAGAGGCCAGGATTCCTAGAAAAACAGTTGCCGAGACCTACGCTCTGGTACAGAAAGATCTCGAGACTGCTGTCGGACTTCTCTCTAAGCAGAAAAACACAGGTCACTTCAACTATTGGGCAGCAAGACTCCTCCAGGCAAGGGTACACCTCTACAAAGGTGAATATGCAAATGCATATACCTGCGCTACCGAAGTTATCAATAGTTCTCCCTACAAACTTGCCACCTACGAAGAGTATCTCGATTACTGGGGCAGGGAGGGCCATGATGAGAGCGTACTTGAACTTCTCGTGACTGTAGACAGCGATATCGACCCTGACGGTGGTTTCTATACAATCTATCACAATATGTGGTTTGATGACAAGAATGCGGGTGGATCAGTAATTCCTACACGTAAATGGAGAAATCTATTTAAGGATACTCCCAACGACGTGCGTGGCCAAATGATTGCTTTCGACGACCCAGTAACAGGAGCACGTCAGAGCGGTGATTACTGGCTCAGGAAATTTATCGGCAACAAGGACAGAGTTTACACATTCCGTCGTAACAATCCCCGTGTGATGCGTATCACTGAGGCTTATCTTATCGCAGCTGAGGCCGCTCTGGAAACAAACAAGGCATCAGATGCCAATAACTACCTCAACAGGATACGCAAGAGAGCTGATCCTACAGCCTCCAACGTTACCGCAACTCTCGATCTGATCCAGTTGGAGCGTCAGAAAGAGTTTATAGGAGAAGGGCACCGTTTCTTCGACGTTATGCGTCGTGGCGGTACCATAACCAGAGATCCCAGCGACCCTCACGAGTATGCTGTAGGTAGTGGTTACAAGCAGTCCTTCAGTTGGGATTATGAGAAAGTGGTTCTCCCGATTTCACACACCGAGAGACTCCTTTATCCCGAGCTCCAGCAGAACCCCGGCTACAAAGATTAATTTTTGTAGCACTTCTAACAATAAAGGGTGGCCGATTGGTCACCCTTTATTGTTATCAAATTAGCAATCTTATTTCTTCACTTTCGCCTTTCGAAGAGCTCGACGAAGTTCAGCTGCTTCACGACGTTCCTGACGACGTTGCTTCCACTTAAGAATGCGTTCTTGCCACTTGGCCTTGCGGAGAGCTTTCCGTTCTGCACGAGCGATGGCTTTATCTGAATATTGAGTAGTATCTAGGAGTGGAGCTTTGTGCTCTGAGTTCTGAGTATCAAGTAATAAAGAGGGCGATTCGTCCACCTCTACTTGAATATTTTCTTCCTTTGGGATAAGAATCTCTGTCTGCGCACTATCTGTCACAGGAACCACTTCTGTAATCTCCATTTTGCGAATCAGAGTGGAATCAGATTGATAAGTATTGAGTTCTGAGTTCTGGGTATTGAGTGGAGTATCACGCAAGGAATGCTCAAGAGGGAGCGTATCAAGTAACAGCGAGTCACGTAACAAAGAATCACGCAGCAAAGCTTCCGCGTTAAGCGAGTCAAGTTCCCTACGGGCCTCTTTTTTAGCAAGGTCGATCTGTAGTTGCCTTTCGCGCTCTGCACGGGTATTGATATCGGTAATAACCTTGGTCATATGGTCGTCATAATATCTGTCGGAGTAGATATAATCCGGTCTGGTGATATGCACATACCTATCCCTGTGCGACATATATATCGGTTGCGAGGTAATATCGAAGCGGTCGACTGGCCGCTCCTCTCCTCTCCATTCGAAGCCTTTGAGGCGCTGCTTTTCCGGTGCAAGATCACCTACGGGGAAAGCGTCACTACTAATTTGTGTGAGGTAAATTAGTCTTTCGGCACTACCATCCCTGATGACGGCAGTCATCGATTCCGCCTCCTTGACATTGATAGTAGTGATGGTCTCTTCTTCCACCACATAGAAAATAGCATATACACCTCCGAGAGCATCATACCTGTAGAGTTGATTTTCTCTGAAGAACCCCATCATCTCGGTACTCTTGATCTGGTTGTAGTGGAGCGTGTCCTCTTGTGTGGTAATCATCGCATTATTGAGCATACTTCCCCTGTAAAGGTTCCCATCCTTTACCATCAGCTGCATTTCATCGGAAGTGAGCTGGTTTTTAATCTTGTTCCAAAGTACCGGCCGGCCGAATAATTGGGCTATCGAGTCAAGCTCAGAGAAGAAAAGTGAGTCGCACCGCACCTGCAAATCAGATCTCCAGACTCTTACATTACGGTATGCAACCATGTGTTTGATTGCGGTACTGTCCGGAGGTTCAGCCAGCGCTTCTTGTGTCTGAACCATAGTGCTATCAGGGATTTCGGATAACGATTTCGGAGTCTGTGCCATGGTGCTATCAGGAAGATTGGCAAGCAGTTTTCCCGTTTGAAGCAGAGTGCTGTCAGGGAATTCGAATAGCATTTCCTGAGTCCGGGCCAGAGTGCTGTCCTGGGCAATATCCTGAAGTGATTTCCGTGCAAAAAGTGTATCCTGAGCTACTAAGGCTGCTGTGCTGTCCGCCTGAATTGCCAGAGAGTCTTGAGAGGATTGTCCAAGAGAATCAAGTATAGGAGAAACGGCGGTAGAATCTTTCTTGGGAATCTCCGGAGGAAGTTTTCCCATTTCACGCATCTTTTTTTCCGCCTCCTGAGCACGTATTTCAGCTTGTTTGTTGCGGAGTTCAGTCAATGCATCAAAAAGAATGTCCTTTTTTCTCTTTGTAGCCTTGTCTATTGTCTCCTTCGGAATATAATTGCGCTTTATCGTATAAAAATGAAGAGTATCAGCTCCAAAAAACAAACTGTCTACAATGTTGTTTTCATTCTCACCATAATATGCGATGGCTGGATGGTCGGTGACGGTGGCAACTGTATCACTGGTATAGATCAGTTTGTTGCCGAGAAGGGTAGTGTACTCCTTTTCGTTCAAAATTTGGATATTGTTGTACATCTCCGTACGGCCCGTTTCCCTGTGGTAATAGACTTCGTCGCACCACGCTTCATAATCTTCATTATTCATATAGACATCCGATGCAAAATGAATGATGCCTTCGGCATTATCATACCAGCCTGCGTCGGATTTTATGAAACCGTCACCCCTCCAGGCGTAGGTATTATGACCAAAATAGATCTTCTTCTCATCCGTCAGATAGCGCATCGTGGTGGATTTCATAAAGATGGTGTCAGTATATACCTCCACCTCCTCGTCAAATATAAAGGTGTTTATTTTAGAGTCGTATATACCCACGCGACTCTCTATAACCGACCCTTCCCTATTCTTCATAGCACCGCCTGTCTCATAAGTGGCGACACTGTCCTTGGTATTGTAGGCCATCCGGTTGGAACGAAGTGTATTACCCTCTTTATCTACAAGTTCCACAAGTGGACCATTGAAACGAACAATATTCTGATCAATGAGATAAATGGCAGATTCGCTGGAAAGCATCGTGCCATCCTGTACTATTCTTACATTTCCAAAAGCTTCGACAACTTTAGCGGTAACATTCCAAATCGCTGAGTCACACAATAAAAAAGTATTATTGTGAAGAAAACGAGCCGGATCCCCCAGTACCTGACGATAGTTTATTCCATACTCCTCGAACTGCCGTACAGAAGCGGCATCCACAAGACGAAAAATATCATCTTCCGAGAGATTGTCCTGCGCTGTCAAAGGCAGTGCACAGAGTACAAGTACGGTAATATGGAGCGCTTTCCTGATAAAATTCATAGACTACTTCACCCAGCCTTCCCTCATGAAGTTACACTCCTTGAAGAGAGGATCTATCACTATATAGGTGCTCTTCTGCTTTTCAGAAATGAATGTATCGATAGCCGCATTGGAATTCTTCATGTTCGCATCATCAAGCAAGACATTGAAGTCGGTCTTGTAATTGGCCACATGCGAAGGAATAATCTTTTCGAGCATTATAATTTTATAGACAGTATTGCCACTGCGACCCTCGTTGTCAAGAGACTCGAAAGGTTCAGAAATATCACCTTCCTGCATATCCTTGAGTATATTATAGTCGGCCGGCTTAAGCTGATCCTTCTCGAAATATGAGGATCCGGTATATTCGTCTGCAAGAAGACCTCCATTAGTGGCAGTTTTACGATCTTCAGAGAAGTATCTTGCCGCATTGAAAAACGAAATTGAGTCACCCAGAATCCTAGTTCTGAGTGTGTCCAAGCGGTCAAATGCTTTAATGCGATCCTCTGTAGTATAATGCGGTTTAATCAGGATATGGCGTGCATTGAACATATCTCCTTCCCTGGCAATTAGTTCGATGAGATGGAACCCGTCAGGAGTCTCCACTATCTGAGACACCTGCCCCACCTTGAGTGACATTGCCGCATCGGAAAAAGCAGGCCAGAAGATAGATTTGGAAGCCATACCCAGTTCTCCTCCCTTAGCATAACTGCCCGGGTCCTGCGAATACATACGTGCAAGCGTGGAAAACCTTTCACCGGCAACTATTCTCTCCCTTAGGCCCAGAAGTCTCTCTTTTACTTCAAGCTCTGCAGCCTCTTTGTCCGGGTAAAGCACTATCTGACGGATGCGATATTGTGTGGATACAATGGGAAGATCCTCTTCGGGGGTTTCTTTGCAGTATTTCTCTATGTCAGAAGGCGTAAGGTTCGGAATATTGCTTGCTACCTTGCGCTGCATATCCTGGATTAGCGACTGTTCAGTAAGCATCTCTTTCCACTCCTGGCGAAGTTTATAGAGGGGCTTGTTGAAGTATTCCTCCATCTGTTTTTCACCGCCTAGCTGCGTCATCACTTCGTTGATCCGCTGATTTAGTGCATTTTCGACA
The DNA here is from genome assembly GCA_002376715.1 of Bacteroidales bacterium UBA3543. GTDB lineage: Bacteria > Bacteroidota > Bacteroidia > Bacteroidales > UBA932 > Cacconaster. Next base: position 10,378 of record DFOK01000087.1, on the reverse strand, counting down.
TTGGCCTCGTTGATTTCCAAAGAGTCTATTCTCGCCTGATTGAGAAAAAGTTTGGAGACAAGCATCTCCTCCAGTATCTGGCAACGTACGTTGCGGTCAGCTGTGAAACCTCTCGCGCTCATCATCTGCACCTCATTTTCCAGATCCGAGAGCATTATCATATCATTGCCGATGAGCACAATCGTCTTGTCGATCAATCCTTCCTGATAACGCTGAGCTAGGATCTCCGTCCCAAAGATGGAAAGAATTAAAAAGAGTGCAGTGGCAACAAAGGTATGTTTCATATTTTCAATAAATTTTTAGCGTTCCGTTGATATGGGCATCTTCAAGCAAGTCTTGTTCCAATTTTGTCAAAAGCTCTTGTTTTCGTTTGCCAAGAATAGTTTCACGTATCCGCGCCACATTATATTCAAAGGGCGAAACTGTACCCGCATCCACTTTTTCTTCTATAAAAATCAAATAATTGGAGTCGTTGAACTTCATCTCACTACTTCTTCTGGGAAGAACTTCCCTGGTGCAGGTCTCGATATCGGTACCAAGCTCCTTTGCAAGTTGAGAAAGTGGTATCCACTCCCCTCCGAAATCGGCATAGCGCTCTGCAGAGGAATAACAGAACTCTCTGAGTTCTGCGACATCCTGCTCCGAAGTGACGGTATATGCACTTTTAATGGTTTCATAGTAGGGTGACCCGGTGGAAATTCTGATAACACGCGCCTTGACCAACGGATAGGGAAAAATGCTACTCGAGGGGTGCTCCTCATAATATAAACGCGCCTCTTCGAGAGTCACTGTTGTGTCAAGCCTCTCCTCAACCCAGCGCTTCTCAAATCTGAAACCGAGCAAAGTGCTGCGAAACTCTTCCACTTCAGCGGTGACGTCGCGCTCAGCTTTAGAGAGCTGCTCCTCTGCTTTGAGTAGCAGCAAGCGATCCAAAGCCCAGGTATTTATATAACGACTGACCATCGCAGCACTATCCGCAGATGAGACGCCTTCCGGCATTATACGCACGATATCGCTCTCGTAGAGCACCTCATGCCCTATTCTCGCAACCCTGCGATCCTGAAGGTTCCTGCCTTTTTTTTCGATAAAAGAGCATCCGGCGACCAACAGCATCGTCATTATTATCAGGAGTACTTTCCGCATAGCAGTCTATCTGGAGTAGTTAGGGGATTCACGGGTGATGGTAACATCATGAGGGTGGCTTTCTACCATTCCGGCATGCGTGATCTTGACAAATTTAGCTTTGCGAAGCGCCGCGAGATCTGCTGCACCACAGTAGCCCATACCTGCTCTCAAACCTCCGATCAACTGGAATATAACCTCTGCGAGAGTGCCCTTATAAGGTACCTGAGCCACAATTCCTTCAGGCACGAGCTTCTTGATATCTTCTTCCATATCCTGGAAATATCTATCCTTGGAGCCCTTCTGCATTGCCTCAAGCGAACCCATGCCGCGATAAGATTTGAACTTGCGGCCATTGAGAATGATTGCCTCTCCGGGAGACTCTTCAACCCCCGCAAAGAGCGATCCTGCCATAATGGTGTTTGCACCGGCTGCAAGCGCCTTAACGATATCTCCTGAGTAGCGAATACCACCATCCGCAATAATCGGAATACCGCTTCCTTTAAGGGCCTTTGCAGTATTCATCACTGCTGTAAACTGGGGTACTCCGATACCGGCGATAATGCGGGTGGTACAGATGGAACCGGGGCCGATGCCCACCTTGACACCATCAACTCCGCACTCCTTAAGAGCTAACGCGGCTTCGGCGGTAGCAATGTTGCCGGCTACTATCTGCAGATGCGGGAAAGCCTCGCGGATCTTTTTGATAGTCTGTAACACGAACAGAGAGTGTCCGTGCGCCGTATCGAGCACTACCGCGTCTATATCCACAGATACGAGTTTCTCCACATCTTCCAGGCTGTGGCTGTTGATGCCCACGGCAGCTACTGCGAGCAAACGTCCGCGGGAATCTTTGCTGGCGGTGGGATTCTTCTTAATCTTCATTATGTCGCGATATGTGATCAATCCCACCAGGCGGTTGTTGTCATCAACCACAGGTAGCTTCTCGATGCGGTATTTGCTGAGCATCTCGGTGGCCTGGGGAATATCTATTGCCGGACCCGCTGTGATTAGGTTTTCAGAGGTCATCACCTCAGAAATAGGGGTCTTGTAGTTCTCCTGGAAACGGAGATCCCTGTTGGTGACAATGCCGATAAGATAATTCTGGTCATCTACCACCGGAATGCCTCCTATGCGGTTTTCAGCCATCAGCTGGAGTGCATCACCCACCAAAGCATCATATTTGATGGTAATAGGATCGTATATCATGGCATTCTCAGCACGTTTGACCTTACGAACATGCTCCATCTGTTGTTCAATGGGCATATTTTTGTGGATAACTCCGATACCGCCTTCACGTGCTATGGCGATGGCCATATTTGCATCGGTAACGGTATCCATCGCAGCGGAAACTATAGGGATGTGGAGAGGTATCTCTCTCGAAAAATGAGTAGTGATATCAACTTCCCTGGGCAATACACCGGACTCGGCAGGGATCAACAATACATCATCGTAAGCCAATCCTTCCATTATGATCGTATCGGAAAAATGTTCCATATCGCAATTATTTTCAATTATAATCTACAAATATAGCAAAAGTTCGTTTCAGAGCAATTTGCCCTGCCAACTATTGCGCTCTTCGAGCCTTTTTTCAAGTAAACGAAGCAGTTCTACGTTGCGAATCAGACCCCAAGGGGTTGACTTTACAAACCTTGGCGGTACCTCTCCGGCAAATCTTTCGATACATAGTTCCGGTCGCAGACGTTCGAGAATATCTACAAAAAAGTCGAGGTATTCCTCCAGGGTAAAGGTGACGAAATCTTCCGGATGAGCCTCGAATTCCCGTTCCATACGAGTTCCTTTTATGATCTGCAACTGATGAAATTTAAGCGAGGTCAGCGGCAGCGAATTAATCACTGAGGTACTCTCAAGCATCATATCGCGGCTCTCACCGGGAAGTCCCAGGATAAAGTGTGCACAGACGTCGAGTCCGCGTTCAGCAGTCATCCTGACGGCATGTGCTGCCTGCTTAAATGTATGGCCACGATTGATGCGTTCCAGAGTAACATCAAAACAGGATTCGATACCATATTCCACCATAACTATATGTTCTCGCGAAAGTTCAGCAAGATAATCGAGCTTTTCCTCATCTATACAATCCGGGCGGGTCCCTATCGCTATCCCTACCACATCGGGATGCGAAAGAGCTTCTGTATACAACTCTTTGAGGCGTTCCAACGGTGCGTATGTATTGGAGTAAGGCTGGAAGTATGCAATATAACCGGTAGCTCTGCGATATCTGCGGCGATGGAACTCCATCCCCTCCTCCATCTGCTGCATAATACTCTTATCGGGAGTGCTATACGAGGGATGAAAGGCATTGTTATCGCAATAAGTACACCCGCCAAAGGCAATGAAGCCGTCACGGTTGGGACAGGAGAACCCTGCATCTATAACAATTTTCTGCAGTCTGCTACCGTATTTGCTCTTATAGTATCCGACAAAGGAGTTGTATCTTTTTTTCATTTTTGAGGCCTATTCTTGCACAAAGATAAGAAAAAGAGTATTTTTGAAGTTTAAACCAATAATTTTAACCAGAATGAAACGACTCCTGATTCCGGCTATCGCAGCCTTGATGATGATCCAATCCTGTGGATCCCCCGCAGACTCTTTCCAAGAGCAGTTTGATTCCATTTCCAATGAAATTAAAGCACAATTTGCTCCTGACCGCAGGGATAAGTGTTATGAACCGATATTAAAAGATGCTGATGGCCGAAAAGTCCTCTATGGCTCCACTACAGAGCAGGAGGCTAAAGATGCACTACTGGCAGCTCTTTCTGAAAAAGGTCTCAGTGTGCTGGACAGTATGATCGTGCTTCCCGACCCCGAATTTGGAGACAAGATCTGGGCAGTAGTCTCACACTCGGTGGCCAATGTCAGATATGAGGCTAACTACTCTTCGGAAATGGCTACACAGCTACTGATGGGCACACCGGTACAATTACTTGAGAAACGCAGTTACTGGTACAGGATCGTCACTCCCGAAGGCTATCACGCATGGGTTACTGTCGGCAGCGTACAGAGGATGGACGAGCAGGAGCTCAACGCCTGGAAGACATCTAACCGTTTGATCATAACCACTTATTACACTCTATTCCGTGAAAAGGCAGACCTCACCTCACAAGTGGTAAGCGACGGAGTATGGGGCAATATCGTGGAGAAAGTCGGAGAGCAAGGGAACTATTTCAAGGTAAGAATTCCCGATGGTAAGATTGCCTTTGTACCCAAAAAGGACGCTGCACCCTTCAACAATTGGATTGCCTCACGTAAACCTACTGCAGAGAACATTATTGCCACAGGCAAAGCCTTCCTCGGATTCCCCTATCTCTGGGCAGGCACTTCCATTAAGGCGATGGACTGCAGCGGTTTTGTCAAAACCGTTCTTTTCCTCAACGGAGTGATTACCCGCAGGGATGCCAGCCAACAGGCAAAGGTAGGTGATGATGTAAATGTCGAGAATTTCCCGGGTGATCTGCAACCCGGTGATTTGCTCTTCTTCGGCCGTAAAGCTACCGAAGAGAGAAGCGAAAGGATAACCCACGTCGGAATCTACCTCGGAGAAGGCAGATTTATCCATGCGGCCACCAACGTCCACACCAACTCTTTGATGCCGGATGCAGAAGATTTTTATGACGGCACTTTGGTACGTGCAAGGCGTGTCATCAACAAGGCAGATGAGGTTTCCGGCCTGGTGTCAATAGCAAAGCACCCCTGGTATTTCTAATGAATATTATAACGAAAAAAACACAACAATGAGCGACAGAAGACAATTTTTGAAGGCTGCCGGCTTGATGACCGCCGCAGCTGCATTTTGGCACCCGAGAAATCTTTTTGCTGCAAACACGGCAAAAAAGACCAAGGTTGCCACCAATAAGCTCGATCTCCAGTGGGAGAATTTTATGGGCAAAATGAAATATACTTTCACAATTTCCGGATCATCCAGGACAACGACGCCCATAGTGATCAGCCGCATCACCTGGAACGGATATGCCGGATACGGTGAGGCAGCGATGCCCCCTTACCTGGGCGAGACACAGGCCTCCGTACATGAATTTCTCAAAAAAGTGGCCGAAAATGTACTTCCTAAGTTTGACAATCCGTTCCGTATTGAAGATATAATGGTGGAAGTGGACAAACTGGCGACCAACAATACTGCGGCCAAAGCTGCCGTGGATATTGCCCTACATGACCTTGTAGGCAATATTATTGGACAGCCCTGGTGGAAAATTTGGGGATTTAACCCCGAGGATGCTCCCCACACTTGTTATACAATTGGTTACGATGCCAGTGACGACGTTGTCAACGAGAAAATAGAGGAGGCTTCCTGGACAAAAATATTGAAAGTCAAGCTCGGAATGACGGAAAAAGAGGACAAGAGAATGATCAACCTCATTAGGGCTAAGACCAACACCGTTATCTGCATTGATGCCAACCAGGGATGGAAAGATAAACACTATGCACTGGACATGGTCAACTGGCTTGCAGAGAGAAATGTCAATATGATTGAGCAGCCGATGCCCAAACTATTGATTGAAGAGACAGCTTGGCTGACTGAGCGCAGCCCTCTGCCCATCATTGCCGACGAAGCCTGTCAGCGCCTGACCGACATCCCAAACCTAAAAGGTGTTTACCATGGCATCAACATCAAACTGATGAAATGTACCGGTATGCGTGAAGCACGAGAAATGGTTTCGCTGGCAAACGCCCTACATATGAAAATTATGGTAGGTTGTATGACTGAGACATCCGTTGCCATTTCGGCGGCAGCCCAGATTGCACCTAAAGTGGAATGGGCAGACCTTGACGGCAACTATCTCATTGCCAATGACTGCTTTGATGGTATGAAGCTGGTAGACGGACGAATCACCCTTGAGGATAAACCAGGTCTTGGTCTTACCAAGAAGCCCGGCATCATCTCTTTGTAAAAAAAAATATTAATATTACCTTTGCGGCCAAATTAAAAAGGAATATAGATATGAATCTTAGAGTAATCAAGAAAGACATAGAGTTTCTCATCGGAGATTTTGTTGAAGATTGCCTGCTTTTTGCAATGCTGCATCCCGACAAGGACCTTACAAAGGTAGAAGAACTCATAGAGAAGGCCGGCGATCTCGCTGACGGCCTCTTTTACAGAGTCAATCATCCTGACAAGAGCAGCAAAAAGGCAATAAAAGCACATTATAAGGCAGTAGGTCACGACCTTATAAAAGGTCTTGACGGCCTTTGTGAGGAGTTATCGGCTCTTGCAAAATAGGCTTTCCAATTGGAAAGGCCTCAAATAAGGCCTGTTAAACGACAACGGGGTTGACTTATGTCAGCCCCGTTGCTGTTATTATAATCTCTAGAATAAAATGTAGTGTCTCTGAACAATAAATATAGGGTTTCAAAAATCATTTCCAGAATTGCCACCATTTGCGGGTAGCAGATTTGGAGGTTTGCTTCCGTTCCCCGTCTGAATCATCCTTATCATTATCTGTCAAAGCCGTCTCTTTCAGAAGTGCCTCCTGCTCCTTCCTCTGCTGCTCAAGTTTCGCAATTATCGGTTCGAAAAAATTATGAATCGGATCGCAAATCCTCATCTCCTCTTCAGTACGGGGAGTGCTGATTCTGCCGTTAATGCCGAGAATATCGCCCGAATCATAATTGATGGTGAGATACCAGTTGCCCCTTCCCTCCGCCGGAGTAGGATCCTGGTACGTGTTGTCAACTTTCATAACAGCAACAAACCGCCTCAGTCGCTCCAGATCCTCAGCATCCATAGGCATGGGGGCAGGATACTCGTTCCCACTACCCTTATGGAAATATATGGTGGAAGGTTCGGTTGCAGCATTCACATAGTAGCATACACGGCCATGATAATCGGGTTGCCAGTCAAACCTAAACCTCGTCATTTTACCGGTAACAGGTATCCAATCCTGAAAAATGCTCTCGAGGGCATCGATAAATCCACCCTTGACATCTCCGTAACTGCCTTTTAGGGAAAGAACCTCTCCGGAAGCATATTTCACATCGAAAGACCACTGTCCGGGCTCTTTTTTGTTGTAATAGGTATAAGCATCCGGAGTGTCCATATTGTAAACGACAAGACATTTACGGATCTTTTCAAAAATGGAGAGGTCGGGAGTGAATCTCTCATCAAAACTATATTTAGCATTGAAAAGATGCATCATAACACCTTCATCACTGCTGCTTACCTTATAACTGATCTTGTCTTCCTCTCCTATGCCGCAGGTGTAGTCAAAAAATATAATCGGGTCGACCTCACCCGGCAGCTTCTCCCATTTCGCAAAGTACTCTTTGAGAGATCTGAAAGCCTCTGCTCCTCCACGTGGATACCTAATAATACCGGTCGCACTAACAGAAAATCCATATTCATATCTCAGATCAAAATGCCATGAACCGGCATCCAAAGTCTGAAAACTTCGCTCATAATTCCCCTTATAAGAGGTCATATTGTGCTCATCTATGATGGCCTGAAGTTCAGTAAACACAGTAGGATCGGAAGTTATAATACGTTTCTGGTCGGGAAAATCCTCATTTATAAGAATCTCTATCCTACCATCATCCATATAAGAGACCTGATATGAAAAACCGGAAAATTGTCTCATCCCACCCCCTACGCTATAAGAAAAATAGCGCAAAGCGCCCCTGTCATCTGCTGCAGTACCAAATAAATTCGTCATAACAAACAATAATATTAGCAATAACCTCTTCATAAGCCTTCACCGGACAAAGATAGGGAAAAAGTCTGTAGTGTGTAGTATGTAATGTGTAGTATTTTCGGAACTAAAAAACGGCCCTTGAGGCCGTTTTCTACTATTTTTTTCCTTTGTTGAAATCTTTACGGAATCCGCCTTTGCGCTCACCGCGATCGCCACCACCGCCGTGCCCGCCGTGAGGACGGGGACCTGAAGGACGAGGCCTGCGTACAGGCTCTACATAGCCTTCGGGCTTCTCCAAAAGGGCTCTGCGGGAAAGACGGAGTTTGTTGGTTTTGGGATCGATCTCGATAAGTTTGACCTCAACCTCGTCACCAAGTTTGAAGAGATCCTCCACCTTTTCAGTCTTGCCCCAATCCATCTCTGAAATATGCAACAAACCATCTTTACCGGGGAGAATCTCCACAAACGCACCAAACTCCACAACTGACACCACTTTACCTTTGTAAATTTCACCCACTTCGGGGACTGCTATTATGGCTTTGATGCGATCTAAGGCAGCATCCATTTTCTCCTTATCAACTCCAAAAATATCGACCAGACCGATAGGTTCACCCTTATCATTCTTTGACTCTGTAATGGTGATACTTGTATCGGTTTGCTTCTGAATATCCTGAATAACCTCACCGCCCTTGCCGATAATTGCACCTATGAACTCACCGGGGACCACAATCTGAATGATGCGCGGCACATGGGGTTTATATTCTGCACGGGGCTCGGAGATAGTTTTGAGCATTTCATTCAAAATATGATGGCGGCCCTGACGTGCCTGCTCAAGTGCTTTTTCCAACACTTCGTATGAGAGACCATCAACTTTGATGTCCATTTGAGTGGCCGTAATACCATCTTTCGTCCCGGCCACCTTGAAATCCATATCTCCGAGGTGGTCCTCATCACCAAGAATATCTGAAAGGATAGCATATTTGTCGGACTCGGTATCTGAAATCAGACCCATTGCTATACCAGAAACAGGCTTGGAAATCTTCACGCCGCAATCCATGAGTGCAAGAGAACCTGCACATACGGTAGCCATCGAAGAGGAACCGTTGGATTCGAGGATATCAGATACTATACGCACTGCATAGGGATTCTCTTCACCTACCGGCACAACCTCTTTCAGTGCTCTCCAGGCGAGATTGCCATGACCTACCTCTCGGCGGCTCACACCACGGGATGCCCTTGCTTCACCGGTAGAGAAAGGAGGGAAATTATAGTGGAGCACAAACTGATCGGTACCTTGAGTAAGCACCTCGTCTCTCTCCTTCATATCGTCCTTTGTGCCGAGGGTTACTGTAGTAAGCGATTGTGTCTCACCTCTGGTGAAAATGGCTGAGCCGTGAGCACCGGGGAGATAATCCACCTCACACCAGATAGGACGGACCTCATCGCTCTTGCGACCGTCGAGACGGATGCCCTCGTCGAGGATCATACGGCGCATAGCCTTTTTCTCAATGGCATTGAAGTATCTTGAAACCATTGTTGCTTTTTCTTCTCTCTCCTCTTCAGGGATAGTCTCAAGAAACTCCTGGTGTAGCGCTTCAAACTGATCGGTACGGGTATGTTTGTCGCTGCCGCTCTTGGCGATTGCGTAACATCTGTCATAGCAATATTCCCAGGCAGCTTTCTCCACTGCCTCGTCATCTGTCTCGTGGCAATATTCACGTTTGATCTCTTTACCCACCTCTTTCTCCAGTTCCTTCTGCACTAAGCAATGCTTTTTGATCTCCGTATGGGCAAATTTGATAGCTTCAAGCATATCGGCCTCGCTAACCTCTTTCATTTCACCTTCCACCATCATTATGTTTTCGTAAGTAGCGGCCACCATTATGTCCATATCAGCTTTTTCCAACTGCTCGAAAGTGGGGTTGATGCAGAATTTTCCATCTATACGTGCAACGCGCACCTCTGAGATGGGACCATCGAAGGGTATGTCGCTCACTGCGAGGGCGGCTGAAGCTGCAAGTCCTGCAAGTGCGTCAGGCATATCAACTCCGTCAGCCGAGATAAGGTTGACTGTCACAAATACCTCTGCATGGAATTTTTCCGGGAATAGAGGACGAAGCGCCCTGTCGATAAGGCGTGCTACAAGTATCTCATAATCTGAGGGTCTACCCTCTCTTTTCATAAAACCACCCGGATAACGGCCCGCTGCGGCATATTTTTCTTTATATTCAACTTGAAGAGGCATAAAATCAACATCTTCTTTGGCCTCTTTTGCACATGTAACGGCAGACAACAACATGGTCTTGCCCATTTTTACTACTACTGAGCCGTCGGCCTGCTTGGCCAGTTTACCGGTCTCAATTTCTATTGTCCTTCCGTCGGACAATTGGATGGTTTTCTTAATAACATTCATTGTTTCCGCTAAAAAATTATATTGTCTCCGCTAAAAAATTGTTTTCTCAATAAAAAAAGAGACCGCTTCAAAAACACGGCGGTCTCCATTTTTTTCCTGTTTGTATTATCTACGAAGGTTGAGGGCCTTCAATATTTCACGGTATCTCTCAATGTCGGTATCCCTTAGGTAATCGAGTAAC
>DFOK01000050.1 GCA_002376715.1 Bacteroidales bacterium UBA3543 | reverse complement strand
GTATAGAGTAAGAGTATAGAGAATATGTTTGAGAATCTGATAGAAAGACTTGAGAGTTCGTTCAAACTCATCAAGGGACAAGGAAGAATAACGGAGGTAAATATCTCCGAGACGCTCAAGGAGATCCGCAAGGCACTTCTTGATGCCGACGTAAGTTATAAGATAGCAAAGACATTCTGTGATGAAGTAAAGCAGAAAGCACTTGGTCAGGATGTCTTAAAGGCAGTTCGGCCTGAGCAGATGATGATCAAAATCGTCCACGACGAACTTGCTCTCCTCATGGGCAGCGAGGCTTCCGATATCAATGTCAAGGGCAATCCGGGCATTGTGCTGGTGGCAGGTCTTCAGGGATCGGGTAAAACCACGTTCTCAGCTAAATTGGCGCTCAACTGCAAGTCAAAGAGGGGCATGCGTACGCTTCTCGTGGCAGGTGACGTCTATCGTCCTGCCGCAATCGATCAGTTGAAGGTGCTTGGGGAGCAAATCGGAGTCGAAGTATATACGGAGGATGGAGTCAAGGAGCCCGTTTCGATTGCAAAGAATGCAGTGAAGAAGGCACGCAATGAGGGTTATTCGCTAGTAATCATAGACACTGCCGGCCGCCTTGCAATCGATAAGCAGATGATGGATGAGATTTCCTCCATAAAGAGTGCGGTGAATCCCACCGAGACTCTTTTCGTAGTTGATGCGATGACCGGTCAGGATGCAGTGGAGACGGCGAGGGCTTTCAATGAAGTGCTCGATTTTGACGGAGTAGTGCTTACCAAGATGGATGGCGATACCCGCGGAGGTGCAGCCCTGTCCATCAAAGCAGTAGTGCAGAAGCCCATCAAGTTTATAAGTGCAGGTGAGAAGATGGAGGCTCTGGACGTATTCCATCCCAAGCGCATAGCCGACCGTATCCTGGGTATGGGTGACGTGGTTTCCCTTGTGGAGAAGGCTCAGGAGCAGTATGATGAAGAGGAGGCCCGCAGGCTCCACAAGAAGATGGCCAGAAATCAGTTCAACCTTGATGATTTCTACCAGCAGATTCAGCAGATAAAGAAGATGGGAAACATCAAGGATCTGGCATCTATGCTTCCCGGCGTCGGCAAAGCCATCAAGGATGTAGATATCGACAACAGTTCCTTTAAGGGAGTGGAGGCCATCATCCTTTCCATGACTCCTTACGAAAGGGAGAATCCCTCCGTGCTAAACGGCAGTCGTCGCAAGAGGATTGCAGAGGGCAGCGGTACCTCATTGGTGGAGGTCAATCGTTTGCTTAAGCAATTTGAGGGTACACGTAAGATGATGAAGAACTTTTCATCCAATGCAATGTCACAGAGAGTGATGAGAAAAAAACGCAGATAAGACTTCAAGGCAATGATATTACTCGACGGAAAGGCCACATCGGAGGCCATAAAAAAAGAAATAGCTTCACAGGTAGATAAAATTGTGGCTTCGGGAGGTAGAAGACCTCATCTTGCGGCAATTATCGTTGGAGAGGATGGTGCCAGCAAGACCTACATCGCTTCAAAAGAGCGTGCTTGTGCGCAAGTGGGATTTGATTCTACGGTGCATCGTTTATCGGAGCAGACGACAGAAGAGGAACTTCTCAATCTTATCGCCCGACTCAATGCAGATAAGTCGGTAGATGGTTTCATCGTCCAAATGCCTCTCCCGCGCTCTATTGACGAGCAAAAAGTCATAGCCGCAGTAGATCCCCTCAAGGATGTTGACGGTTTTCATCCTGTAAATGTGGGCAGACTCTCGCTTGGACTTCCGACCTTCGTTTCAGCCACTCCTTATGGTATAATGGCCCTGCTGGAGCACTACAAAATTGAGACTTGCGGAAAGCATTGTGTGGTATTGGGTCGCAGCAATATTGTAGGCCGTCCGATAGCCAATCTGCTTTCGCAAAAAAGAGAACCGGGAGACTGCACGGTCACCATGTGCCACAGTCGCACAAAAAATCTGGCCGAGTACACACACCGGGCAGATATCATTATTGCGGCACTTGGAGTCCCCGAGTTCCTGAAAGGAGATATGGTAAAAGAGGGAGCGGTGGTGGTGGATGTGGGCATTACCCGCATTCCGGCGGATAATGAGAAAGGGTATAGGATTGTAGGAGACGTAGCCTTTGACGAGGTTGCACCGAAATGCTCTTACATCACTCCGGTGCCGGGCGGCGTTGGTCCTATGACCATAATATCTCTCCTGCGCAATACTATGCAGGCTTATCTGATGTCTCGGTAGCTATATTTAGCCACTATTTTGCCATCGTTAAGCACAAGCGTCAACGGCATAGTGCCTTCAGTAATCCTGATAAAGGGATTGACATCCAGGAAGAGGTATTGTTCATAGTCAAGTTCTGCATTTTCAAGAAATACAGATGGATCAAGTTCAACATTACCCTGTACGAATACAACCGTCAGCTCTCCATTGCTGAAATCTCCCCTGCTGCGAAGGATTGTGATTTTTTGTGCAGCCATCAGACAGTATTCACAGGTGGTGCTCATAAAACAAACTACCTTTTCACCTTCAAGCAGCTCCGACGGCAGTAATCCCTCAGAAAAGGCATGTTCGAGGGCTTTTTCACTTACAACAGTACTCCGACCGTATTGGTTGTACCTCCAGTTGTCGGGAGGAGAGATAATAAATACAGCTGCTGTAGAACCTGCTATAGCGAGCGTGTACCATAGCGGCTTCCAGGGTATTCTAAAGGATTTCATGCCTGCGCTCAGACGTAGCATTACAAGTAGTAATATATTTTTTATCAGGGACTGCCAGGGTTGCATATCTACCAGTTCGCCTAAACAGTAGCAACTGTCTCGGTTTCCGATAATGGTGAGTCCCAAGAGAAAAAGAGTGAAGATACCCAGAACCACTAATGATGAGTAGTATATCAGCTGCGAATGCATGTTTAGGATGAGGAGTATGCCGAGGGCAAATTCCAATGCAATAACTGCCCTTGCGATGAAGAAGGAGAGTCCTAACCCGAACATTCGGAATCCGAATATATAGATTTCGAATGGGTCAATCACTAGGAGTTTAGCTACCGCTGAAATTATGAAAAATAAGCCTAGCAATACCCTAAGTAGATATTTGAGTTCTTGTTTCATAGTGTCCTTTAGTTATGAATTATTACAAAAAGAGGGTGACCTAGATCACCCCCTCATTAATCTTTTTCACTTTGTTAGAAGAGCTGCGGAAGGCATTTCGATTCGACCTTTGTAGCAACGAGAGGTACGCTAACCATAGTATTGTAATCAGAGCATCTCTCACCTTCACCAAGAACGATGTCAGACCTTTCATACACTACTTCACCATTGAGTTTGGCTACGCAGTGGCATTTCTTCGAACAACCGGCGCAGAGGAAAAGGGCTCCTACTGCAATTAAAAGTAGTAACTTCTTCATTGTAATAATTCTTATTTAAGTATATTTCTTTGTTCCCTACAAATATTGATCCAGACTTCCGGACCGCCGCAAAAGTAGTCTTTATTTTTAACATATGAAAATAAAAAAGTACTTTTGACGAAAATTTAGAATTCAAAGATGAAAACAGCAAGAACGGCAAGAATAGTCATTGCAGCCCTTTTCTTTATTGTCATAACACTTTCTTTCATCTCCTTTTCAGCCGGAAAGCTGCCTTTTTCGCCAGCGGTGGAGAAATTTCAGTTCGGTCCGGCTCTTATGGCACTATTCGTGGGAAGTGCACTTCCCCTGATATCGCTGCTGATACTTACGTTGGTACTCGGAAGGGTCTATTGCTCTTTTCTGTGTCCTTTGGGGATCTGGCAGGACATTGTTATCTGGATCGCCGATCGCTTTAAGAGCAAAAAGAAGCGCCGACATAACTATCGCCCGGCTCACAATACGCTGAGATATATAATCCTGGGAGTGGTTACAGCCGCGTTGATAGCAGGCATTTCCTATCCATTTGCTTTCCTGGATCCTTATTCGATATTTGGCAGGATAGTTACCTCATTCAACCCTTATACTTCGTTTGCCATATGGTCGTTTGTAGTGGCCATGGTATTTTTCCTCACGATTACCATTTTAAGTGCGTTCAGAGGCCGTCTTTACTGCAATACCATCTGTCCTGTGGGCTCCTTCCTCGGGCTGGTTAGCAGCCATTCGATGTTTCGCCTGACTATAGCTGATAAACAGTGTGTAGAATGCTCTCTTTGCGGTAAGAAATGTAAGGCAGAGGCGTTGGATTGCGTTACCAAAACTATCGATTACTCACGATGTGTGATGTGTTTCGATTGTACAATCTCCTGCAAGAAGAAGGCAATAACGCTAAAATATGCCTGGGGGAGCGGTAAACGCGATAAAAACACTTCTGAAATTAAGGGAGATCCGGAAAGCGCAGGCCGTAGAAATGCCCTGATTGCGCTTGGCACTCTCGGATTGGTGGCAGCTTCCAGAAAATGGGGATCGAAGTTTTACTCTTCTCCTGTTTCAGATGCGACGGATAATCCGGTGGTGCAATTTCTTCCTCCCGGAGCTATGAATCTGGAACACCTTAAAGAGCATTGCACAGCCTGTCACGCTTGTATAGCCGCTTGCCCTTCGAAGATCATAAGACCCTCAATAACCCAGCATGGTATCGATGGGTTTCTAATGCCGATGCTGTCCTTTGATGAGAATTATTGTCATTTCGACTGTAACAAGTGTTCCAATGTCTGTCCGAACGGAGCCCTGAAGCCTCTAACACTCAGAGAGAAGCGTTCGATGAGAATAGGTATGGTCAAGTTTGTCGCCAAAAATTGTCTGGTATTTCGCGATGATGAGGTCTGCGGTAAGTGTGGCGAAGTTTGCCCTACAGGTGCTATCAAGCTACGGGAGCACAAAAGGAAGCCTGGACTCTTTTTCCCTGTGGTTAATAGCGACTTATGCATAGGTTGCGGAGGCTGTACCAGCGTATGCCCCGCAGAGCCTTTGGCAATGGAGGTTCATGCTTTGGAATATCAGATGTCAATCAATAGAGTTACTCTTTCTGATTCTCTTTAAGAAGGTGGGGACGCAGACGGCGGGTACGTGCTAGTGCCTGCTCTTCCTGCCATGCTTTAATGAGTTTCGGATTCCCGCTCAGGAGCACCTCCGGGACTTTCCAACCATTGAACTCCGCCGATCTATACCAGACCGGCGGAGTTCAATGGTTGGA
>DFOK01000001.1 GCA_002376715.1 Bacteroidales bacterium UBA3543 | reverse complement strand
CCGGTATGTTTTACATAATAGTTGGCAGATTTAACAATTATTTGGGGCAATTTTAATGTTTAGAATTTGGCAATGTTCAACATTAAAAAGATAAAATTCATCTTTACCATCAATTTGCCTCCGGCTTGAAGTTAAAAGATATTTATGATCTCTTCCCTTTGGGGCCTGCCCGCGACGCTTGCCGTATTGATGGCCGGAAACAGGTTGATAACTTTTGAAAAACTTTATTGTTTTAATAGAAAGAATAGGTTACATTTGTGACGCATTTGGTTCTTGTCCGAATCTCTTTTCGGATAAAGATGAAAAGGGAATGCCGTGAAAGTCGGCAACAGTTCCCGCTGCTGTAAGCTCTATATGATGTACTGGACAATTTCTTGGCCACTGTCACGATGAAACAATCGGATGGGAAGGCGTTCAGAGACAAGAGTAAGTCAGAAGACCTGCCAATTTGCATAAAATAAACTTTTTGATGTCTTTCGGGTTAAAAGGCAGTCCAAAATAGACTTAAACCATCAAGCCTTAAGCTATTGTTTTTAGACTATCTTGATATACCGACACACCTCAAAAAAGTGTGCAGGAACTGCATTGATTAAATGGAATAATCTATTGTTGTATAAAAATCTAAATAGTCTTATAAATTGGTAAACAAGGAAATTTATATCGTGAAAAGAGATGGGAAACGGGTGCCGTTTTCCATAAAGAAAATAGAAAATGCCATTGCCAAAGCATTTTTATCAGTAGGCACTTTTGCTACGCAAGATGACTTTATCGCCATTCTTTCACGCTTGCATATCTCAGACGGGATGACGGTTGAAGAAATTCAAAATCAGGTGGAAATAGCGCTGATGGCGGAAAAATATTTCGCCGTAGCCAAATCCTATATGCTTTATCGTCAAAAGCATACCGAAACGCGCGAAATTCGGGACAGAATGAATTTTATGATGAACTACTGTGAAGCGGAAAATGCTGCCACCGGAAGCAAGTTCGATGCAAATGCCAATGTGGAGAAGAAAAACATTGCAACACTTATTGGCGAACTGCCTAAAAAAGGCTTCATCAACCTCAACCGAAGGATGCTCACCGACAAAATAAAAGAGATGTACGGAAAGGAATTTGCCGACAAATATATCGGTATGCTCAACGAACATTTTATTTATAAAAATGATGAAACCAATCTTGCCAACTATTGCGCCAGCATTACCATGTATCCATGGTTACTGAACGGCACCGTTCCTATCGGCGGCAATTCAACGCCACCCACCAATCTTAAATCATTTTGTGGCGGATTCGTGAATCTGGTTTTTATCGTTTCCAGTATGTTGAGCGGAGCCTGTGCCACTCCCGAATTCCTATTGTATATGGACTATTTTATACGCCTGGAATATGGCGATGATTACTATAATCGCATTAATGATGTGGTAGATTTATCCAAGCGTCGCCGTACTCTCGACAAAACTATTTGCGACTGTTTTGAGCAAATTGTCTATTCAATAAATCAACCCACCGGAGCCCGCAATTTTCAGGCTGTCTTCTGGAATATCTCCTACTACGACCGCCCATATTTCGAAAGTCTGTTCGGCGAATTTATATTTCCCGATGGCAGTCGTCCTATCTGGGAATCCCTCAGTTGGCTTCAAAAAAGATTTATGAGGTGGTTCAATGTGGAACGAACCCGGGCGGTACTTACATTTCCGGTAGAAACCATGGCGCTACTTGCCAAAGGCGACGATCTGATTGATACTGAATATGCAGATTTTACAGCGGAAATGTATTCTGAAGGACATTCATTTTTTACCTACATGAGTGAAAATGCCGATTCTTTATCGAGTTGCTGTCGACTACGCAACGAAATTCAGGACAACGGATTCAGTTACACGCTTGGTGCGGGTGGTGTTTCTACCGGTTCGAAAAGCGTTTTAACCATCAACCTCAACCGCTGTATACAATATGCCAAACGTATCGGAAGGCCATATTTGGATTTTTTGGCTGAAGTAGTGGATATGACTCACAAAGTACAACTCGCTTACAACGAAAACCTGAAGATGTTCCAGAAAAAGGGGATGTTGCCCCTCTTTGATGCCGGATACATCAATATGGGAAGGCAATATCTGACCATCGGAGTAAACGGATTGGTTGAAGCAGCCGAATCATGCGGTATTGAAATAAATGACAATCCCGAATATGTGACTTTCGTTCAGGAAATTCTTGGACTTATCGAGAGTTATAACAAAAAATATCGTTCAACTGACGTGATGTTCAACTGTGAAATGATTCCCGCTGAAAATGTGGGAGTAAAACATGCCAAATGGGATAAGGAGGATGGCTATTTCGTTCCGCGCGATTGCTACAACAGCTATTTTTATCGTGTGGAAGATAGTTCGCTCAACGTTATCGATAAATTTAGGCTGCATGGACGACAATATATAGATAGATTAACGGGAGGTTCGGCTCTTCATATGAATCTGGAAGAGCATCTGACGAAAAATCAATATCGTCAGCTTTTGCGCGTTGCAGCTCGAGAAGGGTGTAATTATTTCACCTTTAATATTCCCAACACAGTGTGCAACGAATGTGGTTGTATCGATAAACGGTATTTAAAACAATGTCCTAAATGTGCATCACACGACCTGGATTACCTGACTCGCATTATAGGTTATATGAAACGGGTAAGCAATTTCTCAGCAGCACGACAGGTAGAAGCAAGTAAGCGCTATTATGGAAAATGGGATCAAAACAAAGGGGTCGCTGTATGCTAAAGTATGTGGATTATGACATTGTTTTTCAAGAAATCCCGGATGAAGTAACGCTGGCCATCAATTTATCCAATTGTCCATACTGCTGTGTAGGATGCCACAGTCCACATTTACGCGAAGATATTGGGGAAGAACTCTCTGAAGCTGCCCTTTCCGATTTGATTTCCAAATATGAGAATGCTATAACTTGCGTCTGTTTTATGGGCGGTGATGCCACTCCCGAAGGGTTGTGTAAATTGGCCGCTTTTGTTAGAAAAAAATGGAACGGTGCAATTAAGATTGCATGGTACTCTGGAAACAATACTTTGTACAACAAAGAGTTTACACGTTTTTTCAACTATATCAAACTGGGAGAATTTATTCAAACGCTTGGCGGATTGAATAAAAATACCACTAATCAGCGTCTCTATCGTATCAACAACGACACAATGGAGGACATAACCCCATTAATGCAGAGATAATTAGCAACAATCCCGAAAGTTATACAAAAAACTTTCGGGATTATGATCAAAAATTATTCTCTTTACTACGGTATTGTTATCTTCCTACCTTCATTACTTCACCATGGTCCTTGACAATGGCACGAAGCCAGCGCTCGCGGGGAATATCGTTGATGGGACGTGCGGGAATTCCCTTGCCGGAGCCATTATCCTTGAATGTACCATCCTCATTTTGCTGCTTGATGTTGCCGTCAATGAACTTGATAAGCAGAAACTCCTCCAACTCCTTCCATCTGTTGAAAAGCTGTTCCGATCTCTTAACGGAGAATTCTGTAAGAGAGGCGATAGCCTGTCCTCTGTTGCCGGCCTCCAGCATCTTGAGCGCTTTTGCATCACTCTCTTTGACAAGCTCCAGGCTACCTAGTTCAAAAGCGTCGATCTCAGCTCTGAGAACCGGCTCTACTCTATTGTAAAAGAGATATGCAAAGTGAGTCACTTTGTTGAAAAGCCAGAATGCAGAGGTAGGCGAATAGGTAGTCATACCGCCGTTGCCCACTCTGAAGCACTCGGGAACCTCAGTAACTGAGGTGTAGATAGGGGTCAGCACAGAGGTAGCAGCATCATCTACCCCAAACCAAATCACTCCTCCGATCTCGTCCGGAAGCCAACCGCGGGATTGGGCAACAAACCAGAATCCCGTCTGCTGGGTGGCGATTGAGCGCTCATAACGATATGTCACTCCATCCACTTGAAAGCCCATTGGGCGCCATCTGTAGGGAATCTCGTGAGGACCCGCACCCACATCATATCTGAAGTCCATTGGAGTATCCTCGAAATGGTCTCTCATCACATCAGCGAGCTCTTTAACTCCAACTTTCTCCGTGGGTTTTATATAGAGCGGCATCTTGTTGTCAGGGTTGTGCCCGAAAGCAAAATCGAGATAGTTGTCCGCATCGAATGTGCCTTTACCCAGAATATTGAAAGCTGCCCACACTCTGGCCTCACAACCTCTGAGTGCACCCCAATCAGCGGGAGCGTACGCATCACAGAAACTGAAATCCTCATCTTTGCCGGTGAAGTAGCCCTTGGAGCGGGCAAATGAGATTACATCTGGAGCATAGAGGCAGTTTTCGGGATCATCGAGGGGGAATTTGTGAATGCGGCTCTGATTGGCATGTGCGTTTATATATCCGTCGGGAATCCTGATGGCTACCCAAACGGCTCCAAGTTCTTCACCCTTGCCCACAATTTCCATTATCCAACACTCATCCTTGTCTGCGATTGAAAATGTTTCTCCGTCCGAAGGGAATCCGTATGTTTGGAGAAATTCGTCAATGGTCTTGATGGCCTCGCGTGCAGTGCGTGCCCTCTGGAGTGTTACGTAAATGAGGGAACCATAGTCCATTATACCGTGAGGGTTGGCCAATTCCCGACGTCCTCCAAAGGTAGTCTCGGCAATAATCAGCTGGTGTTCGTTCATATTGCCTACAGTCTGGAATGTACGCTCAACCTGGTCGATCAGGCCGAGGTATTTACCCGAATCCCACTCGTAGATCTCCATTTTCGATCCTTTAGGCCACACAGCGGCGGGAACATGATAAAGTTCACCATAGAGCTGGTGGGAGTCAGCGGAGTAAGTCACCATACAGGAACCATCTTTGGAGGCACCTTTGGTCACAATAACATTGGTACATGCGTTGG
>DFOK01000111.1 GCA_002376715.1 Bacteroidales bacterium UBA3543 | reverse complement strand
CCGATAGGGATTTCTGGATGACCTCTCAAGAGGCACTCGACTATGGAATGGTGGATGAGATTGTATCACGGAATAAGAAGAAATGATAGAGTTACGGGGTACGGGGTACAGGGTGCGGGGAAGTGTGGAGTTTTGATTAAAAATTAAATAATAGCATGGCAAAGAAAAAAGACGGTATACCGATACAGGGACATTGCGTTTTCTGTGGCAGAGGTCAGGATCAGGTGGAACTGCTCATTTCGGCTGAAAATGCCTCAATCTGCTCGGATTGCGTTCTTTCTGCATACGAATATGCAAAAGAGTTTTTGCATCCTGCAGGAAATTATATCAGGACCAACGGAAAGGTTGTAGGTGACCCCGTTCTACTGAAACCAAAGGAGATAACCGACTTTTTGAGCCAGTATGTCATAGGTCAGGATGAGGCCAAGAAGACGCTTGCCGTGGCTGTATATAATCATTACAAGAGGATTAACAATAAGGAGTATGACACCATCGAAAAGTCAAACATACTTCTGGTCGGTCCTACCGGTACGGGTAAGACTCTTATGGCTCGTACCATTGCAAAGATGCTCAATGTCCCCTTTGCCATAGTTGACGCTACAGTGCTCACCGAAGCAGGATATGTAGGGGAGGATGTAGAATCGATACTCGTCCGGCTTCTTCAGGATGCGGACTACGATGTTGCCAAGGCTGAGATGGGTATTGTTTTTATTGATGAAATAGACAAAATTGCCCGCAAGAGCGACAATCCTTCGATTACCCGTGACGTGTCGGGAGAGGGAGTGCAGCAGGCTCTTCTGAAAATCATTGAAGGAGGTATAGTCAACGTTCCCCCTCAGGGTGGCCGCAAACATCCCGAACAAAGAATGATAGCGGTCAATACCGAGAATATCCTTTTTATTTGCGGAGGTGCTTTCGAAGGCATCGAACGGCACATTGCACAGCGTCTCAATACGCAGGTGATAGGCTTTGGGGCACAGGAACAACGCGCAAAAATTGACAAAGACAATCTTATCCAGTATATAGCACCTCAGGATCTGAGAGCCTATGGGCTTATTCCCGAGATCATCGGACGCCTGCCAGTGCTTACGCATCTCAATCCTCTTGATAGAGAAACATTGAGAGCCATCCTTACCGAGCCCAAGAATGCACTCATCAAGCAGTATGTCAATCTATTTGCGATGGACGGCATCAAGCTTTCATTCAAGCCCGAGGTGCTGGATTACATAGTGGATACGGCAATTGAGTTCAAACTCGGCGCCAGGGGACTGCGTTCCATCTGTGAAACCATTATGCTGGATGCTATGTTTGACGCACCTACAAGTTCGCGTAAGTCAATGACCATTTCGCTCAAATACGCCAAGGAAAAAGTTGAAAAATATGCCGGCAAAATGATAGGCCAGTAAACTACTCCGGCAAAGTTATTTCTTTGTACTTTTTCTGTCTCTGCTCCCAGCGTTCACGGGCATATTGCTGCATGTCTCCGACCTCGTCCATTTCGTCAATAATTTCAAGACCGAGAATGGTCTCGATTATATCTTCGAGAGTCAGGATTCCCTGGAAACAGCCATACTCGTCAATTATGAGGGCAATTTGCTCTTTGTGCTCGAGAAGTGCCTCCCATATGTCGCTGATTGAGGCTTCTTCATTGAAATAGGGAATATCCCTGCGAATGTCTCCCAGTTTGACGTCAAACTTATCATCTGCAAGATACTCAAGAGCCTCCCTTCTGAGAATGTAGCCGGTAATAAACTCGGGTGAGTCGGCATATACCGGTATCCTCGAGTGGTGGAGGTAGGTGGAGTCTTTGTAAAACTCCTTTAGCGTCATATTCTCGGAAGCAATTGCAGAAACCACTCTAGGGGTCATAGCGTCGTAGGCCTTGATGCTATCGAGCTTGATGAGGTTCTGAATAATTTTATTCTCGCTTTGCTCAAAGACACCCTCCTCCTCACCGACATTCACCATTGCGGAGACCTCCTCGCGACTGATGGTTACCTCCTGCTCCTTGGGGGAGAGGAGCTTTGACAGACTTTCGAAGAGGATTACCAACGGATAGGTGACGAAAATCATCACGCGTATCGTATATGCTGCAAAGGTGGTCATTCGCTTCCAATAGGAGGCGCCGAGGGTCTTGGGGATAATTTCGGAAAAGACCAGTATCAGGAATGTAGTAATGGCGGAAACCAGTCCAAAATAGGAATTGTTGAAGATGACAGCTGCCTGTGCGCCTACTCCGGCCGCACCCACGGTATGTGCGATGGTGTTAAGTGTGAGGATGGCAGAGATAGGCCTGTCGATATCTGTCTTATATCTCTTGAATAGGGTTGCACATCTCAAGCCCTCATCTTCCTTCATGGTTATGAAAGAGATCGGAGTGGACAGCAGAACGGCTTCGACTATCGAACAAAGGAACGACACGCAAAGTGCCAGAAGCAAGTAGAGTATTAGAAGTGAGACTGCACTCATATTAAATGTATAAAATTATTCTCCATTTGCCATTGTAACCAGAAATTCTTCGTTATTGGCACATCTCTGCAGTCTTACTTTCATGAATTCCATAGCCTCGACGGAATTCATATCTGCCAGATGGTTACGGAGAATCCAGATGCGATTGAGATAATCGGGATTGTAGAGAAGATCATCTCTACGGGTGGAGGAAAGAGTAACATCCACTGCGGGGAAGATACGCTTGTTGGAAAGTTTTCTGTCGAGTTGGAGCTCCAGATTACCCGTGCCCTTGAATTCTTCGAAAATAACCTCGTCCATCTTAGACCCGGTTTCTGTCAGAGCGGTGGCAAGGATGGTGAGCGATCCGCCATTCTCAATATTACGTGCAGCTCCGAAGAAGCGCTTGGGCCTGTGGAGGGCATTGGCGTCAACACCGCCGGAAAGCACTTTGCCGGATGCGGGCTGTACCGTATTGAAGGCTCTTGCAAGTCGGGTGATTGAGTCGAGGAGGATGACCACATCGTGACCGCACTCAACCAGACGTTTTGCCTTCTCAAGTACCATATTAGCCACTTTGACATGTCTTTCCGCAGGTTCATCAAATGTGGAGGCTACCACCTCGGCCTTTACATTGCGCTGCATATCAGTCACCTCTTCAGGACGCTCGTCAATCAGAAGCACTATCATATAGACTTCGGGGTGATTGTCGGCAATCGCATTGGCAATGTCCTTCAGAAGCACCGTTTTTCCTGTCTTGGGCTGAGCCACAATCAGGCCTCGCTGTCCCTTCCCGATCGGAGTGAAAAGATCCACGATTCTAATGGAAAAATTGTCGTTGTGTCCTTTTCCGGTAAGGTTGAATTTCTCATCGGGGAAAAGAGGGGTGAGAAAGTCAAAAGGCACTCTGTCGCGGATGAATTCCGGTGAACGGCCGTTGATCTTGTTTACCTTTACCAAGGGGAAATATTTGTCGCCCTCTCTGGGAGGTTTGATCTCGCCTAAAATCGTATCTCCCGTTTTGAGTGCAAACATCTTGATCTGCGACTGGGAAACATAGATATCATCGGGAGAGTTGAGGTAGTTGTAGTCGGAAGAGCGTAGGAAACCATATCCGTCCGGCATGATTTCCAGAACTCCGGTAGCCTCTACAATGCCCTCAAACTCAATTTTAGGTTTTGTGTTCTGATGGTTATGTTGGTCGTGATGTTGGTGATTCTGTTCTCCTTTCTGGATTCTGCTGCGTTGTTCCCGTTGAGTCGATTCTTGTTTTTGAGTCTTCTCCTTAATTGGTTCTTTTGCGGTTTCCTCAGATTTAGGATCATCCGTTTCGGTCTGTTCCTTATCGATGATACTTTCAACATCAATGCGTACAGGTTCTTTCTTCACAACCTGCCTTGGCCTTGTGCCTCTTTTCGGTTTCTCTTCGCTTTCAGTTTTTGCTTCAGCTACTTCCTGAGTCTTTGCAGGTTTTTTCTCTGATTTGTCGTCAGGTTGTACCTCTTTTACGGATTTTTTATCGACAGGAGTCTCTGATGTTTTAGCCTTAGATTCAGCAGCAGCCTCTTCGCTTTGCTTTTTAGGTTTTCGACCGGGTTTTTTGGGCTCCGGAGCGGTTTTTTCGCTCTTCTTACCTTCAGATTCACCGGGTTGCATTGAGGTTGCCGGAGATGCGGCCTTAGCCTTGGACTCGGTCTTGGCTTCGGTATCGCTCTCCTTGCTGCTTGCCTTACGTCCCCGTTTCTTTGGTTGCGCTTCGGCTGTTTCGACGGTGCTGCCGGTAACTTCCTTTATTTCTTTCACAACTTTTTTCTTTACCGGTTTAGGACCCGGTCTACCTGTACCCTGGATGGCCTGCTCATCGAGTATTTGATAAATGAGATCTTCGTGCTTCGATTCAGGTTTTTTGATGTTGAGCTTCCCTGCAATATCAATCAGTTCTTCTAGACTTTTGCTCTGTAATTGTAGTATGTCGTACATTATAATGGTTTTGGAATGGGAGACCATAAGTGTTCGGCCGCGTGAAGACCGTAATTATTTGTCTCCCACAATGAAATCACTGCAAAGTTAGCGGTTTTTATCTACTTTGCAAAAAATGCGTACAATTATTTTACTGCTATCACATCCACTTCTGCAAGCGCTGCTTTAGGGAGTGCTGCAACTGCATATGCAACGCGAGCAGGATAGGGTTTGCTGTAATACTCGGCATAAACCTCGTTCATCACAGCGAAATCTTTCATGTCGGTGAGATAAACCGTTGTCTTTACCACATCTGTGAAGTCGTAGCCGGCTTCCTCGAGGATATATCCGATATTTTTGAAAATTTGGTGAAGTTGTTCCTTTACTCCTCCCGGAGCAAATTCGCCGGTTGAGGCATCAATGGGGAGTTGTCCTGATACATAAATGGTGTTGCCGGCAACTATTGCCTGGCTGTAGGGTCCCACTGCTGCGGGAGCGAGGGGAGAAGCTATTGTCTTGTTCATGATCTATTAGTATTAAATATTAATATGTTAGTGTTATTTAAAGAAGTTCTGTCAATTGTCCCAGAAACTTGAGGCTTTCTTGAATTGGAGGAGGTCGGCGAGTGCGGACGCCTTTGCTGCGATTCTAAAACTCCAGCTTTGCCATTGGCCGGTAGGCACCCAGGAGACGGAAATCGCAAAGCAGTGAAGGTCATAGGTCGCGCTCAACTGGGTAGTTGTGAGCTTCAATTTTGTGAGATCGAAACCTGTGTTGAGGCTTATGTTGAGTGCTTGTGTAATACGTATCTGTCCATTCACACCTAGTGTTTGGGTATGAGTATGTTTGGTCTGGAGCTGTTCATTGGCGTAACTGTAACTTCTGCCATAGGAATAAGTGTAATTGAAGCTGACAGACCAGGGGGAATTGGGATTCATGTAGTATAGCCAGCCTCCCGGAATATATTCGCCGGTTATCGGATGATAATAGACATATCCGTAGGAGCTAGCATCCTTTTTCTCAGCCCCGGCATCTTTTACACCGTCATTTCCTTTACCTTGACCCTCCCCATTGAGGGAGAAACTTAGTGAAGCACTTGCGTTGACCAGACGCGCAAGTTTTCCGGTCTGTAGCACTTGGAATTTATTAATGCGCTTTCCTGTTGGATCGATGGCATAAGGGTCGAGCGCTATATTTCCGTTGATGCCAAGTTTCTGGAATATGGTAGTGCCGGCACTGATATTGATATTGGACATTCTCATGGAGTCCGCAAGAAAGTTGTAGGATCCGGTGAGATTGAGATTGTCTATCAACTTGATTTTTCTGGTACCTCTGCCTGTAGTGTCGGCGGCATCCTTGATTTTCGCTTCCAGGTTGTTTGCAAAACTGAAATTAATGGCAGCGGTTTTCCCCTTTGCGGGGGGAGAATACATCATGCCTGCGTATTTGTTGTATTCATACGTTCTCTCAACTCCGTTAATGTCGGTGTACTCGTATGTCATATAGCCGTTCATAGGCGTACCAAGTTCGGGTTTGTAACTAAACCCAAATGAGGGCGTTATCATGTGTCTGATTGCTTCTATCTTGCTCCTCTTGCCAAAATTAAACATACCGTAGAGTCGGGTGCTCATGGAGAGTCCTGCAGAAAAGTTCTGCATTATGCCTAAGGTGCTGAATTGATCGGAGACTGTAGTGACCACCTGGTTTTTTTCAGGATCATATTCAACCTGGTTTTCCCGGAAGACCCAGTTCATACCGTAGGAGACGCTGGGAGAAAACTGTAAATATTTGAGCAGTGTAAAAGAGGGAAGGCCTATCTGGAAGTTATGAGCCATACCATTTTGCATCTTGTTTATGAATCCGGGCTCAGTGACTTCCCTTGCCTTGAAGTTGACTTTGTTCT
Source organism: Bacteroidales bacterium UBA3543 (assembly GCA_002376715.1). Classification (GTDB taxonomy): domain Bacteria; phylum Bacteroidota; class Bacteroidia; order Bacteroidales; family UBA932; genus Cacconaster. The sequence goes on along the minus strand of DFOK01000111.1, from coordinate 2,729 downwards.
GTAATGTTGTATTGTAACTGAATGAAATCTGTTCATAGAATCGTTCTTTGCCTACTCTGTTCTTTCTCTTGAAGGGGAAAAACCTGTTGACGGAGAAAGTTAGGTTTGGTAGAGTAATGGAATATGAGCTATCTCGGGAATTCTGGCTGTGTAGCGCATTGACTGAGAGACTAAGGCCGCTCCATTGTTTGGAATAGGATATTGAGGAGGAGACTTGGTTCTGCAGACTCTGTGATATATCTCTGGAGTTGTATTTACTGTTGGAGGGGCTGGAAAAGTTAACTGAAGCTCTGAAGGAGGTTCCCGGTCTCGCCTTGGCATCCTGGGAATGACTCCACATGACCCCAAAGTTCTTGGATTGAAAGAAATTGCTCTCTCCGCGCTCCCCTGTAACGTCATTTGAGTAGGTTAGAGAGAGTGAACCATCGAAAGAATACCTCTTCTTGTATCTGGAAGTTGCCCTTACTGCCCATGAGCCATACGAATAGATATCTCCGGTCAATGCAAGGTCGAAATAGTCTCCTATTACAAACGAATAGCCGAAATCTTTAAGATAGAGTCCGCGGGCATTTTCCTCTCCGTATGTAGGAACAAGGATTCCGCTGGCCCTATCCGGCATCTCAGGTACAAATCCGAACGGAAGTACAATAGGTAGCGGCACATCGGCTACAACTACATATGCCGGCCCGAAAACAGTCTTCTGACTCGGCTGGGTAATCATCTTGGCAGCTGTGAGTTTCAGATAGTAGTGGGGATGTTCATGATCGCAAACCGTATATTTGCCGCTGGAGATGTTTACCGACTGGTCAGGCATCATCTTAAGATTTTCTCCCAGAAGCTTAGCCTCCTGCTGTTCGGTGGTCATATTTTTGATTTTGGCTTTCTTTGATGTGAAATTGTAATAGACCTCCTCCATCCTGTAAGTGTTGCCCCGGTCGGTCATTTCCGGTATTCCGATCAGCTCTCCCGTAATGGTGTCTCTCGTACCTCGGGCAAAGACGACGTTCTTGTCCATGTCATAGGATATATAGTCCGCCTTGAGTGACAGATCGCCGTATTTCATAGTCACATCACCGAAATAGTAGATAAGTTTACGTCCATTTGTAAAATCTTCTATAACGGAATCTTTGGCACTTGAAAAAGCAGGCCGTTCAAGCATTCCCTTGATCTCACCCTCAAGCTTACTGATACCCGTAGTGTCGGTTTCAGCCATTATGATTGAAAGAGAATCCGGTGGAGATATGAGGGTAGTATCACGCTCAAGATCCATCAGAGTTAAGGAGTCCGGTGGGGTAGTTATCAGCGTATCTCTTATAGCATTCTTAAGTACCACCACGGAGTCTCCGGACAATGTTCTCTGCCTTTGCACAAGTGAGTCGGGCGATTGGGCAAACAGAGTTATGCACCCGCATATCATGAGCAATATGGTCGACAGAAGGTATGTTATTTGTTTGTTCAGTGACATTGGCACCAAAAATGCATTTTTTGTCTATATTTGCAAAGTGACAAAATTAGTAAAATTTTAACAAGTAGTATGCCATTCAGACCAAATAGAGCACTGTTTTTCCTCTTCTTTGTGACACTGGTACTCTTGAATCAGCTGCTTTGTAAGGGACAAAACTCGGATATGAAACTCCGTACAGTGGTGATTGACGCCGGTCACGGCGGAAAAGATCCGGGAGCCATCTCATCAGACAACAAAATCCGGGAAAAAACAATCACTCTGGATGTCGCACTTAAGCTCGGCCAACGCATCAAGGATGCCTATCCTGATGTTAAGGTGGTTTACACCCGTTCAAAAGATACCTATCTTACATTGGCCCAGAGAACCAATATTGCCAATCGCAACCAGGCTGACCTCTTTATCTCCATTCATGTCAATTCGGTTCCAAGCTCCAAGCCACGCGGAAGTGAAACCTATATAATGGGTACGGATGAGAGTCATTCCAATATGGAGGTATGTAAGAAGGAAAACTCCGTAATCTTGCTTGAAGATGATTATACTACAACCTACCAGGGATATGATCCCAACGAACCCGAATCTTTCATCTTCTTCAATCTGATGCAGAATGCGCACTTTGAACAAAGTGTAATAATGGCATCAAAAATCCAGGAACAACTCCGGAAAGGTCCTATTACGGTGGACAGAGGAGTCAAACAGGCCCTTCTGTTGGTGCTATGGAGGACATCAATGCCCTCAGTGCTGGTAGAAATAGGATTTCTCTCAAATGCAGCAGACCGTAAACAGCTCGCTTCCGAGTCAGGGCGCAAGGAGATTGCAGGAAGACTTTTCACTGCCTTTTCCGAATTCAAGAAACATTATGATTCCCACTCCGGCATGGAGGTCGATCCCCCCTCTGCTTCGACTGGTGTTTCCTCGGAGAAAGAGAAGCCCGTTTCTTCCGCTTCGACTGATCTTTCTTCCGAAAAAGAGAAGCCGGTATCCTCAGAATCCACCTCTTCAGATTGGTGGATGATTCAGATTTTTGCCTCAAAAAAACAGGTTAAGCCGGGAGCACCTGACTTCAAGGGTCTCAACAACTGTGTCGAAATATTTCAAAACGGCTACTACAAGTACTGTACGGGTAGATTTGCTACAAGAGAGGAGGCAGTAAAAGCCCTTCCGGCGCTTCGGAAAAAGTTTGAAGGAGCCTTCATCGTCCATGTTGATAAGAATAATCGTATTTTATAATAATTCTAAATTATAATTATATCATTCTCAATGTAAT
>DFOK01000075.1 GCA_002376715.1 Bacteroidales bacterium UBA3543 | reverse complement strand
TCGTTATAGAGCTTGTCTGTAAGTTCCTGCAACTTGTTTTGCATATCGTAAGATTTATAAATACTTAATGTTTCAAGCGACAAATATAAATAAATTGAAAAGTAATCGCAACAAAAAAGACGGTAAATTCTTAGTTTACCGTCTTTTTTATCTAAAAAAATCTCTTAAATTAGGCCAGGAATCCCAGAAGAATACCTGCTGCGACTGCACTACCAATAACTCCGGCCACATTTGGACCCATGGCGTGCATCAACAAGTAATTTGTCTTGTCGTATTCTAAGCCTATTAAGTGAGAAACTCTGGCTGAATCAGGTACCGCCGATACACCGGAGTTTCCGATAAGAGGGTTGATCTTATTGCCTTCTTTGAGGAAAATGTTAAAGATTTTTACAAAGAGTACACCTGCAAATGTTGCAATCATAAATGAGAGCGCACCGATAATAAAAATCTTTACCGAATCCGGACGAAGGAAGTGGTCAGCTTGTGTGGAGGCACCCACTGTAAGACCGATGAGAATAGTTACCACGTCGATGAGCGGACCGCTTGCCGTATTTGCGAGGCGTCTGGTAACGCCGCTTTCTTTGATAAGATTACCAAAGAATAGCATACCGAGCAACGGAATACCTGAAGGTACGATAAAAGCCGTCAACAGAAAACCTATGATAGGGAAGAGTATCTTCTCAGTGGGGGCTACCGGTCTAGGGGGCTTCATGCGGATCACACGCTCCTTTTTAGTAGTGAGAAGTCTCATAATGGGCGGCTGGATAACAGGCACCAGAGCCATGTACGAATATGCCGAAACGGCAACTGCACCCAAAAGGTCAGGAGCAAGTCTTGATGTCAGGAAGATCGCGGTAGGGCCATCAGCGCCTCCTATGATACCTATGGCACCTGCCTGTGAGGGCTCGAATCCGACAGCAAGAGAGATAGCGTATGCTCCGAAGATACCAAATTGTGCCGCCGCACCGATAAGAAGCAATTTGGGATTGGAAATTAATGCAGAGAAGTCGGTCATTGCCCCGATACCCATGAAAATCAAGGGTGGGTAGAAACCTTGCTGGACTCCCTGATAGAGAATGTTCAATACGGATCCCTCTTCATAAACTCCCACACTCAAACCGGCAAACAGAGGAATATTTCCTATTAGGATACCAAATCCGATAGGAACGAGCAACATCGGCTCCCATTCTTTTTTAATAGCAAGATAAATGAAGAAGCAGCCGATGATAATCATTATCAGATGGCCCCACTGTAAGTTGGCAAATCCGGTAAACTGCCAGAATGTTTTGAGGTTGAATAAGATATTTTCCATACTAGACTAGCCTATTACTACAAGTGTGTCACCTTCAAGTACTGAATCGCCCTTGTCGACTTTAATGCTTTCAACTTTTCCGTTTGCAGTAGCTTCGATTACGTTTTCCATCTTCATTGCCTCAAGCACGAGGAGGGCATCACCTTTCTTCACAGTGTCGCCAACAGCGCATTTGAGCTCCAGGATTACTCCCGGGAGAGGAGATTTCACCGGTGTGCTTCCGGCTGCGGGCGTCACTGGCTGTATAACTGGTTTAGCTGCAGATACAGCTGCAGGGGTGGATGTTCGGATGATTTTTACGGGAGCGGAGGATTTGGCCACAGGTTTTTCGAACTCAACACTGTATTTTGTGCCGTTGACCTCAACATTAGCGGAAGTATCCTCCACATCATCAATTACAACAAAATAGTTGTTACCGTTTATTTTGAGTTTGTATTCTTTCATTTCGATTCAAGTTAAATATTATTTACGTTTGAGTTGAGGAATTTGGCGCAGGCCATATATCTTGGAACTCCAGGGTGAATAAGATCTGTCAGTATGCTGAAGAGTCATTACAAAGCTTTCTTCATCGTGTGTCTCACTCTCGAGTCTGTAGAGATGGAGAGCCATAGCAATGGCCGCATAGGCTTCCCCCGGCAACTCGCCATACTGGACCTCAGATAGATCTTTGCCTGATTGGGCCGCAACCCTCTTCTTTCCCTGCCTAATGTTGAATTTTCCGATGTACTTGAAAATTACGTAGAGAATGATAAGAGCAACAAAAACAACCGTCATGGCTAAGACAGCCATAATCCAACCCCATGGATCTAGCGCTTTCATCCTGTTGGATTGAAGGGTTTTGTCAATAGTGAGGTTATTGGTGCTAGGGGTGGTTCTTTCCATTATTTGCCAACCCTCACCATCTCCATTTGTGGAGCCTATACCATCTTCTGCACGGCCAAATGAGACATTTGGACCGAGATCTTTGCGGACCGGGATCCTATCTATAATGGTGGTACCATCACTCTTGACAAGGATAATCTCATCAGCATTTATAAGATCAAAGGAGATATGAAATGTTCCGCGGTAAGGCTGATTGTCAGCCCAGAACAGTATATGCTGGCGTGGTTTAATTGCCGTCAATACGTCACCGCCGGGGATAGGATACTTTTTAAGATTGTTCGGATCATCTGTGAGGTAACAACCTCCAATATCCACAGTGCCGTAGGAAGAGTTGAATAACTCTATCCACGAGTTCTGCTGTCCAAAGTCATCCTGAAAGTCGTCGGTATTGATGACGAGGTATTCGTTTATTCGCATTGATCCCTGGTTCTGGCCGGTTGAACTCAATGCAATACCCAGTCCGACAACTACAAGAGCTATTTTGATTATTCGTTTCATTAGCATTGTCCTGGATTATAGTGGAAGATTGTCGTGTTTCTTTGCAGGGTTTGTGAGCTTCTTGGTAGAGAGTTGCTCCAGAGCGCGGATAACACGGAAACGGGTATTCCTGGGTTCGATAATATCGTCAATGTAGCCATACTTGGCGGCATTGTAAGGGTTGCTGAAGAGATCTTCGTATTCTTTTTTCTTTGCTTCTATAAACTCAGCTCGTTTCTCGGGATCCTCTTCGGCCCTGATTTCCCTGGAATAGAGTACCTCTACGGCACCATCAGCACCCATTACGGCGATGCTGGCTGTAGGCCATGCGTAGTTGATGTCACCGCGGAGCTGTTTGCAACTCATTACGATATGAGCTCCCCCGTAAGATTTTCTGAGAGTAACAGTAACTTTGGGAACAGTAGCTTCACCATATGCATAGAGGAGTTTTGCTCCGTTGAGGATGATTCCGCCATACTCTTGCTGTGTGCCGGGAAGGAAGCCCGGAACATCAACGAGAGTTATGATAGGAATGTTGAATGCATCGCAGAAACGGACGAAACGTGCGGCCTTTTTGGAAGCGTTGATGTCGAGTACTCCGGCCAGATTTTTAGGCTGGTTGGCAACAATGCCTACAGAGGTGCCGCCTAAGCGTGCAAAGCCGATGATAATATTTCTTGCAAAGTTCTTGTGGATTTCAAGGAACTTATGGTCATCAACTATGGCACCTATGACATGATACATATCATAAGGAGCGTTGGGGCTGTCAGGAATAATATCGTTTAGAGAATCTTCGAGACGGTGGATAGGATCCTCAGTGTGCAAGTAGGGAGGCTCTTCCATATTGTTTTGTGGAATGTAACCAACCAATTCACGGATGGTTGCTAGAGCCTCGTCTTCAGAGGCAGCGGCAAAGTGTGCTACACCGCTCTTTGAGGCATGTACGCTGGCACCTCCAAGTTCTTCCTGGGTTACAACTTCACCGGTAACCGATTTTACAACAGCAGGTCCGGTAAGGAACATGTAACTTGTGCCTTCAACCATGATGTTGAAGTCGGTAAGTGCCGGCGAGTAAACCGCACCTCCGGCGCAAGGGCCGAGAATAGCCGAAATCTGAGGCACAACACCGGATGCGAGGATGTTCCTCTGGAAAATCTCAGCATAGCCGGCAAGGGCATTAACACCCTCCTGGATACGGGCTCCACCGGAGTCATTTAGACCAATAACCGGAGCACCCACCTTCATTGCCTGGTCCATAACCTTGCAGATCTTTTGAGCAACAGTCTCTGAAAGTGAACCCCCGATAACGGTGAAGTCCTGTGCAAATACATAAACAAGTCTGCCTTCGATAGTTCCGTAACCTGTAACGACACCGTCTCCGAGGAATGTCTTCTTTTCCATTTCGAAGTTAGTACAACGGTGGGTCATAAACATGTCAAATTCTTCAAAACTACCATCATCGAGAAGCATATTAATCCTCTCGCGAGCAGTATATTTGCCTTTTGCATGTTGGGACTCAATGGCCTTCTGGCCGCCGCCCAAACGAGCTTTCTCCCTAAGTTCGATAAGCTCTTTTACTTGTTCGAGTTGATGACTCATTCTTGTAAACTTTATTTAAAATATTAATGATTAGTTATTCGCCTTTTTCACAAAACTCTGTGAGAACACCCATTGTGGACTTAGGATGGAGGAAAGCTATGTTAAGACCCTCTGCGCCCTTTCTGGGAGCCTTGTCGATAAGTCTTAAGCCCTCTGCCTCTGCTTTAGCCAGACAATTCTTTACGCTGCTTGTGGCAAATGCAATGTGGTGAACGCCTTCGCCTCTCTTCTCAATGAATTGTGCAACGGGTCCTTCGGGTGAAGTACTTTCGAGAAGTTCGATCTTTGTATCTCCGATGCGGAAGAATGCAGTCTTGACTTTCTGATCAGCAACCTCTTCAATTTTGTAGCACTTAAGACCCAGTACCTTTTCATAATAGGGTATAGCCTCTTCCAAAGACTTGACGGCTATACCGATGTGTTCAATGTGAGTTAAGTCCATATTTGATAGGGATAAAGTTGTAAGATTTATTTAGATTTTTAACAATTCGGCAAACTTAACAATTATTGTGAGATAAACCATTTATTTTAATAAAAAAATCGTTCCCTCAAGGAACGACTTTCGATCTGTGAGAAAATGATAGGATTATTCGTCGATAGCTAGAGTGTGATATACATTTTGGACATCCTCGTCCTCTTCCAGTTTCTCGATAAGCTTGTCCAGTTCCACCCTCTCCTCAGTACTCACTTTCTTTAGTTCTCCGTTTGGAAATCTTTCGAATCCGCCGGAGACAATTTCGAATCCTTTCTCTTCAATAAACTTCTGAATGGCGTTGAATGCAGTAAACTCACCGTAAATGTTGATAATATCGTCATCATCATTTTTGAAAACCTCGTCGGCACCATAATCGATGAGTTCCAACTCGAGTTCTTCGAGATCAATCGGCTCTTCACTTTTAACCTTGAAAGAGCATTTGTGGTCGAACATGAATGCTACGCTCCCTGATGTACCAAGACTGCCGCCATATTTTGCAAAATAACTGCGGATATTTGCTACAGTTCGGTTTGTGTTGTCTGTAGCCGTTTCCACTAAAAATGCAACTCCGTGAGGACCGTAACCCTCATAAACCACCTCTTTGTAATCACTCTGATCCTTCTCGACCGCCCTAGTGATAGCCCTTTCGATATTTTCCTTAGGCATATTCTCGGACTTGGCGGTCTGGATAAGTGTTCTCAAGTGAGGGTTGCCGGCAGGATCCGTGCCACCCTGCTTAGCTGCTATGGTTATTTCTTTACCAAGGCGTGTGAAGACGCGGGCCATATTGCCCCAGCGTTTGAATTTTCTCTCTTTCCTGAATTCAAATGCTCTTCCCATGGCACTAGTTGTTTTTCAGGCGTGAGATATATTTACCGACCTCGAAAGCTTCGAGTGTGTTGGGATATTTTATGGAAATTTCGTCATAGAATTTGAGCGCCTGCTCATTGTTCCCCATCTCTTCGCTGATTATGCCGGCCTTGAGAAGATAACCTGGCGTATAGCCGTGGGAATCAACGGCAATGGCCTTTTTATACCATTTAAGAGCTTCGGTGTAGTTGTCGAGATTGACATAGGCATCGGCGATGCAGCAGTAAGCCCTTGCTTTTGTGATTTTATCCTTTCCGCCATATTTCTTAAGTGACTCGATTGCACCTTCATTGTCACCGGTATGTAATTGGCATATACCTTTGTAAAAGTAAATTACTTTGCCGGCCTTATTGCCGTACTGGTCTGCAACTTCTGCAAATCCCATTACATTACCGTCACCATTGAGGGCTGTAAGGTAGTCTCCGTCCATGAATAATTGCTCTGCGGGAAACATCTGTGCCTTAGCTTCCGCCTTTAGAGGTTGGAGATACCATCTGTTGATTGCAATGATGCCGAATATGATGACAAGAATTGATATTACGGTTATAAAGATCCTATTCTGATTTTTCTTGTCTTGAAAGAAGAGTTCTATTGAAGAAATCGCCGTTCCTATTTTAACTTCCTCCTGAGTGTTTTGTTTTTTAGCGGATTGTTTTTTCTTAGTAGCCATTGTTACTTATAT
>DFOK01000027.1 GCA_002376715.1 Bacteroidales bacterium UBA3543 | reverse complement strand
CACACTACACACTACACACTATAATACAAACTATGTTAACTCAGATTATTAACGGTATTATCCACACTCCTTCAGGATGGCTCACAGATGGTTCCGTCATCATCAGTGATAACAAGATCCTTGAAGTCTCCAATTGCGATCGCTCCGTGGTCGGTGCCCAAATTATCGATGCACAAGGCATGTACATCACTCCGGGTGCTATTGAAACCCATTGCCACGGCGGTGGTGGCAGTGATTTTATGGAAGGATCCGAAGAGGCCTTCAGGAAGGTGGTGGATACACATATGCAACATGGTACTACCAGTATCTACCCGACACTCTCCTCCTCAAGTATGCCCATGATTCGGGCGGCAGTAGCCACTACCGAAAAGCTGATGGCAGAGAAAAACAGTCCGGTGCTGGGACTCCACCTGGAGGGGCATTACTTCAACATGAAAATGGTCGGTGGCCAGATTCCCGAATATATCAAGAACCCCGATCCTAACGAGTATATTCCCTTATTGAATGAAACCGGCTGTATCAAACGTTGGGATGCTGCACCGGAGCTTCCCGGAGCTACGGCATTCGGTCGTTACATCACCGGAAAGGGGGTATTGGCCTCCATAGGTCACACCGCTGCTGAATACCATGAAGTTCTGGATGCATACGAAGCCGGTTTTAGTCACGCCACTCACTTCTACAATGCGATGCCGGGGTTTCACAGGAAAAATGAACACAAGTACGAAGGTACGGTAGAGAGCGTTTACCTCATAGACGATATGGATGTCGAGGTAATAGGAGACGGCATTCATGTGCCCGCTACTATCATCAAACTCATTTATAAGATTAAGGGGGTGGAGAGGACCGCACTCATCACCGATGCGCTCGCCTGTGCAGCCAGCGACAGTCCGGCGGCCTTCGATCCTCGCGTAATCATCGAAGATGGAGTTTGCAAACTAGTTGACCGCTCCGCCTTAGCCGGCTCTATCGCTACGATGGACCGTGTAATAAAGACGGTAACCACCCAAGCCTTAATCCCCTTATTTGACGTCATCAGGATGGTGTCCGAGACTCCCGCCCGTATGATGGGCATCCGGGATCGCAAAGGCTCCCTACAGAAGGGCAAAGATGCGGACATCTTGTTCATCGATAAGAACTATGACCTCCGCGGAGTTATTGCTATGGGCAAAATTATCAAATCCATCTAATACCATCACAACCCCAATCACCGAACTATGAGTTTGATACAGATATACAATGGAAAGATCCTTACCCCACAGGGTTGGATCAATGGCGGTTCCCTTCTATTCGACGAAAACAGTATTCTCGCCATTACCTGCAGCAACCTCCCTTTGGAAGGTGCAGAGTTGGTTGATGCCAAGGGACTCTATGTCATCCCCGGATATGTTGCAATGAATATCTACGGAGCAGCGGGCAGCATCTTTCATGATGCTACTGAAGAGGCATTCAATACGATAATAGGTGCCCATTTGGCCCACGGAACCACTACTATATTCCCTACTGTGGGTACGGTGGGTTATGATAAAGTGATTGAAACAGGAAAAATATGCACAAAGTTGATGGAGGGTGGCAATCGCATTATAGGTGGACTGCATATCGTCGGCCCCTATCTGAGTTCTGAAATCACAAAAGACAGGTATAAAGTGACCCCACCCAATCGCACGATGTATAAACGCATTGTAAGTGAACTTCCTTGTATCAGACGCTGGGATGCTGCTCCTGAACTCCCGGGAGCTCCGGAATTTGGCAGGTTTCTTACGAAACAGGGCATACTACCGGCCATTTCCCATACCATGGCGGAATATGAGGATGTAAAAGCGGGATTTGATGCCGGTTTTACCCACGCAGCACAATTATACAACTCTATGCCCGGCTTTCACAAACGTCGCGAATATAAATATGAGGGTACTGTGGAGAGCGTCTTGCTGATAGATGAGATGACCACCGAGGTCATTGCGGATTGTGTGCATCTGCCCCCGACTATTTTGCGTCTAGTATATAAACTAAAAGGTGTCAGCAGAACTGCACTGGTGACTGCAGCACTCCGTTATGCTGCCTATGATGGTGAAGAACTTGCTTTTTCAAAAGTGTATATCGAGAATGGGGTTTGCAAATTAAAGTCAGACGGTACTGTCGCCGGAGGAATTTCCACAATGGATCAGTTAGTCAGAAATATGGTTATCAGAGCCGAGGTTCCTCTGGAGGATGCCGTCAGGATGGCATCCGAGACTCCTGCAAGAATAATGAATGTCATTGACCGGGTAGGAACTCTGGAAAAGGGCAAGGATGCCGACATATTGTTACTCGATAAGCAGTACCACATAACCTCCGTCTGGAGCAAAGGTGTTAAGATGGTTTAAGAGGGGATTTCAGTGTAAGATACCTTACTCCTTCCTGTTCAGAAAAGACAAATGAGCCTTTACGGTCAAGTTGAAGGTTGGAGATGATAGAACCTCTGTTGGTTGTCGGTCTAAATTGCAATACATAATCCACAACATCCGAAACGGGAGCTGTCAATTCCGGTTGTGATTTTAGATACTCTCTTACGAAAAGACGTATGGTGCCTCCTCTGCGAGAGCCTTTTTTCCACTCCTTGAGAGTATAACGGCCAGTGCGTCCAATGGCGATTATCGAGGGAGAACGGAGCACATTTCCTGAAACAAATTTCTTTCTCTTCTTTTCACCCGGATGGAGACGATTATATTCCTTTAGTATTTCCTCTGCTGTCATCGGATGTCCTTTGGTACGGATTATCTCTTCCAGTATTTTAGGAACCTGCTTTTTAACTGTGGCCGGGAAGAGGATCATATTTTCCTGTACGGAGAGACGGATAGAGGCGAATACATCTTTAGCAGCTATGCGGAGAGGGTCGCGGGGATTAGGATTGATCAGTCCGGCACTGATATAAGCCTCTGCTGCTACGGCTCCCACCGCTATGTTGTATTTTACCGCAGTGGCACAGGCGGCTATAATATCCTTCTTATAGTGGTCGTAATACCGGTTTATTCGGCATTCGGAGGCGAGAGTCTCAATGGGCACTTTCTCTACTTCATCCCGACGTTCAAGTGCTGTCATTTCTACTGACTTGAGGAACAGATCAAAGTCAAAACATTTGGCCAGCTTGGCGGGTACGAGAGTGGTCCTTGAAAAACGGTCATTTTTCATCATCATAGAGTCGCGTACATTCCCGACAATGGCAATTTCACGGTAGAGTTTAGCCAAAGCCATATTGACGATATTGCGGCTGAAATTGGTACCTTCTGCTTTGTTTATGTCCTGATGTACTCCGGTGGAACGCCAACGGTAAGGACATTTGCGATAACCCCTGGGAGTCTTGACCAGTTTGTGCATCATACCGAGGTAATCGTCTATGCGGTTAATTATGTTTAACAGCATCTGACGCACACGTTCTATGGAGACACCGAGTTCCTTTGCAACTTCTAGACGGCTAACAGGAATTTTGCCGTCATAGATTAGCAGCAGAGAGTCCAGAACTTTGAAATCTCTCTCGTCAAATGTGCGGA
>DFOK01000119.1 GCA_002376715.1 Bacteroidales bacterium UBA3543 | reverse complement strand
GTCTAATAGCATCTATCTTCCCGCAAGTGTCGTTGGCCAGATAAGCCGGACGTTGATAATCGGATATCAAGCCGAATTCTGAGGCGCATGTTCTGATTTGCTCAGAATCGGTTGAGAGTTCAATATCAACTCTGCAACCGGACAATCTCTCTTTAAAACGCTTGGCCGCTTCAATGGTATAGGCTATCAAGGGTTTTCCGTTAACCTCTATAATATTCTTGCCGGGAATTCCTTTCGAACCACCCCTGGCGCAGATTGTAATAAGTATATTGTTATTTTTCATCATTGTTACAAATCATAAAAACTCTTGTTAATGCAATTTGCAAGGTCATAAGACGATATGATTTCATAAATGCTCTTCGCACATCTCTCTTTTTCATATGGATTGGTGCTGTTGGCGGAAAGTGCTTGATGTTCATTGGATAGAATACGGACAAGACCTTTTGATATGGATTCTTTATCGGTAGAGCAATGAACTACGCTTTGAGATGCGATTCGACCTTTCTGGCGATCACCAATATTTAGAGTGGGTATCCCAAATGAGGGCACCTCGACAATTCCACTCGAAGAGTTACCGACAACTGCCTTTACGTATTGAAGTACGGAAAGATAGCGTCGCAATCCGAGTGAAACAAATGCTTTGGATCTCTCCGGATGCTCTCTTACATACTCTTCGATGGCATGTACGATGGCCTTATGCCCGGTGTCTGAATTGGGCATTGTGAATAGTACACTTAGATGAGGATATTCGGTAATAGCAGCAAGTAAATTATGGATATCATTTTTAGGATCACCACCTAGGGTTTCCGGATGATATGTGACAAGAATGGTGTGGTTGTCAAATCTGAAATCAAAAGACTCCTCGAGTTCTTCCTTACTCATTAATGGAATTTGCTTGATATTCTCCACTCCTAAGGAGCCTACATTGAAGACTCTGTCCGGGTTCTCGCCAAGCTGTATGACACGTTTTCGATACTCTTCACATGAAGTAAAGTGCAGAGAACTCATTTTCGTGATGGAGTGGCGGATTGCATCATCATAAGCACCCTCAGTGACTTCTCCTCCATGAATATGGGCTATGGGAATCCTGAAAATCAATGCTGCAGTCGCTGCTGAAAGCATCTCATATCTGTCCCCAAGAATGACTATCAGGTCAGGTTTGAGTTCGGAATAGGCAATGGCAAACCCTTCTAATCCCTTTGCCATTGCCTTTAATGTAGAAACCGGAGAATCTTCCGCAAGTTCCTCTATAATCGGTACCTTTTTGTCAATTGTAAATCCGTCATTCTCAATTTCCCTATATGTTTCACCAAACTTCGGAGACAGATGCATATTAGTAGCGATAATCTGCAGCTGAAGAGCTGAATCCTCTTGTACAAGACGCATAAGGCGGCTTAAAAGGCCATACTCGGCACGGGTTCCTGTAACAAAGCAGATTTTTCTCATATTTCAATCAATTGGTCTTCTAAAAAATCTCTCTTTGCGATGAGTCCAATCACCTCGTCCCATCTCATTGGAGAAATGCCGGTTCCCGGGCGTTTTACAGTAAGATTTCCCTCGGTAAATAGCTCACCTTTCTTTATTGGACAGGCTGCTACAATACTTTTACGGGCAGCCTCAATATTCTTTCTTTCTGATTCTGTGATTTTCTTATGACCTGTTCCCAGAGCTTGCTCAATGTTACGTATGGCACTAATCATTGTTTTCAACTCATCAGGTTCTAAAGATGCCTTATGGTCAGGCCCCTCCATATTTTTGTCAAGAGTAAAATGTTTCTCTATTACTGTTGCGCCAAGTGCGACAGCTGCAATCGGCACCTCTATGCCCTCAGTATGGTCTGAATAACCGATTTTAACTCCGAATTTATCACCGATGGCTGACATAGCCTTGAGATTAACATCCTTAAACGGTGTCGGATATTCGGTGTTACAATGAAGCACGGTAATCTGATCAATAGATAATCCATTCTTAATCAGTACTTCAATCGCAGCTTCTATATCAGACATTTCGCACATCCCCGTGGAAAGAATAACGGGTTCGTGATATTGAGCAATCTTGCGTAAATATGGATAATTTGTAACTTCTCCGGAGGGTATCTTCCATAATCCCAGTTTTAGAGAATGAAGAAACTCTATGGAGTCCATATCGAAAGCGGTTGATAGAAAACGGATGCTTTTTTCTTGACAATATGTTATCAACTCATGATGGTCTTCTTGGGAGAGTTCAAGCTTTCTAAGCATATCAAGTTGGCTTCCACCTTGTTGGCCCATGTTTATCTGCTGATACTCTGCCTGTTTTGCAACTTTTGACACCAACTTTTCCGACTTGAAGGTTTGGAACTTAATTATATCAGCTCCGGCGTCAACAGCTTTGTCAATAAGCAGTTTCGCCAGATCAAGTGAACCATTGTGGTTTACACCTGCTTCAGCTATGATGATAACACGGTTCATTTTAATATTTCTTTAAGGCGTGCCGGGTTGCCATAATAGAGCCCCTTTACACTAATATTTTCATAGACAAATGCCCCGGCACTGACAATTATCTCCTCTCCGACAGTTATTGAATTAGAGAGGACTGCCTGACTACCGATAAACACTTTCTCTCCAATAGTACAATCGCCGTTGACCATTGCTCCCGTAGAAATATGGCAGTGTTGACCTATCCTAACATCATGTTCAATGTTTGTCAAAGTGTTTATAATACAGTTGTCACCAATTTGTGCTCCTGCATTTACAAAAGCATTATGCATTATCACCGTACCTTTGCCTAAAGTTGCATATTTTGAGACATATGCAGTGGATGCAACAATTGTAGCTAACTTCCCGCCTGACTCTATTATCTTGTCGTAAAGTGCTATGCGAATAGCAGGGTTTCTTATGAAGCCAACTGTAATAACAAATTCTGCTTTACCCACATAGTTGGAAATATCTTCATCCGTACCTATCACACTATAGTCAAAGATCTGTTTTCCTACATTTTCAGATAAGTCAAGTATACCGAGTATATTATATCCGGCAGATTCTGCCACATCAATGACAGACTTGCAATGGCCTCCGCCACCTATAAGAATCAGGTTTTTTTGCATCACAATCTTATGCTTGAAGGAATATTCACAACCCTCTCTGCAAACCATTCGGTGTTTTTAAGTCCGTCTGTCTGGCAATTGCGGAACATTGGGAGTCGATTCATAAGTTCCCAAATGGGGCGTGTCATAATTCCATTGTTGTTGGTATATTGGAGGAAACCGTCACGGGTATCCCTATCTTTTGTAATGACTGCATTGAGCCAATAGTTTGACCGGCAGCCTGCAGGTTCGGAGAAGAATTCAAACCCCTCGATCTTCTTGAAAAAGTCCGAATAACGGGAAGCCGTTTCGCGTTTGTTGAGCACAAACTGTTCAAGATTCTCCATCTGGGCACATCCGAGGGCAGCATTGATATTGGGCATGCGGTAATTGTAACCGACCTCATCGTGACGAAACTCCCACTGATGGGGTATCTTGGCCTGAGTGGTGAGATGCTTTGCATGAGCAGCAAGCTCTTTATCGTTGAAAAGGAGCATTCCTCCGCCTCCGGTAGTAATGGTCTTGTTACCGTTGAACGAGAGTATGCCTACTCGGCCGAAAGTACCTGTGTGCCTGCCTTTGTAGAATGAACCAAGGCTCTCAGCGGCATCCTCAACCAGCTCCAGATGCCACTTCCTGCAAATCTCTGCAAGTTTGTCGATATGAACGGGGTGCCCGAAGGTATGCATCGGTACACAACATCGGATCCGGCGGCTGGTATTCTTATTGTAGCAATCCTCTCCTCGTACCTCGGCATTGCCATTCAACCATTTGTCAACTGCTGCAGGGGAGAGGCCCATAGTGTCGCTATCAACATCAATGAAAATCGGCTGAGCGCCAATATAACTAATTGCGTTACATGTTGCAACAAAGGTGAGGGCTTGTGTGATCACTTCATCCTCGCGCTTTACGCCTGCAAGCATCAAAGCCAGATGTAGCGCATTGGTGCCATTTACACATACCACAGCTTTTCCGGCACCGGTGTAATCTGCCACCATCTCTTCAAATTGATCCACGAATTTTCCTATACTGGAGACGAAAGTGGAATCAATGCACTCCTCAAGGTACTTTTTCTCATTGCCGGTGAAGACCGGCACACTGAGAGGAATGAAATCCTGAGAATTATAGAGTTCCCTGATATATGATGCAATCCTGCTATACATCACTCGTTACATTTTCTGATCAAGATTCTTTCCCTTTTCTTCATGTTCGAAGTTGGGAAGAATAGTGCATAAGGTCTCAACTATACCGGCTTTCGTGCAGCCCGGACACTTAAATACTGATTCAAGTGTGGAAATGTATCCGGATATCTCATCCACCGTACAATGGGTTTTATCCTTGATTACTCCGAGCGAAGAGAAGGTCTCCATATCAATCTTTTCTCCCGGTACGAAGAACTCCTCGACATCCTTTTCACCTGTGGTGTCGCTCTTAAAATAGAATACCGGATATTCTTTATTATCCTCTTTCATCAGAGAAGCGTACAAACGGGCTTCGCTGTCGCTGTTACACTCTTTTTTTGTGTAGCCGAGCTCAGCTACAAAATTATCGCAAATTGCAGAGAAAGTAGTCATTTGCTCTTGTTCCAGTTTTGGAAAAAAAATCTCTCCGCTATTGCCGAGAATGCATGCAAGCAGACATATTTCTCCGCTCTCCTGCGGTGAAACAAAGTATCTTTTAACATCGGAGGGTGCTACCAGAGGCTGCTTTTTCATAATTCTGTTTACCCAGCTATCTAGGAGGGAACCGTTGGAAAATGCAACATTCGCAAATCTGGCGGTAGTTACCGGAAAGCGCTCTTGGTATGACATCACTAATTTTTCCATCAGAAGTTTGCTGGCTCCCATTATATTTACGGGATTTGCTGCTTTGTCCGTGGAGACACAGAAGAAATGGCGGGGCGGGTATTTTGACAAGAGCTCCATCAGACCCTTTGCCTTGAACACATTGTTGACAATGAGCGCCTGAACTGAGAAAGTATCACGTTCGCTGCGGACATGTTTGTGAGCAGAAAAATTCGCTACTATATCAAAACCTTTTTCGCAAATGAATAATAGTTCGAATATCGGGCTGGCAAAATCGAGCGTGTAGGTACGGTAATCATCGGGTACAAACATTCCCTCAGTAGACCTGAGATCCCTGGTAAGTTCTACAAGACCGTTCTCGCTCAAATCCACGATTACAAGCGAAGATGGCTTGAAGGGGAGGAGGGCTTTTATGAAGGATGACCCTATACTGCCGGCACCTCCTATTACACATACCCTCTTGCCGCTGATTGCCTCTTCGAGGCGCGGCCGGTTGGATTCTATGTCTTCAAGAAAAAGACTCTTATCCCGTTTGGTGATATGTTTGGAAACGAATTTGTTGATATCAAACATGAGGATTTGCGCGTTTTATTCCTAACTTTCAAAGGTAGTAAATATTTCTTGCAAATCATTGACGACACGTGTAAAACCCGCCTTGTTTGGGTGATATCCATCTACATAGTAGCAGTCATCCCCATCGCTAAGAGGATTGATAACTTCAATAAGTTTAGGATAAACCGCTGCAAGTTCATCAAATATGGCGTTGTATTTAATGATGTTGGATACCATATAAGGGCTTGAAGAAGTAGCTGCTGTTCCGGGAGTGCATATCTTGATGATGATAATTTTTTTGACATTCATACGGGAAATTGTCTTTTCCATGAAAAGCGACAAATTTGATTTGAAACGTTTAATGGGGACGTACACTCGAGAGGGCTTTCTCTTAAAAAATCGTTTAATAAACTTCCAGAACAACGGCAGACAACGAAATACCCTTGCGAATTTTATGACATAAGACCAAAAAAAACTCTTATCATTTATCAATCGTGGCGCGCAGTCACAGATACCCAACTGTAGAATTAGGTAATCAGGCTTTATAAATGAATATTCATCAAAATTATCCAACAGCATATCTGTAGTGAGGCTCCTCTGAAAACAGGAAATAAACATTTTTTCGGGGTGACTCTGCTGAACCCTAAAGAACCAGGTATCTTCATACAATACATTTTCTCTTGGCATTCCAAGAGAATCTCCTATACAGGCAATCTTCATAATGAATATCCGGATATTGGTTTGTAAAAAGTATCGAAATGGCGCTTTTGCTCAAATACAGAACAAAATTGTGAGTAGTCTCCTTCGAGGAATGCTTTTGTTTGAAGATATAGGCCCGGCTTGAAATCAGTGTCATAATGGCTGGGATCAATGTCAACCTCGTTGATGGCAATTGAGTCAATATTCTG
The DNA here is from genome assembly GCA_002376715.1 of Bacteroidales bacterium UBA3543. Classification (GTDB taxonomy): domain Bacteria; phylum Bacteroidota; class Bacteroidia; order Bacteroidales; family UBA932; genus Cacconaster. The sequence continues at coordinate 2,212 of DFOK01000119.1, read as the reverse complement.
GATCATGAGTTTTTCCATAGGACGAAGATGGAGTCTGTGTTTCGGAGTCATAATCTCTACAGACCACCTTCCGGCAGATTGCCAATTAGCATTGTATGAAAACAATGCACCCTCTGTAGTGATACCCGCACCGGCAAATATCGATGGCTTATGCCACTCAAGTGTGCCGGCATGGTAACAGGAGATTTTGTCAGGAGTGCCTCCGAGGTAGAAAGCAGTATCTACAACATGCGATGAGTTTGTAAGAAAGAGAGTTCTCAATGATTCTATTTTGTGAGAGTATAATCCGAATAACTTATTAGTCCATTCGGTAAATTCGAAGTGAAAGGAGGTTACACCGCCATCTTCTTTTATTATTTCACGTGCCTTCATTACTGATGCATAAAAACGTCTATTATAAGCGATCATTATTTTGGCAACGTACTCCTTTGCCAAGTCGCAAAGCTCTTCAATCTCGTGAAAATGGTGCACTCCGGGCTTTTCGATAAGAATATGTCGAACGCCATAATTGAGTAATTGAACAGCGGTATCCTTGAGATTTTCTAAATTGACGGAGATTATGGCAGCATCGGGCAGTTGCGGTTTTTGTTGCACGAATATTCCTATCCCACCGGGATGTGCCTTATGGCCGGTTTTTTCAGTAAATAGGGTTGTGGATTTTTCACTTCTTCCTATGGCTGTATAAATAATTCCAAGTGAGTCGAGTACCCTTGAATACTCATAGCCCATATTTCCTAATCCTATAAGCCAGACATTATTGTATAACATATTGATTTAAAAAATATTTAACAAGTCTTCTTTAAAAATGCAGGTGCATTCATCAACCTTTTAAATACCAATCATTTGTAGCCGAATTTTTATCTTTGGGCAAGTCATTGGTATCAAGCCTAGGTAAGGTGTATCTATTGTTTTTTCGTATGTAAGCAATATCAACTTCTGATGTAAATGCCAGTTTGCAATTGTATTCTTTTAGTAGTTCAATCGTTATCTCATTATAATTACCATAAGGGTAGCACATTGTCCAATTATTTGTATCACTTCCAATGGAACTTAAGAATTCAAGGGCTTTTTCTATTTCAACTTTTTGTTTTTGCTTATCTAAAGAGCCTAACCAATAATGATCATATCCGTGACTACCAATATGCATGCCGTGTCTATTCATACACTGTATTTGTTCAACATCCATGTATAATTCTCTACTGAACGAACCTTCATCAATTCCCACTATTGTTTCAAATAGGTTATTTGTAATAATTTTTCTTAGAGGTTCATCAAGTTCAACCTGTAGTAGGCGCTTGATAAAAATTACATCAGCTGTATCGAAGCGGTTAGCTTTAGCTAACTTATCATAATAAAACTCAAAACTCTCGAGGTTATGGTCTCTTCGGTATTTATTTAATTCGTTTCTTATTTCAGAAGTGATTATTGATTTATCACTTTCTGATGCGAGGATAAAATGAATTTTATTCACATCAAGAACTCTATGCTCTGCAATTGCTTTGACAGGAGGGAAAAAAGAACCTTGAATCTTATGCTTATCCAAAAATGGAAAGACATATTTAAAATGGTCTGAATAGGCATCATCAAAAGTCAATAAAACAGATTTATCGGGTAAGGCAGAGTCGTTTTCAAGCGCATCTATAAGCATTTCCATGGTAATGAACTGATAATGCTTGTTTAAATACCCTATTTGTTCATAAAAAAGCGAAATATCCAATCCCTTTATTTCCGGGTATCTGCTATGTTTCAAATCTCTGACATAGTGATACATTATAACTGTTACCTTTTGCGAGTTCATCTTATCATTCATTTATCTGCGTGATACGTGCTATTCTGTCTCTGTCACTGTCAATTCTGGTAAAATATACATTTTCAACGGCAAGTTTTTGGATTTCATCATTGAGCACTGTACTTTGAATTGTAATATATTCATGATTGGGTCGGTTTTCAATTGGTGCTGTTACCATGGGTAAAATTGAAACTTCATCATTCTCTAATTTATCAAAACCTACCCTTACAAGTTCTTCTTCATATAACAATCCATATTTTGAAAAATCAATGTAGATTGAATTATTAAACACTGAGTATTTAATAGCCTGATTTAATAAATTAACCACCCCTTGTTTATTGCCAAATAGGTCTATTATTCTATTTACTCTATAATTCATTGGCATCAGCACCTCTTCACGAATGACAATATATGAAACAATTC